>JBGPNQ010000332.1:0-6063 GCA_041487615.1 Anaerolineae bacterium
GACCGAAAAATACTTGACCTAATCAAGTTGCTTGGACATTCAGTTGAAGAGCCGGTGCCATCATTGTTCACATTCAACGTGAAAGACGAAAGAATAAATGGGCTGGCAGGCGTGTCCGTCGAAAACGTCATGCTCAAACTGGATACGATCATTCAGCGCGGCGCATTGCTCATCACGCATTGGGGATTGAGCGGACCCGCAGTATTACGAACATCGGCGTGGGGCGCACGCGAATTACATGCGAAAAAATATCGGGCGAAGTTAATCGTGAACTGGCTTGGTGATACTTCCTTCGAGAAAACGCTGGATGTGTTGACACACAATAAAGAGTGGAAGGAGAACGCGCGCAGGAAAATTTCGACGAACCCCGCGTTCTCAAAGATTCCGTTGAGGTTGTGGAAGCAGTTGGTTGGATTTGTGGATGAAAAAAACTGGGCCGATCTTTCCAAGGCGGAGTTAAGAACATTGGCTCACGAACTGACGGCGAGCGAATTCATGATCGAAGGGAAGGGACAATTCAAAGAGGAGTTTGTTACGTGCGGCGGTGTAAAACTCAATGAAGTGGATTTCAAAACCATGCAAAGCCGCATTGTTGCGGATTTATTTTTCGCAGGTGAAGTCTTGAACATTGACGGAATCACCGGCGGGTTCAATTTTCAATCGTCATGGACCACAGGCTGGCTCGCAGGAAATGCTATGGCTCAATAATATTTCCATTGACCAACTACTCATCCTCCCGTAAAATCCAACCTTACGAAATTATATATAATTACGAAATGCCGCGAATATCTCCAACTTGAATGCCAAGGGTTGTATTCTGTACGTTGATCCAAATGCTCAGCATGGTGAGACCAGCGGTGAAAGGTGAGTATGGCTCGTTATCGAATCATGTATTGGAAGCACATCCCACAATCATTTACTGTTGAAGGTGACGGGCGCACGGTAAAGAAACAACTCTCGCAAAGGATCCAAAACGCGATAGACGCGTACGCGATGGCAGACGGAGCAACGTCCACGACGGAGTATGCTGCCCAATATAAACGCGGAGTCTGGATCGAACGCGACGGCTCGCCTGAGGAAGTCGCGGAAGCGGTTCTCGCGGAACTGGAAGCGGAGTTCGCAAAAATAGAGATTCCCCACCGGAATGGACAATAGACCATTGACCATGGACCGTGAACGTTTACTTGAAGACAAAACGGTCTACCGTCCAATGTCCATGGTCAGGAAATGATATGACCAAAAAACACACAGTTATCCTCCAACCCTCAGGTCGCCGCGGACACGTGAACGAAGGCATCTCTATCCGCGCGGCGGCGCGCGAATTGGGCGTGGAGATCGAGTCCATTTGTGCAGAGAATGCAACCTGCGGCAAATGTATGATCCTTGTGGAGGAAGGTCGCTTTGAGAAATATAACATCGACTCGAAACGTGAGCACCTCTCCCCTGTCGGAACGGAAGAGCGCGCCTATCTTGAACGCAGACCGAAGCTTTTGAAAGACAAAGGCTGGGAAATCGGACAGGTCCGTCTATCGTGTCAATGCAAAGTGATGGGCGATGTGCTGATCAATGTCCCTGAAGAGAGCCGTGGCAATAAACAGATCGTCCGTAAGACCGCTCGGGAACGTGCCATCGAGATCAAACCATCGGTCCGGAAATATTATGTTTCGATGACTCAACCAAATCTCGAACGCCCGATTGCAGATTGGGAGCGGCTTGCAAAGGGACTCGAAATCTCGATGGGACTCGTCCGCCGCGGCGAGGAGAATCTGCCGCGCTGGTTCGATTTGACGATTGATTACGTGTGCCTGCAAACGTTATCTTCCACGTTACGTGGAGCAAAATGGAATGTCACTGTCTCTGTGTGGCAGGATAAGGAAGTGATCGAAGTCCAGGCTGGATATGTGGAAGATAGTTATGGCGCGGCGGTGGATATTGGTTCGACAACGGTTGCATTATATTTATGTAATTTGAGGACTGGAGAATTACTCGCCGCTGAATCAGAGATGAATCCGCAGATCGTTTACGGCGAAGATGTCATGTCGCGGATCCAATATTCAATCGAACACAGGGATGGTTTGGAGAAATTACACAAAGCAATCATCGCGACATTGAATAAATTGTTAAAGCAAGCTGCACATACAGCAAAGATAAAGACAAGTGAAATCCTGGAAATGGTGCTGGTTGGGAACTCCACAATGCACCATCTGTTGCTAAATCTACCTCCAAAAGATTTGGGACTGGCGCCGTTTGTCCCCACCATTCACAGATCCATGGATGTAAAGGCGCGCGAACTTGGATTGCAGATCAATTCATCAGGGAATATCCATGTTCTGCCGACGATTGCCTCCTTTGTGGGCGCGGACACGAGCGCGATGATCCTGGCCGAAGAGCCACATAAGCAGGATGAGAACTGGCTGTTGATCGATGTTGGCACAAATGCAGAATTAATTCTCGGAAATCGCAAACGACTCGTTTGCACATCCACGCCGACGGGTCCCGCGCTCGAAGGCGCGCACGTGGAATATGGGATGCGCGCCGCACCCGGAGCGATCGAGCGCGTCCACATCGACGAGAAGACCCTCGAGCCGCGCTATAAGATCGTCGGTGAAGAGCAATGGAATACAGGCAAGGCAAAGGGAATTTGCGGCTCTGCCATTATCGACGCGGTGGCGGAATTGTTCCGGGCGGGGATCATCGATTCTCGGGGCAGGTTCAAGAAAGAGCTTAAGTCGGACCGGGTAAGGGAGGGAGAAAACGGCTGGGAATATGTCATCGCCTGGGCAGAGGAAACATCCATCGGAAGAGACATCCCCATGACCCAGCAGGATGTAAGACAAATCCAGTTGGCGAAAGCGGCGTTGTTCACCGCGGCACGGACCCTGCTAAAGCGGAGTGGATTGCAGTCGCCTGATAAAATTATTCTGGCCGGCGGCTTCGGAAGTTATATTGACAAGGAAAAGGCCATGCTGATTGGGCTGATCCCCGATTGTGATTTGAAAAACGTCTATGCCGTTGGCAATGCGGCCGGCGATGGCGCTCGCATCGCGTTGCTGAATGTTGAGAAGCGAAACGAAATTGATTCGGTGACGCGCAAGGTCGAACGATTTGAACTGCCAACCGACCCTGAGTTTCAAAATCAATTCATGCTTGCGACGAGTTTCCCGCACATGAGCGAACCGTTTGAACATATCGCCCATCTGATCCCGAATAGAGTCCCGGATCCAATGGCGAAGAATTTTATGAAATGAAAATATCGGTGGTTGAGTGGCCCTGCATGTTTCTCGCAGGGCGTATCGAAACCACCTGTGAATGGAAAACTTTTTATGGCATGCTGGTCTCGATACGCCTTCAGCTACTCGACGACCGAAGAAGGAAAATAGATGAACAAATTTCTGGAACGTCTCAACGCGGGAGAAATCCTTGTGGCAGATGGGGCAACGGGCTCCAATTTGCAAAAGATGGGACTCAAGCCGGGCCGCCCGCCTGAAGATCTCATCATCGACAACCCTGACCTTCTGTATCAACTTGAAAAATCATTTGTGGATGCGGGCTCTGATATTATTCTCACCTGCACCTTCGGTGGGACGCGCATGAGGATGAAGGATTCGAAATATCAGGATCGGACTCCCGAAGTGAATATACGCGCCGCAGAGATCGCGCGCAAAGCTGCCGGTTCACGCAACGACGGTGTCCTGGTTGCCGGGTCAATGGGACCTGTCGGTGCTTTGATCAAGCCCTACGGCCCGCTTGAGGCGGAGGATGTCAAGGCAGCATTTGCCGAACAGGCCAAAGCGCTTGCTGAAGGTGGCGTGGATTTGTTACTGATCGAGACGATGTTCTCGTTTGAAGAAACCAGCGCGGCATTTGAAGGTGCAAAATCCGTGACGGATCTTCCGATCGTTGTATCATTCAGTTATGACCGAGGCACACGCTCCATGATGGGCGTCAAGCCAAAAGATGTTATTAAGCGCTATGGCGAAATGGGCGCAACTCTGGTCGGCGCAAATTGTGGAACGACGCTTGAGAATATGGAAGCTGTGGTCAAGGAATACGTGGCAACTGTTCCAAATTTCCCTTTATGGGTCAAACCGAACGCGGGTGTCCCTCACATGGATATCGAAACCGAGCAGGGCGTGTATGATATGGGTCCGGAGGATATGGCAACTTATGCCAGGAAATATGTGGAGCTGGGAGCGAAGGTTGTTGGAGGATGTTGCGGCAATACAGCGGAGCATATCGCTGCTATTGTGAAAGCAGTGAAGAACTAGTGTTGAATCATATAACGTGAATAATGAATAACGCGATGTGATGCCAAATCCTTCCAAACCTGCTACAGAGACTCAGAGATCACTGAGCTTTAATTGGTTTTTCTCTGTATGCCCTGCGGCTCTGTGGCAAAAATTTCTCATCCGCTATTGACGTCAAGATACAAAAAAACAGGAGCTTTTGCGCTCCTGTTTTTTTGTTGCTTTCATGCTGATGGAATTTCGTCCAACTTGAAATAAACTTGCAAACCTTTTTTCTTCGCTACCTCAACCATTAAGTCTGCTCCCTGTGATGCACTGCCGACCCGTAGCACTGCATCACATTTGTCGAGCAGCATCTCCGCAATGGGATGAAATATCTCATTGAACGGTCCGTCGCCAATCTCCTTCGAACCTGCCAGCCTCACAAGTGGAAGCGCAAGCCACTCCCCAAGCATGGGAATATGTCCCTTTTTGAAAATCGGAACGGCGAAGGATTCCATCGCGCGAACATTTGCTTCAATTTTGATGGGGTCGTCGTTTGTCCCTGAACGATAAGGACCTGCGATCAGGATCATCATTGATGTTTCTCCGCGAACGGTTTTGCCAGCAGCCAGGCTGCCAATGATTTGGCATCTGGCACACCTCCACCCGCGAAGAGAGCATCAGCATCTTTCACATGAATCTTTTCCACCTGCAAAAATTCATCGTCATCACCCTGTAATGGGTTGTGTTTTAACTCCGTTGCCAGAAAAACAGCCATGAATTCGCTCGAATACCCTGGCGCAAGATAGAAATCTCCAATCTTCTGCAATTTGCCTGCTTCCATTCCAGTCTCTTCACGAATTTCACGCGCAGCGCAGTCCTCGTAGGGTTCATCACCATCCCGCGTACCTGCTGGAAGTTCGAGCAGGTCCAGCCCAGCCGCATGACGATACTGGCGAACAAAAAGCACGTTCCCTTCATTGTCGATAGGCACGATCACAACGGACCCTCCATGTTCGATGATCTCGTACTTTGTCTCATGTCCATCCGGGGTTTTCAGAGTATCGCGGCGAATCTTGAATGCGCGTCCCTGCAAGATGACCTCTGATCGAAGAAATTCAAAAGGCATATATTTGTTCCTTTGCAAATGTTTCGATGATTATAAGACAAAAGCCCAGGCGATTTGCCTGGGCTCGATCTTGTTAGACAACGGTTATGGGATACTCAACTGCTGCCCCGCTGAAAGCGTGGCACCGACGGAGAGTCCGTTTGCCGATGCGATCGCAGAAGGCTCAACATCACCAAATGCACAGGCTACACCATAAATCGTATCTCCTGCTGATGCGGTAAAGGTTGCAGGATGGTTGCGCAAGGCCCGGGCACCGGGGAAACTTCCGCTTTGTGGAATCCGTAATTGCGTTCCGGGAGGATACAGTACACCATCACTCAGCCCGCTCAATGTCAATAGTTGATCTGGATCAACGTCGAAACGACGGGCAATACAAAACGGGAATTCACCGGTCTGCAATGTGTATGTCGCGGGACGCGAACCGACCGGCACAGAAGTATTGGCAGCCTGGCTCGTTGCGACTACGGCCAAAGTCGCAGTGGGAGTTGTTACCGCATTTGTTGGTAGTGCAATAATTGGAGTTGGAGTCACTGTCGGGTTTTGTGATGTTCCTGCCCCTGGTGTTGCGGTGATCACCGCGACGCTTGCCGTCCCTGCTTGTAAAGCAAGTGCAGTTCCTGTTGCGAAACCCTGCACAGCACTCATATCTGTTGGTTGTCCTAACGGCGTGGTGAACAAGCTTTTTTCAATCGGGGTATTGGTTAC
>JBGPNQ010000333.1:0-6060 GCA_041487615.1 Anaerolineae bacterium
AAGCCCGGCGATCGCGACCTGATATAGCAACGGCTGGAAGAGATGATAGTTGTGCCGGTCGATGATCGTAATTTGCACCGGCGCGTTCGCCAGCCTGCGGGCGGCCTCCAAACCGCCGAAGCCTGCACCGATAATGACAATGTGGGGGAGTTTTTCAATATTCATTCTCGTCTTCCTTATTGTGAAATATTACACAATTATTATAACCAAAATAGTCCGATTTGTAAAGTATTTCATTGCTGGGACTCTCCACCGTTATCAACATCCTAGGCTTGTCTGCAAATTGAGTTGATGTCACCCTGAGCGGCAGCGAAGGGTCTCGGTTTTATGCCAACTAAGCTAATGATTGGTAAAGTTCGAGATTCTTCGTCGCTCCGCTCCTCAGAATGACATGTCCTGTTGATTTTGCATACAGACCCCAGGCAGGATGGTGCCCTAAAATAAAAACTCACCGCGAAACAACTTTGCGGTGAGTCATGCTTTCCATAACGGGATCAGTTTTCGGCTTGTCCTGAGCCAAGTCGACACTTGCACCAGGTGCACACCGCCCCGGTGGTTCGGTGCCGGGGAGTGCAGGCGAGGGCTGTGCGAGAAATGCGGCTAAAGTTCCCAAAAACGGAACCGTTGGAGTCCCGTGATCACAAGACTCCAATTGGCTCCAAGGACCGATGCGAAAATATGAACGACACTCCAGAAAAAGCTGCTGATAAAGGGTACATACCAGAACAAAAGAAAGATGATCCACATGCTGAAGCCGCGAATGCGGTCCACTTGATCGCGGATGATTGGGCTGAGAAAAGGTTCAAGGGCGTTATATCCATCAAAGGGTGGAAGTGGAATTAAGTTGAACAGCACAGCGGAGATTTGGAGCACGAGCAAAAACGAAAGTCCTGGCCAGATACCGGAGTTCGTGACAGGGGCCAGGCGCAAGACAGTGCCAAGAATAATAGCAACCAACAGGTTGGCCGCGGGGCCAGCAAGCGACATGGCACTCAACCAGAAACGGTTGCGGATGCGATGTCTTTCAATATAGACCGCGCCGCCTGGCAAACCAATGCCGCCCATCAGCAGGAAGAGCAAGGGCAGAATGATCGAAAATAAAGGATGGGTATATTTGAGTGGGTTGAATGTGAGATAGCCTTTTTCGCGCACCGTCGTATCGCCGCCATAGTAGGCAACCAGCGCGTGGGAAAATTCATGCAGGCAAAGCGAAAAGATCCAGCCCAAAAGGACAATGGTAAATGTCATGTTTATTTTTCCTCATATCCCCTGGGATGCGATTGATGCCAGTGCCATGCACTCGAAATAATTTCATGAAGGTCATCGTGTTCAGGTTGCCAGCCGAGTTCGCGTTTTATTTTTTCAGAGGAGGCAACCAGACGGGCGGAGTCGCCGGGGCGGCGCGGCAGCTCGTCCACCGGAATGGGATGTCCCGTCACCTGACGCGCGGTCTCGATCACTTCGCGGACCGAGTACCCGTTCCCGCTTCCCAGGTTGTAGATCAGCAAATCGCGTTCCCGCAGTCCATCCAGCGCAAGCAGATGTGCCGAGACCAGATCGGCGATGTGGATGTAATCACGGATGCAGGTGCCATCCGGGGTGGGGTAGTCTGTCCCATAAATATTCGCAGACTCGCGTTCCCCCAACGGAACGCGCAGTACCAGCGGGATGAGATGTGATTCGGGTTGGTGAGCTTCGCCGCGATCCGGCAATGCTCCGCAGGCGTTGAAGTAACGCAGCGCGGCATAGTGCAAACCGTGGATCTGGCGATACCATTCCAAAGTCTGTTCGATCATGAGCTTCGTATGTCCATAGACATTCGTCGGGCCCAGCGGGGATGCCTCCGTCAGCGGCTCATCGCTGGATTTGAATACCGCGGCTGTGGATGACAACACAAAGCGCTTTACTCCCGCACGGATGGATGTTTCGATCAGATCCAGTGAGTTTGTGAAATTGTTATGGTAAAAACGCCCGGGTTCCTTCATGCTTTCTCCGGCTTCGATGAAGGCGGCAAAGTGCATGACCGCGTCGTATTTTTGTTTTGTCAATGCTTCTGCAAGCGCATGACTGTCCGATAGATCCGCCTGGATGAATTTCGCTCCATCGGGCACTGCGGCCTGATGGCCCGTGACCAGCGAATCATAGACGGTGACCTGATGTCCCACTTTGATCAACGCTGCGGCTGTCGCTGACCCGATATAGCCCGCTCCACCTGTGACAAGGATGTTCATGAAGTCTCCTGAATGTGAAGATTATAAACTTATTGTGCGGCATTCCACTGTTCCGCATACCAGCGGATATATTCCTGCACGTGGGCGCTCCAATACTCCTCGGTGTGTGCGCCGCCATAGAGATGCCATTCGTGGGTCATGCCAAAATCGTTGAATTGAGATTCGACCTGTTCATCCATGATCAACTCCTGGTCTTTATCGCCGACATCCATGAAGATTTGCGGACGTGAGGAGGCAGGGATTGCCGTTACCCACGTTCTTATCTTTGTAGAATCCTTTTGAAGCACGGCCAGCGAATGAAGCCCGATGACACTGAAGAGTTTCCACTGTGTCAGTCCCAGGCGCAGGGACCAGCCTGCGCCGCGCGACATGCCTCCGATGGCGCGATGGTTGCGATCCGCGATGGTTCGGTATGTTGAATCAATATAAGGAATGATTGCAGTGATCAAGCGGTCACCGAAGCCGGGACCCGCTTCCAGATTCCAATAACGGTCGTCGGGGAAGACGATGATGAACGGTGCTGATTCTCCCGAGTGGATCAACTCGTCAAGGACATTTGTTGCACCCAGACGGACCCATTGATCGTCGGTATAGGTCTGTCCATGCAGGAGATAGAGGACAGGATAGCGCTCATCCGTTTTTTCATCGTAGCATGGAGGCAGATAGACGCGGAATTGCTGCGCAGGCTTGAATGAGTCGAGCGCGCCTGCCTCCACGCGTCCCTGTCCTGTGAGACAGGTCAATGGCGTGGGAGTGGAAGGAGGGGACAGGGTGGCAGTTGCCTGAGGCGTCTGCGAAGGAAGTATGGGGGGGGTTGTAGGGGTGGGAACCGGCTGGTTGGAGGGAGAACAGGCTGTGATGGTCACGAGAAGCGTAAGCATGGATGCGAGCAATTTTGTCCGCAGGATTGCTTCGCTTATCGCTTGACGGGTATTCATCCTTCGCATTATACTCACAGACCTGATGATAAACGGGGCGTAGCGCAGTCCGGCTAGCGCGTGGCGCTTTCAGCGCCAAGGTCTGGATTGTCTGTCCCTCGCCCATCATCGGGGCGTAGCGCAGTCCGGCTAGCGCGTGGCGCTTTCAGCGCCAAGGTCCGGTTGCCCGTCCCAACCCCATTTCGGGGTTGCGCAATCTGGCGAGTATATGCTGGTTTCAGGTTCGCCATCTCAAATTTCATCGGGGCGTAGCGCAGTCCGGCTAGCGCGCTTGCTTTGGGAGCAAGAGGTCCCGGGTTCGAATCCCGGCGCCCCGACAAATATGTCTCGCGTAAGCGAGACATCGTTTTAAAGAGAGTAATGCTTTTTTATGTCTACATTCTGCAAAGCAAACGCACATATCGATATTATGTGGGGTCAACGGAAGATGTCGAGCAACGACTGATTCAACACAATGCAGGAAAATCAATTTCAACACGTGCCGGAGTGCCATGGGAATTGATTTACACAGAACATTTTGAAACGCGTTCTGATGCTGTACTTCGCGAACGGAAAATCAAAGCACGTGGTATAGCACGTTATTTGTCTGATATTCAGAATTCATCAACAGGCTAGCGCGTGGCGCCTTGGCGCCAAGGTCTGGCGCTCGAAGCGCCACGCCCCGACAAAAACAACAGTTAGGTAATTCTACGATCTAACGAAAAGGAAGCCCCTGAAAAGGGGTTTTCTGATTTAAGGGAGTAGAATCTTGGTGCACTGAAGCAAAGACGCTAGGAGGCTGGAATGGATTGGACTACTATTATTTCAATAGTTGGGATAATTGGGACGTGGATAACCATTGCCCTAGTCTATTACACCCTAAGGGAAATGAGAAATCAGAGAATAGCTTCTCAAAAACCTGATTTGATAATTCCCAGGTCTCCAAATGTGTCTGTATATTCATATCGCAAAGAAGGGGAGTCTAACTTGTTGGTTCCCAAATGGTGGAGTGCTGCTGAACCTGTTAAATTTGGCAAATATGGCTGGTTAGAATCGATTCCTGTGAAATTGTACAATGTTGGATTTGGAGCCGCTAAGAATATAAAGTTAAACTGGGTAGTCGAATATGATAAAACCTTGCAACAAATAAAGGATTATTGTTATCAACATTCAATACCGATAGTTCTTCAACTTCAGGGGGACTCATCCATCACAATTCATGAACAAGGTACTATAACTGCTGGTTTTCAGCTTTCTTCACAAATAAACGAATACGAGTTTCTTATGCCTGTTTCTATAACGAAAGAAGGGCTTACATCTTTTGCTCCACAAAGTCTCAAAGATATGCTTTCAATAATATTGTATCTGAGAAACCATTGGATGATACAAGACGAGGATAATCCGGAATTAATGGTTGATTTTCCACCTATAAAATTAGAACTTGATTATGATGATGTAGAAGAATTTCACTATTCAAAGCGGTTTGACATTACAGTGTCATATGGTGATTCCACTCCTGAGGAAGGAAAGCCTGTACCAGGATTAGAAATATTCTCCGTTTTGTTTTTTGAATTCAGGCTTAGAAAGTGAAATAATAACTCCCCTTTTTATCGGCGAGTTTTCTTGTTAGGCATCTACTGCACTCATATAATGATTCAATCTATCAACCATAGAGTCTGAAAGACGGAGCTAGCGCGTGGCGCCTTGGCGCCAAGGTCTGGCGCTCGAAGCGCCACGCCCCGACAGAAGCACAAGTGAGGAAATCATGGCAGCGATCAACTGGATTTTCTTTTGTGAATATGCCTTTGTGACAAACAACAAACCATCAATGATCGGGATTTTTTCCAGTACCTTTGTTCGGCAGGTACCAACGACTCATTCACCCTTTTACGTAATCATGAGTCTATCCCTTACTCAGGCCGATGGCAACCTGGTGATCGGGACTCGGATCATTGCCCCAACCGGGAAAAGCGCCGTTGCCTCCAGCGAATATTCGCCGACCAACGCGAACAGCGGGGGTGCGCTGCAACATTTCATTTTTCCGTTTTATTCTATGTCTCTGCCTGAAGCGGGCGAATATCGTGTGGAGATATTTGCCAATCGTCGACTTGTTCGTGTCTTGCCTCTTCCCATATATTTGACCGGGTAAACATGCTTGCGGCCTTCTGGCGCTCGTAGCGCCACGCCCCGACAGCAAAGGGAGACACGAAGGTTTTCGTGTCTTTTTTGTTTGCAAATTTAATTCAGACAAACTGTATCTTTTACAGCGTTTTGTAGTCTAGTCTTGCAAACAATATTCGACAATGATGCAAGGCGGCACAAATGAACTACGTAAAAGCAAGCAAAGAAAAAGGTGATAGTCCTACCAGTTATTTAGACTCATACCTGGTGGCAGTGCAGAAACTGAAACGGGAAGATCGACGGGACGAAGCGATAGCTTCATTATTGGAACTGGTGGACGCGACCGAAGAGGATAATTTATTTACAGGTGTCGGGGTAACTCCCGCCTATTACGAGCAACTGGCCATCATTTTCAGAGAACGAAAAGAGTATAGGAAAGAAATATCGATCCTGGCTCGATATGCTACACAGAAACACATGAATGGAGACTCCCGCCAGGAGATTTTGAAAAAACGGCTCGAAGAAGCAAGGAAATTGTTTACTAAAAATAAGCCCACGATGTAGATGGCAAAACCGCCCCATAAATGGGCGGTTTTCTCTTTGCGTGGATTGGGAGGGTAATGCACCAATAAATCAGTGAAGTCGAGATCTATATAAGCGCAAAGCGCCACGTCCCGACCAAATGACCCTAATGGTTTTCCATACCTTTAGGGTCTCTTTAATGTTTAGTGCTAAAATACAACGCGGAGATTCATTACATGGCAAAAAAATTCGACGGTGTCATCGAAGCG
>JBGPNQ010000334.1:0-6054 GCA_041487615.1 Anaerolineae bacterium
AACCCTTCTCCCCTCGGGAGAAGGGAGATTCCTCTCCTCGTGGGAGAGGTTAGGTGAGGGAGAAATTCTTGAAGGAGTACATGATGGTGACAAACGAAAAATCTGAAAACCGAACGCCGATGGAAAAAGTTCTATATGAGGTGAAGAAGGTGATCGTCGGGCAGGATCATCTGCTTGAACGAATGATCGTGGCTTTGCTGGCACGCGGTCACATCCTTGTGGAAGGTGTGCCCGGACTGGCAAAGACGATGGCGATCAAAACGCTGGCAGAAGTGATCGGAGGGGAATTCAAACGGATCCAGTTCACGCCCGATCTTGTTCCCGCCGACCTGGTTGGGACGCGCATCTACAACCAGAAGACCGGTACATTCGACACCTCGCTGGGTCCCGTTTTCACAAACCTCCTGCTCGCCGACGAGATCAACCGTGCCCCCGCCAAGGTGCAGAGCGCGTTGCTCGAAGTGATGCAGGAAAAGCAGGTGACGATCGGACGCGAGACCTACAAGGTGCCGAATCCGTTTTTGGTGCTGGCAACACAGAACCCCATCGAAACCGAAGGGACCTATGCATTGCCCGAGGCACAGGTGGATCGTTTCATGCTGAAGGTGCTCATTGGCTATCCCTCGACAACTGAGGAGTTTGTCATCGTCGAGCGCATGACCGGTCCTTTACAGGCCATGCAAAAAGCATTAACTGTCGATCAATTACTCAAGCTGCAAAAAGAAGCGGACAAGGTATATGTAGACCCAGCGTTAATGGAATATGCCGTCCGCATGGTGACTGCGACGCGCGACCCTGGGAAGGTCGGTTTGAAGGAATTGAAGTCCTACATTATGTTCGGCGCAAGCCCACGTGCTTCGATCAATTTAATTCTGACCGGACGCGCGCTGGCCTTTGTGCGCGGACGCAAATATGCCCTGCCGCAGGATGTGCTCGATATGGCGCTGGATGTGATGCGGCACCGTATCGTTTTATCGTACGAAGCGCTTTCAGATAACGTCAGCGGAGATGATATTCTAAACAAGATTCTTGACCGTATTCCGATTCCCGTGGTGCCATTGCATGAACACGCCGAAATCCGCAGCAACGTCTGAGACACCTGAGCGCGCCCTGCTGCGTCTCGATTGGCGCGTCATCCGCCGTCTGGACGGGTTGCTTCAGGGCGATTATCGCTCCCTGTTCTACGGCTTCGGCGTGGATTTTGCCGACCTGCGCGAATATCAGGCGGAGGATGATATCCGTTATATCGATTGGAATGTGACCGCGCGCATGGATACGCCGTACGTCCGTAAATATACGGAAGACCGCGAAGTCTCGGCGTGGTTTTTGCTCGATCTGAGTCCGTCTGTGGATTTTGGTACGATGCGCAACCAGGAGGGAAAGCGCGCCGTACTGATCGACTTTGTCACCGTGCTGGCGCGCCTGTTGACCCGTCGGGGGAACCGCGTCGGGGCGATGATGTTTGGGAACGGGCTGCAGCTCATGGTCCCCGCCCGAGGCGGCCGCATGCAGGTGTTGCGTCTCATCAATGATATGCGCAAACAGCCGCACTTATCGAACACGTCGTTTACGGATCTCAAGTTGTTTCTCAAAGGCGCTTTGAATTCCATCAAGAAACGTTCATTGATCTTTGTCATTTCAGATTTCATCAGTGCGCCAGGTTGGGAGGCTCCCTTGAGTTTGCTCAACCAGCATCATGAGGTGATCGCCGTCCGTTTGTATGACCCGGCTGAAATGGATCTGCCGGACGTGGGCCTGATGGTGATGGAGGACGCTGAGACGGGTGGGCAGTTGTACGTGGATACACACGACAAAAAATTTCGCAAGCGCTTTTTTGATGCCATGCAACAACGCGAGATCGATTTGAGGAACGCGTTCAAGCACGCCGGTGTGGATGTGCTTGCACTATCCACGCAGGATGACCTGGTCCGATCCATCATCCGTTTTGCGAAACAACGGCAACAGTTCCGGAGATAATTTTCGCATGTCATTTGTTTGGCCAACACTGCTGATCTTTTTATTGTGCATTCCCTTGCTGCTATTCCTTTACTTCCTGGTGCAACGGCGCAGGAAATACCTTGCCGCCAAACTTGGGAGTCTGGGGTTTGCCCGGGATTCAAAGGGACGCAACCCGGGCGCGCGTCAGCACCTCCCATCCATGGTCTTTCTGGGCGGCATTGGCGTGCTGCTTTTCTCGATGGCGCGTCCACAAGCGACCGTAAGCCTGCCGCGGCTTGAGGGAACGGTGATGCTTACCTTTGATATTTCCGGCAGTATGGCGGCGGATGATTTGAAGCCGACGCGCATGGAAGCGGCCAAGGCGGCGGCGAGTCAATTTGTGAAGAACCAGCCCACTAGTGTGTTGATCGGCGTGGTTGCTTTCAGCGATGGTGGTATTGCGGTCCAGCCACCATCCAGTGACCGCCAGGAGACTCTCGATACCATCGAGCGCCTCGTGCCCAGGCGCGGCACGTCGCTTGCAAATGGGATTCTGGTTTCGTTGAACGCGATCGCTGTGCACGAAGGTGATCCGCCCATTCTGAAGTCGAATGGAGGCAGTGGGCCGCAACAAGCGATTCCTCAGCCACAAGGCTGGTATCCTTCATCGATGATCGTGCTGCTGAGTGACGGAGAGAACAATGAAGATCCTGATCCGCTCAAGGCAGCAGACCTGGCAGCGGATCTGGGCGTGCGCGTCTATACGGTTGGCATTGGCAGCTCGGAGGGTGCCATCCTGCAGGTGGAGGGTTTCACCATCCATACGCAGTTGGATGAAGGAATGTTAAGAGCGATTTCAGACGATACAGGCGGTGTGTATTACAACGCCGCCAACGAAGAGGATTTGTTCAGGATTTATGATGATCTGAAACCGAAGTTATCCATCAAAACGGAGGAGATGGAAGTAACATCCATTTTTGCAGGCATTGGTATGCTGGCTTTGTTGATCGGGGGCATGCTTTCCATGTTCTGGTTTGGACGCGTGCCCTAGAAGGTGAATGAGTGATGGTTGTTATGATTTCTATTCATGGAGTTCGACAATGAGTTTCCTCTGGGCAGGCTCACTGGTTTTGCTGCTGCTGATCCCGCTGCTTATCCTGCTGTATATCTGGCTGCTGAAGAAAAGGAACCGCTTTGCAGTCCGTTATTCGAGTCTTTCCCTGGTGCGGGAAGCGGCTTCGCATCAGTCGCGCTGGCGTCGGCATCTTCCCTTTGCCTTTTTCCTGCTTGCATTGACCAGCCTGGTCTTCGCTCTGGGAAGGCCGGTGGCGACGGTTGCCGTGCCGTTGAACAGAGCCACCGTCATCCTGGCAATGGATGTTTCCAGAAGCATGTGTTCCAATGATATCCCTCCGAATCGTCTGCAGGCTGCCAAGGATGCAGCGCAGAACTTCGTGGAAAACCGGATGGCAGGTCGGCAGATCGGGATCGTGGCCTTTGCCGGGTTCGCTGAATTGATCCAGCCGCCCACAACCAATGTGCAACTATTGGAGGATGCAATTAAAAATTTGACTCCCGCACGCAGAACAGCCATCGGCAGCGCCATCCTTCGCTCCATCGATGCGATCGCCGAAGTCGACAATCGGATCGCACCGAGTGATATCAATAATTCGCCGGATCCATCGCAACCGTCAAAGGCTGCTGCAAATTTTGTGCCTCATATCATTGTGCTTCTGACAGACGGCGCGAGCAACGCTGGACCGTTTCCCTTGACCGCAGCGGAACAGGCTGTTGAACGCGGAATCCGGGTCTATACGATTGGATACGGAACGACGAACAGCAATTCGGTGATGGATTGCGGCGACAATCCATTTCCGGAAGATCCATTTGGTGGTGGCGGAGGCTTTGGTCCAAACTTTGGTGGTGGGGGCGGTGGCTTCCGCAGGGATATCGATGAAACTACCTTGAAGCAGATCGCCGATTTGACCGGCGGAATTTATTATCCTGCCACCAGTGCAGGTGAGCTCCAGGATGTACTGCAAAACCTGCCAACATTCCTTGTCGTTACCAGCGAGACCATCGAGATCAGCGCTTTCTTCACTGCCATCGCCGCCTTCCTGGCGATCCTGGCAATGCTGCTTTCCTTGTTATGGCGTCCACTGTCTTAATACTTGCGTAATAAATCAGCTCTCCATTGGGGAAATTAAAACCGAACGTCCATCGTCAATAGCGAGAAGACAATCGCAAGGAGAGAATTCCATGACCGATTCAAAAGTCACTGTATATGGCGCGTATTGGTGCCCCGATTGTCGCCGCTCGAAGAAGTTCCTTGGCGAGCAATTCATCCCGTATCGCTGGGTGGATATCGAACAGGATAAGGACGGCGAAGCCTACGTTCTGCAACGGAATGACGGCAAATGCATCATTCCGTTAATCCTTTTTGGCGACGATACATTCCTGGTCGAACCAACCAACGCCGAACTCGCCCGCAAGCTTGGAATAACGACCGTCGCAAAGAAGACATACTATGACCTCATCATCATCGGAGGTGGACCTGCGGGCCTGACGGCCGCGATCTACGCCTCGCGCGAAGGCGCGGATGTGCTGCTGATCGAACGCTCTGCTCTTGGCGGACAGGCTGCCATCACGGTTGGCTTGGACAATTTCCCCGGTTTCCCCGAAGGCATCAGCGGACAGGAATTCTCAGAGCGCGTGACTCAACAAGCGCGACGGTTCAATGTGGAAATCCTGCAAGCTGTTGATGTTGAAAAACTCGAAATGGAAGAGGGCTATCACGAAGTTTATACCTCCGATGGAAAACATTATCACTCGAAAGCGGTGCTGGTCGCGACCGGTGCCTCCTACCGGCGGCTGGGTGTGCCCGGTGAAGAGGATTTCATCGGCGCAGGAGTCCACTTCTGTGCGACCTGCGATGGTCCTTTCTATAAGGGAGCAAAGGAGATCGTCGTTGTGGGTGGCGGCAACTCTGCCGTGGAGGAGGGATTGCACCTCACCAACTTCGCAGACAAAGTCAGCCTGCTCGTACGAGGTGACCGCCTTACGGCAAGTCGAATCGCAGTGGACAAAGTCAACGAGCCAACATCCCGCATCCAAGTGAAATACAATACCGCCGTGGAAGCGCTCGAAGGTCAGGACTCAAAATTGAAGACCGTAAGGATTCGCAATAAACTGAATGATCAAGTCGAAGAACTCCATCCCGCTGCGGCATTCGTCTTTATTGGTCAACTTCCCAACGTCGATTTTCTAAAAGGATATGCCGAACTTGATCAATACGGATTTGTGATGAGCGGTCATGATATTGCCCATGGAAGGGATATTATGGAGCCACTTCCTTTTGAAACCAGTGTTCCGGGGATTTTTGCGGCAGGTGACGTCCGGCATGGCAGCACCAAGCAGGTGGCATCCGCGGTCGGCGAGGGCGCGGCGGCGTCCATCTCGATCCGGGAATTCCTGCGAAGAAGCGAGTAGCGGACCTGTGACTATTTCATCCTTTCAGGGTTTATAGCTTCGATGAATGAACAACAGAAAAACCTTTGGGCGGGAGTTCGTGCGGAATTCCCGCTTCTTATTGGCGTCTTTCCGTTTGGATTGATCTACGGTGCGCTTGCAATCAATGCGGGGCTTTCCAATGCCGCGGCGCAGATGATGTCTTCCATCGTGTTTGCGGGGTCATCGCAGTTTATTGCCGCCCAGCTTTTTCATGAGTCCGCGCCCGGAGTTGTGATCGTATTGACGATTGCCGTCGTGAACTTGCGGCACATGCTGTATTCCGCTTCCCTGGCCCCATATCTTGCATCCCTTTCGATGCGCTGGAAAGTTCTACTCAGTTATCTGTTAACGGATGAAGCGTACGCACCGAGCGCCATTCACTACGAAAACGAGGGTGTAACGCAACAGGGTCACTGGTTCGTTCTTGGCGCGGGATTTGCGCTATGGTCCACGTGGCAGATCAGTACCGGCGTGGGAATTTTTCTCGGCTCGGCCATCCCTGAATCCTGGTCGCTTGATTTTGCTTTGCCGTTGACGTTCATTGCGATGGTTGTGCCCGTGCTGAAAAACCGGCCGGCGATTGCCGCCTCTTTATCTGCTGGAATT
>JBGPNQ010000335.1:0-6050 GCA_041487615.1 Anaerolineae bacterium
CGCCTGAGCGACGACCGCCCCGATTTCTTTTTTGTTTCCTTCTGGGGCCACGGGCGAGCAGCGGATCTTGCCCACAGCTTGCGATTGGCGCTCGAAACCCAGATACGGTGAGAGCACCCGGGTTCAATTTCGACAACGCTCTGAAAGATCAAATACGGAACTCCCTTGGCGAACCCTTTCCTTCCCAATTGCCTTTTGATTTTGAAGTCCAGACCCCAATAGTTCAGGAACCCAACGATCGTTCCCGGCGGGTATACTTCAGGAAGTTGGTCGAGCCGGATATCGACTTGATCTAACAACGACTCGGCCCAACGGTTGTTCTGTATATCGAACAACCCGGTCGGGTCAGCACAACCCCAGCCAGTACGGTATAAACCCGTTAGGCGGTGAACCAGAAATCCATGCACATCCAGGTATTTGAGCGTTTGGGCAAATACATCAGGTCTGTGTTCCTTAAGCCAGGCGATTTTCGCAATGGTCAGATTGACCGAGAGCCTTTTACCGGTCAGGCGGTGGAATTTGTCCTGCCCGAGAGTTTGCTCCAAAGCTGGCAGGAGTTCGCGCGCCCTTTCATCCATCCAAAGGATGCCATTAATCAAGGGGCGATCGTGCTCATCGAGCGCGACAAATGTCTCACGTTGGTGAGCGATGCAAAGAGCCTTCAGCCGTTTATTATCTAGTTGACTCACAGCCTGTCGAATAGCCTGGGTCGTAGATACCCACCAGGATTCAGCAGGTTGCTCATGCCAGGCAGGCCGGGGAGCCAACAGGGGAAGAGCGCTGTTTCCTCTGGCAATCGATCTGCCGCGACAATCCCATATGATCGCCTTACAAGCGGTTGTACTGCAATCGAGACCCATAACCAGAGGGGAAGGGTCATTCATCATCTGCCTTGTCACTTTCTGCGTCAAGGTCCGCAAACAAGATTACTTGAGATTGATCCAGATCTGGTCGTGCAAACCTGCTTGCAGCGCTGAGCAGCCTCCCAAAAGCTCAGCAGGACCATTTGTTGTTTGCCCAAGCAAGACTCCGGGCCGGAAAACCAGACCGGAGCGTCGCTGTGACACTTTTCCAAACGATATTCTTGTTGTGTCTGAGCTCGGATCAGACGACCTTGAACTCCGCCCGTAGCGCCCGGTCATCCAGCGAATGCTGGCCGACGATCAGCGTATAACTGGTTGGCTCCACAGTCCAACCCGACTGTTCGTCATAATAGGCGAGATCTTTGGCCGGGATATTCAGTTGGATGGTTTTGGTCTCTCCGGATTTCAGCCCAACCCGTTGGAAAGCCTTTAGCTCCTTCGGCGCGCGCTCGACCTGCGAGGCTGGCACGGCAACGTAGGCTTGCACAACGGTGTCTCCGGCCAACGGTCCGCAGTTGGTCACTTCGAGTGTGGCGGTGAGGGTATCGCGCTCACCAAGTGACGCATCTGACAGGCGGAGGTGATCAAGCTCGAAAGTGGTGTAGCTCAGTCCTAAGCCAAATGGGAAGGCAGGAACGACTCCATCCCGCTCCAACTTGCGATAGCCATGCCATAAATCGTAAGTGATCGCCTTGGCGTTCATATCGTAATAGGGAAGATCTTCGGCGCGGGCGGCGAATACACAAGGCAGCTTGCCGCTTGGGTTGACTTTCCCCAACAGGATATCCGCGAATGCATGTCCGCCCTCCATACCTGGATACCACAACATCAGAATCGCGGGGACCTGCCCGCGCCAGTTCTCAGTGATGATCGCGCTGCCGCCCATCATAGCGACCACGGTGCGCGGGTTGGCTGCTGCAACTGCCTGGATCAGCGCTTCATCTGCGGGGTGGAGTGTCAGCAGTTTGCGGTCTCCACCAGGCGGCATGGCATTTAGAACGCTGTTCGTAGCGCCCATATTTGCCATCATCGTCTGCGCAATGGGCATTTCTTCGGGAGTAGGCTGCGGGAAGTTTTTCGATAACTCGTTCATCGTATCGGGTGAAACATACTCGCCTTCATCCAGGTGTGTGTACCCGGCAACAACGATAACCACTTCGGCTTCGCGGGCTACCTTTACCGCCCGGGCGGGATCGCTCCCATCGTCATAGATGATTTCTGCCTGCCCATCCAGCTCTTCTTGCAGCCCCTGCAGTGGGGTGATCACATAAGGCGGGCGGGTGTTCGAAGAACCACCGTCGCCGGTGTTCGGCAAGGCGGCCAGTCTGCCGATCACAGCCAGCTTCTTTACCCCTTTTAGCGGCAGCAGCGCGCCTTCGTTCTTCAGCAAAACGATCGCCTTTTCCGCTGCCTCACGGGCAATCTTGCGGTGCGCTTCGCTGCCAACTACATCCAGGGAATATTCACGCGGATCGCGGCCTTGGGCAAAACGGACCTGCTGGCGCAGCACGCGCAGCGCAGCATCATCGACGCGCTCGACCGGCACTTCCCCGCGGTCCACCAGGCTCTTGATGTGCTGCCTGTGAATCATATCGAAGGGCATCTCGATATCCTGCCCGGCCAGCGCAGCTTTCTTAGAATCCCGCATGCCGAAGATGAAGTCGGTCATCACAAAGCCCTGGAAGCCCCACTGCTGCTTGAGAATCTTGGTGAGCAGCACGTAGTTCTGCCCGCACCACTCGCCATTGACGCTGTTATATGCGCTCATGATCGAAGCAACGCCTTCATCCACCGCGCGCTTGAAATGGCGCAGATAGATCTCGTGGAGCGGCCGAGGCGCGATGGTCACATCCACGCTGAAACGGGCGTTCTCCATTGAATTCAGCGCGTAATGCTTGGCGCAGGCCATCACATGTTTCTGAACGCCGCGCACCAGGGCAGCCCCAAACTCGCCCAGGTGAATGGGATCTTCGCCGTAGGTTTCCTGTGCGCGCCCCCAGGCAGGGTGTCGCAGCAGGTTGATGCATACGCCGCCGAAGAAATTCCCACCCATGGCGCGCAGTTCGCGTCCGATCACATCTCCTACTCGCTCTTCCAACTCAGGGTCAAAAGTGGCCCCACGACCCATGGAGACCGGGAAGGTGGTGCCGCCATCCATGATTACCCCGCGCGGGCCGTCAGCAAAGCGCACGCCGGGGATGCCCAACCGCGGCACAGCCCCTGCCACCCAGGGATGGTCGGCGTAGCCGCCTCCCTGCATATCGGCAAGGCCCGTCCAGAACGGCAGGTCTCCCGACATCATCTTGATTTTCTCGTCTTGTGTGAGCTGCCCAAAAAGTTCTCGCGCCCGCGCATCCATCTGTTCATCGTTTAGCCGTTCGGTTGTTTCCAAACCGGCAAAAGCCGGCCCATGAAATGTAGCTTTTGTTCCCATAGCGTTCCTCCAAGAAAAAAATTAGTTGGTTGTCCTTTTATGACTTGGAAATTGCTTATTGACATTATAGTGCTTTTTTGCAATAATTACTATAACGTTTCCGGAAACAATACCGGAAACGTTATATCTACAAGGCCATGAAAAGAAATCTAAAAAAGATTACCATCCGGGATGTAGCGAGCAAAGCCGGTGTTTCGGTTACTACCGTTTCGAGGGTTTTAAACGGTAAAGATGATATCTCTGAGGAGACCATCAAAAAGGTAGAGGCCGTTATCCAGGAACTGGGCTATGCGTCCAGCCTGGCGGCGCGCGGGATGCGCAGCCACAGAACCAACGTGGTCGGCTTGATTTTGTCGGATGTGGATTCGTACTACTCTCATGAAATCATGCGCGGCGTGAACCGTGCGATCGCCGCGCTCGACAAGGACCTGATTGTTTACACGAGTGGGGTAGTGGATAAGGAGAATGTCGCCCAGCATGAGCGCTCCTATGTGGCACTGCTGAACGGCAGTATCACCGATGGAGTGATCGTGGTTACACCGACGGCGACTCACTTTACCAGCCATGCCCCGATGGTAATTATTGACCCAAATAATGAAACCCCGGACTACCCGGCGATTATTGCGACGAACCGCGAAGGCGCTCTGGCTGCAATGAATTATCTGACAGACCTGGGCCACCGCCGCATTGGCTATATCACCGGAAGAATGGAACTGGCAAGCTCTAACCAGCGCTTGCAGGGATATAAGGCTGGCCTGGCTGCGGCTGGTATCCCTCTGAATGAAGATTTGATCGAGATTGGCGATTATTCGACTGAGATGGCTGTGGTTTGCACCCGCAAGCTCTTATCATTGCCCGACCGCCCAACGGCGATATTCGCAGCAAATGATATGTCTGCGATGGGTGTTTACCAGGCTGCCACGGAATTTGGTCTACAAATACCAGGCGACTTGTCCGTGATTGGGTTTGACAATCTGCGCGAGGCAGCTCACCTCACCCCACCTCTGACAACCGTCGATCAATCTATCGAGAAGATGGGTGCCATGGCAACGGAAATGCTTGTTGAGTTGGTGAAGGGAGAGTCCCTTTCCATAAACTTCCCTGACGAAGGTCATTTGTATAAGATCCCTACCCAACTTGTGATCAGGGATTCTTGCGCATCTGTGCCTTGCCATTCACCAGACGAACCTTCTGGCACATACCTGGTAACTAATAGCGACGAAACGTTGAAAAGGACAGGAGGCAGCCTATCGCGAACGAACTAACATCCCTTTTCACTCTACATCTGGTTAACTAGCTTTTTCACAAATCGTTCAGAAGTTCAGGAGGAAGAAATGTCCCGAAAACTAAGTCGCCGCGATTTCATGAAGTTACTAACCGTCACCGGCGGTGGAATCGTGCTCGCATCCTGTGGTCCAGCAGTCACCCCCGAAACGATTACGGTTATCCAAACCCAGGAGGTTATTAAAGAGGTCACGCCTACAGCGGCTCCCCACGTCCAGGAAGCGGTCGCAGATGTAATGGGTACTTTCCCCCGCCGGGAGACTTTGATCATCCGGCAGCTCACCGGGCGCGTCGGTACACCCGACAACTTCAACGAGTGGGTCGGTTGGAAATGGCGTGACCGCGGTACGCAGAACCTGGCCAACGAGCCGTTTTGGTCGGTTGACTTTGCCACCGGTAATATCATCCCCGGCACTGCGAGTGGAGATCCCAAGTACAGTCCAGATTTCATGACCTGTGAGATCCCGCTTCGCGAGGGCGTCACCTGGTCTGACGGTGAGCCTTTCACCGCTGCCGACGTTGTCTTTACGATCGAGACCCTGATGAAGTATGACGGTCTCAATGGCCATAGCTTCTTTGCAGATAACGTGGCTTCTGTCACCGCTGTGGATGATCTCAATGTAAAATTTGATCTGAAGCAGTCTAACTCCCGCTTCCACACGACCTTCCTCGACCGCTGGGGCTGCACCTGGATCATGCCCAAGCACATCTTCGAAAAAGAAGCAGATCCGGTCCAGTTTACCTTCAACCCGTATGTAGGTTGCGGCCCTTACAAGCTGCACAGCTTTGATCCTCAGGGGACCTGGACGGCCTGGGAAAAACGTGAGGACTGGGATAAGAGCCCGACCGGAATATTGTATGGCGAGCCCAAGCCCAAGTACATCATCTTCCAGGCCTTTGACAATGAAGGTGCTCAAATCCTGTCCCAATTGAACCACGAATTGGATGTCGCGGAACTCTCAGCCGATGGACTCAAGGCGCTGTTGGCACAGTCGAAGACCTCCCGCGCCTACCAACCGACCTTCCCCTTCGTGGTCAACAACGACCCGGCCATTACGGGTATCGTGTTCAACACCGCCCGGCCTCCGTTCGACAAGCTGGATGTCCGCTGGGCATTGCTGCTGGCGATCGAGATCGTCGAGTACACGAGCATCGCTGTCGATTCCTCAGGCACCTTGAGCCCGGTACACATCCCGCACCTTGGCCCCTACCCCAAGCTTTACATCGAGCCGATGCAAGACTGGCTGAAGGCATTCACCATTGACGTTGGCAACGGCGAAACCTTTGCGCCCTATGATCCCGATGCCCCCAAGCGTGTCGCGGACTATGCCCGGAGCCGCGGGTATGTCTTCCCCGATACTCCGGAATTCCAGGCCCAGGCGTTTGGGTTGGGCTGGTATAAGTTTGCCCCAGATGTTGCCACGAAGCTGCTGGAGAAGAATGGCTTCAAGAAGAACAAGGATGGCAAG
>JBGPNQ010000336.1:0-6045 GCA_041487615.1 Anaerolineae bacterium
CATCGTGGAACAGGTAATCAAGCGGGTCTGAGTAAGCATACTGGGACCTAAGTTCCGGGCCAGATTGATAAAGTTGCCTGGCTTGATCTACCATTTGATAGAATTCGGGAGGGTAAAGGCGATGGGAACGTACATATTCTAAATACCCTTCATCTACAAAGGCTTGAGTCGCGACGCGTTTATACTGAGCAGACTGGTAATTTCGGCCTTTGACGGAGTAGCGCGCCAGGAAGGAATATAGCCCGGTCGGGTAAAAATTGCCGTCATTCAGGCGGGGTTCAAGATGGTAACTGATGGCCAGATTCTCTGGCAGGGTGGGAAATTCCTGGCGCGTGTCCGCTTCGCCGGGCCATGGTTCTGGACCCTTTTTTTGTAAGGAGCCCTGCAAGGTGAACTCGCCGGTATCTATACTCGAGAACAGGTAACGTGAAGTGATCGATTCGGGCCAAATAGCGGACTGTTTTTTAACTTCGGTTTTGATCTGGATCTTATAGAAAGTCAGTGGTTGTTCGACCAGTTGACGGCTGGCCTCAACCCACACACCCTCTTTCCAGTAATTAGATCCAAGAGGTGCAAAGGGAGACTCCACCCCAGCAGGCAAATATATTTCCGGATACGTAATGGTCTTACCTCCTATATGAACCTTATCTCCCTTCTCATACCATTTCGCTCCGCGCCAAAGACCATAGGTGTCAATTGCAACGATGCGCTTTCCGGTCAACTCTGTAGGGAGAGGATCGTCAACAATAATTTCGGGTGGGTTTGCAAACTCCTTCATTCCCTTAAACACACCTGTAATAACAACAAATGGCGCGGCCGTTAAACTGCTGTAGATCAACTCAGGACTAAATTGCTGGTCGAAGGAGCGGAAGCCTGGCAGTTGGACGCTGGTTTCCAGCCCACCCTTGAGCGCGTCTGCGCCGGGCGTATGCCTATCCTCTTGCAGGATATCAATCCTAGGACCCAGAGGCGCCGGGGCAATAAATGAAAAGTGCTTCACCCCCAGCCCTTCTAAGCTCTCTATCCGTTTTTCGTCATCGCTGACTTTTCCGAATCCGCCCAGTTCCCATTTGCCTGACTTACTGTTAAAGGCAATCAATGGCAAAGTTGTACCAGCCTCCATTCCAATACTATTGGGCAGGGTAATTCGAGCACCGCCATTTCCAGGGATCTGCAGCCCGGAAGGTTCCAGCACCGCAACCGGTCCTGCTGGTATGAACTCGGGGATATCCACCGGCAAGCGATCTGAGGCGACAGAATAAATGCTAATCTTTCGAGGAGCACCATCTGGAAAACGAAGCTGGTCATTTTGTATAGTGAGGGTAAGTTCTGGTTCATTAAGAGCCTGGATGGTCGTAGAATCACTGCCCTCAGGAATCTTTGTTCCCTGGTCCAGTGCAGATTTGAGCATGTAAATTGGCGTGCGGAATTCAGTCACCCGGCCATACTCAGGATGCACTTGCACTCGAAACGGTTTATAACCCTTCGCGCTTGCCGGCCCTGGGTTCACTTCAAGTAGGAGATCTCTGGCTGGGAGATTCACGAGAGCGAACCGACCGAATTCATTGCTCACGGCGGAAATACCGGTCTGTGGCTCAGTAATAATGACGCCTGCAAACGGAGCGCCGTTAACATCCAGAATAACACCCGTAATTGCCGAATTTAGGTCTGTGATTCGGTAGACATCCACCCATGAAGAGATAGTCTGATTACCAGCCAGGTCAGTGGCTGTGGCGATAAGCTGATTATGTCCGGGCATCAAAGCAACCATGGCAGTGAAAGCGAGATCATTTTTAACTGTGGCGGAATGCCCATTAACTTTGATTGTCCCAGGCTCCGACAAAATTCCATACACACGTACTTCATCCGCTACTATGGCAAGTTCGTCCAGAGATGGGTCAATCACAACGCGGGGCGGAGTTCGGTCCACCAAAAACTGATATTCAAGAGGAGCGGTGGGGTTCCCCTTCAAATCAGAACACAAAATTTGAATCGCGCGAGGTCCATCCTTCCGCGGTTTATACAAATAACTTACGCCATCTGGCGCGATGTGCGCCCGGCGGGTCACGTTCCTTCCATGAATATACAGACGCACGCTTTTGACATCAACACCGGCTTTGTTATCAGACAAGCGCGCGGAGATCAGAATACTTTTCGCATTCGTGCGCAGGTTGGCGGGAGGCTTAATCTCGCTGATTGTTGGTGGAGTCGCGTCAACGTAGAACGAGGAATTTAACTGGCTCTGATTTCCGGCACGATCAAAGATGGTCACCTCAAACGCATGCTGACCCTCGGCTAGAAAATCTGCAGGGCTGTAAGTCACCAGATTATCTTTTAGAGCCGCCTTAGTGGTAATGTCAAGCCCATCCAGAAGCAGTTTGAAACTTGCTATACCGGAGGGTTTTCCATGTGGTATGGTCTCGGATACCACATCATCATTTAGATTTGCAACTATTTGAAGTTTACGAGTGCCAACAACGGCGTTTAGTCCTGGGAAGATCTTAACGATCTGAGGCGGTGTAGTGTCAATCAGAATCATTTGATGGATTTCGTCACTCCGATTACCAGCCAAATCAGCAACCGAGATGCTGAACCGGTGCTCTCCATCCCAGAGCCCATCAACTGGTCGAGCCACATACCTTCGCCAAACGTCTTTGCCCACTAAAATATTGGCGGCTCCGCATATCAGGCTGTTCGCTTCATCCGCAGAGATCCATTCTGAGCTATCAGCCGGTAGACTGCACCAAGCAGAAACCTGCCTGATAAATCGACCTAGCAAAATCCTGGCACTGTTAACATCGCCAGCGGGTTGGGTCCGCGGCAGGTCTGCCTCGGTTAAGATAGCTTGTAACACCTCAATAGTGGCTTTCTCTGAGGCCCACGTATTCAACTCATTGCGCAGCTCTGAAATGGTCATCACCATGGACGAGTGCGTGGCTTGTGAGATCTCTCCGATTTCCGATGGCAGTTCAATAAATAATTTAACCGCTGAGTCAATCAGCTCGTTAGCTTCCTCGCGCAAAATTGCGTTTGTGTTGACGCTTGCATAGCTGGAATGGTCAACAATCCTGCCGATCAAGATACCTGCCATTCTGCGTGCATCTCCAAACTTGGCGGTGTTGAAGAATTTGGCAATAGATTCCAGCGCATTCCTCAGTGTAGTTTTTGTCGATAGGCTCGTTCGCAATCCCATCACTTTTACTGCCAGGTCAGTGATTTGATCGCGATTGGCCGAGCTGACTGGGAGAGGAAGCCCAATCAAAATGTTGGCAGCATCAGCAATAAGGCGGTTGGCATCTGCAAGGATGATATAACCAGCTTTGCTTTTTGCAAGGTTCGAGTTTCTGATTACTTGCTGAATGAATAGAACTGTTCGCTCGCGCGCCAGAATATGTATTTCTCCATCAAGCGCCTGCTGAATATTGTCCAGTGCTTTGTTTAAATCAACTTTGATAGAACGGCTGGCAGTTAACCCTGAAACCATATTTTTCAGATCAGGGATGGCAACCGCCTGAAAAGACACGGGAAGAGATGAAAGTGGGCCATTGGGGAGCGGTATGCCAGATAGAATATTCGCGACTCCACAAACCAGGTTGTTTGTCTGAACAGGCTCGATGTGATTCGAGTCCACCACACTCGAATGTGATCGCCGTGCCGCCATGAGAAGGAAACTTCCAAGCCGCTCTCTGGCGGCGCTGTTATATCCCTCCGTCAGAGCTTTTTGAACATTGTCCAAAGCCCGATTAAGATCCCTTATGGGTTCCGAACTGGCTTCGAGTTGGCTTACTTTTGCCTTCAGCTCGGCAAGTGTTGTAATTGTAAAATTCCAAACCGGGGTTGAGGGACTAAGAGGGGTCACAGACACTGGCCGAATCTCTTGTCTGTCAACAGTCTCAATAACTATTGGAAGAGGTATGCCGTCCACATTGATCAGCAAAGATTGTGGATCAATTCCGCTGCCTAGATCTCGAACACGAATATTTAACTCTGGAGTCTTGACATTTGTGATTTGAGATGATGTATCCACTTCAACGATGGATGGCGTCAGATCAACACGCACAAGCATTGCATTGTGACTCTCGTTGTTGGGACGGTTTGCAGAGAGTACTGTAAATTCGATCCGCCGCATGCCCTCTCTTAGGGGGTCAATTGGCACAAACCGAACATCAGCCCCTGTAACGGTTGCACCCTTGGCTGGCTGACCATCCACGGTAACTGTTACAAGCCATACCTCTCCGGCCAACGGTGCCCCGTTCATATCCACGATACTTCCGGAAATCTCGGGTTTGGCGCGGCCATCGGCTGGTGGGTTTGTTAATCTTAGCCAGAAATATCCTGGTTCTGGTTTGGCCGCACCTGCTTTTGTGACAAGTATGGTTATGGCTTCCGATTCGAATACAGGGGTGTTATCAGGTAATTCATAGGCCTTAACAACAAGTAAACTGGGGCCATCACCAAGCCTGGAAAGGTCGCACTGAACATTGTATGTTCCTGACTTGAGACCGGCATTATCAACGAGACTGCCTACCAAAATATCACCAACAAAGAATCCGAACGCGTGTACATTCTCTTTTGGTGGGATTTCAAAAGTGATACTTAGATTACACAAGCCCCCCGGTGCCTGAGGATCTTGAGGTTCAATCTGAAAAGAGGTAATTGCCATGGCATACCGCCTTCCCAACTCAAATGCCGATTACGGCAGCGTTTGAGCAACCGTATTATGAACAACCTAGTAGTCTGTCAAACCTGAATTTTTGGATAAAAATGTTTGAGCTTGATGCGGGCGTCGGCGGTAGTAAAACGCCAATCTACCTTAACAACCATATTGTTCCGATCTTTTGCCCAAGTTTGCGCCTCCGAATTGAGCGTTTTTTGATCTGGAATACGGCGATCCAGACATTGACGCACTAGAGCGCTGAATTCGATTTCAGCCATGTTCAACCAACTGTCATGCTCGGGCGTGTAGTGAATTTCGAATCTTCTGCTCAAACGATGTGCTTCATCCGGCTCGAAGGTCTCGT
Organism: Anaerolineae bacterium; assembly: GCA_041487615.1. Lineage (GTDB taxonomy): Bacteria > Chloroflexota > Anaerolineae > Anaerolineales > Villigracilaceae > Defluviilinea. The sequence continues at coordinate 5,022 of JBGPNQ010000336.1, forward strand.
AAAAGGAAGCCAGCTTGTGGGTGTTGAGATTATCCATGACCAGCACGATCATCTCTGCCTCGGGATACAGTTCATCCGATAAAGTTTTCATCACCTGCGCCCAATCGACGGCTTTGCGCTTTGAATTGGTTTGGATGTAACGCTTGCCTGCTAACGGTTCGAAGAGCATAAAGAGGTTCGCAGTGCCATGTCGTTCATACTCATAATGTTGTTTGCGTTGTTGTCCGGGCTGGATTGGCAAAGGAGCATACTTCTCCGCTAGGAGTTGTTTGGGCATTTCATCCATACAGATTTGAGGGCGTTTTGGGTCGTATGGACGCTTGTACACATCCAAAACGTCTTCCATCTGACATACAAACGCGGCGTCCGCTTTCGGAGGAATGCACCACGCTTCCTTCAACCAGGGCTTAAGTTCGTTTGTTTGAGTGCGGTGCGAACAGTTTCGTGAGACACCTCATCCACATACTTGCGCTTAACCATCTCCGTCTGGAGCAACCGCAAGCTCCAACGCTCTCGTCCTTCTGGAGGTGCGCTACAAGCGATGGCAATCAAATGGGCTTCGCTTCACCATCCAGGCTATGGTCGAACTCACGAGCCGGGTTCTTGCGTTCAATCACTGCCGGCCTTTGCGTTTGAAAGGAGCGACACACATTCGTAATGGTATCGTTCGTTACATCCAACACCCGACTGGATCCGCTCTTGGTGCGCCCCTCATCCACTTTGAGCAGAATTCTGGCTCGCATCAGTTTACGAGCCGATGCTACACCGGATGAAAGCGTCTGGAGTTCTGAACGCTCTTCCTGGGTGTGTTGAACTTTGTAACTTTTCATTCTGTGCCTCCGGTGAATTTGCTTTATCACCATTTGGCATCTTTCAAAAAATCACTCTTGATGGACTACTAGGTAGCGCCTTTCCGAAAATTTCAGAATATTTCCCTCCCCACGAAAAGGATAACCCGACTAATAACACTGTAGCACTTAATAACGACAAATACAATAGGCAAACTCGAAAAATTGCGTTTTTC
>JBGPNQ010000337.1:0-6042 GCA_041487615.1 Anaerolineae bacterium
CATCATGCTGGGACCGTAGGCGTTGTCATTATTCCGGCCATACCCACCCATCATGGAGGGGCCAAAGGCATTGGCACGGGCATACATGGTCCCAGCGAAAAAGATGACGCCAGCAATCGCAAGCATTGCTATAACGGTCAGGGTTGTACTAATTGTTTTGTTCATTTCTGTGGTCTCCTATTAGTTCGATTCACACATGCGTGTGTTGTTTTATAACCACAGTTTACTTTTGTGAGTTAAAGGGGCTGTAAAGCAATTATGAAGATTTGGTAAAGTTTATTGCAAGAATTAATATTAGAGTCCTCTCTTCTATGATCCTTATATGTGTGACAATGAGAGCAGTTTGTTAGCTTCTATCGCCGCGGAGTTCGTCTCAGCCCCTGACCGAGCCGCGGCACTTTCTCCAAGACTCCAGCCACCTTCTTCATTTATCTCGATTTCCAGTATTTGAACATTGCCGATGGTTTTGATGCGGATGTGATCCTCATCCGTGTAAGGCTCGATCGTCCTGACATCCAGGAGCCCGCCGGGGAAGCGGAATGCCAAATGGCGAGTACCCCTATTGGTGATGTAGAGATGGGCATCGAAGTATTTTGCCGGTACCTGTATGGGATCATGTTTGAAATCGCCCCATTCATAGGTAACAATTGCCTGGCTGGATGTGACATCAATGTGACTGGAAAGCCCGTTCACCGCCGTTTGCTCGGCGGCGGTTAGCGGTCATCCAAGGGTTTGCCATTCGTAATGTTGGTATTCGCTCATTGCAGCACTTCGATTGATGATAAACTTTATGCACAGTATAAGCCCGAATAATATGAGAAAGAAGCCTAAACTTACACGAGTTGGCAAGTTGCCGCCAATGTACCGATTCATCCTGAACCCGCACACAGACGTGCGGTTTTCCACCTGCCCGAACTGTGAAAGCAAAATGTTGATTCGCAAAGTACCCCTCTTTATCCACGTTCAATCGCATTATCCTACAACAATCAACAAACATTGCCGTTATTGCCCGGCCTGTGATATTCTGATCGTCCACCAGGATGAAATTGAGCATATGCTGGCAATGACCTACGAGAAACGCCAGCCAGAAATCATTGGAAATGAATATCTCGTGCTGGGAATTCTTGAGCCGTCCAGTTGGCGCAAACGGGATAAAGAACCATTGCTCATGGAAAATGTACTTGATCACGTACATGGTTTCAAGGAACGATTGGAAGTTCACTACACCCCGGCACATTGGGGTCCGATAGACAAAAGGCAGGATGTTCAACGCAAGAAGTAAGCCATCTTGCAGTTACAATGGGGTTCTCATCAAGATATGAACACATCTCCTACAGAATTTCTGCAAAGGCTCCGCAAGTTCGTCCAACACGAAGCAGATGTTCAACATCGCGCATTAGAACAGCAGTGGTCCCGTCCGCTTCAGGAGCGGGTCGCGCGGGGGTGGGCTATCGAAGGACTGCATGCCGAGCAGATGAAGAACGGCATTGCCCGGATCTCGTGTGCTACAAACGACTCGCGCTTCCGTGAAGGGGACCTGGTCCTCTTACATCGAGATGATCCCCATGATCCGGATGCCTTGCACTGCGAGCTGCAATACGATGGGGAGACCGACCTGGAAGTGAGCCTGATCCGCGGCAACGAATATTTCCTGATATCCCGATCGGACGGCTGGGTCATGGACCAGAATTGGTTCGACTGCAGCCCGTTTTATCTGGATGCGTTGAACGCTGCTGCCGATTCTCAGCTGGGACGATCCACGATCCTGCCTTTGCTTCAGAATTCCCTGACACCTAAAATAGATTACGCCCGTTATGAGCGCGCCCGTCATGAATTGCAGGATTCCGGACTTAACGAGAGCCAGGTCGAGGCCGTGGCGCTATCTTATGCGACAGATTTGCTCCATCTCATTCAGGGTCCACCCGGCACAGGCAAGACCCTCATGCTCGCTCACCTGGCGCGCCTTCTGGTGGAAGATGGTCGCCGCGTCTTTGTCACTGCCCTCACCCATCGCGCCATCCACAATGCGCTTAACAAAATCCCCAAGGTGGACGATACGATTCCCGTCTGCAAAATTGGTGAGGGACGGCATGCGGGAGATCTTGATGTCCCAAACTTCGAGAGGTTTGATCAATCCCGCTTTGGCGAAAATAGCGGTGGATATGTGATCGGTGCCACACCATTCGCCCTGCAATCCCGAAGGCTATCCGGCGTGGAATTCGATGTGGTGTTGTTTGACGAAGCCTCGCAGATCACGCTGCCGCTCGCCATCATGGGAATGTTGGCAGGCAGTAAATATATTTTCATCGGCGATGAAAACCAGCTTCCACCGGTCACGGCCTTTTCCTCACCAGACGCGAAACCAGCATCCATCTTTGGTTATCTCTCAGGCCGCGGCCACGAAACCATGCTGGATGTGACCTACCGGTTGAACGACGTGTTGACGCAGTGGCCGAGCCGGACGTTCTATCACAACGAACTCAAACCAAGTGAAGAAGCTGCCACGAGACGCCTAAGTCTATCTCCCGAAGCTACCCGCTGGGACATGGTCCTGGATCCAGAAGCACCTGCGGTCTTCCTCGACCTTTGCCATCAAAACACCACGGTGCGCAGCCGGATCGAAGCGGATGTCGTCATGGAGCTGATCCTTTCCCTGTTCATGCGGGACGTCTCGCCAGAGGACATCGGGGTTGTCGTCCCTTATCGAGCCCAGAGTCGCTTGATCCGCAGTCTGATCCGAAGGAACCTGCTGGACAGTGAACTTGCCAATCGTCTCGTGGTGGATACGGTTGAACGCATGCAAGGGCAGGAACGTGAGGTGGTCATCGTTTCATTTGCCACAGCCAGTGCAAAATTCGCGGCGCAAATGGCAGACTTCCTCTTCCAACCTCAGCGCCTCAATGTCGCCGTGACGCGTCCGCGCACCAAGTTGATCCTGGTCGGCAGCCATCACATGCTCGATGCGGATCAATATGATGAAAACCAGAAAGAGACAATGGAGATGCTCCGCGACCTGATTGGCAGCTGTCAGCAAATCACGGTCCCGGACGGCATTCTGGATTAAACCTCATGGCTCACATCCTTCCTGAAACTCCGCCACAAACAATACCTAAGGAAGTCCTGCGCGTCTTTCGGGCGCTCAAGTCCCTGTCCGATACATTCTACGTCTGGCATCACCTGGCACCCTGGCAAATCGACGCGCCTGATTTTCTCGTTCTGGATGAACACGGCAAAGCATTGTTGATCAAAGTCAGTTCCGCCACGGCAGATCAGACCAGCACAGCCGCGCAGATGTTGTTGATTCAAGATGATCGAAAACAGTTGGGCGAGGGCGAAAACGGATTGCTGGAAAGATTCGTCCAAGATTTGAACTTGCCTTCAAACCAAAACATTGAAACATTGGTTATCTTTCCAAACATTCCGCATAATCAGGTTCTGGCAAGTCGGCGGGAACGACGAATGGGTGAACCACACTGGGTTGGAAAAGAGAATCTTCAATTAGACGCCAGCCTTACGTGGGATGAGTATTTCCCAGCCGCTCCAATGGATGGGATCTGGTTGGAGAAACTTCGCCAGCGATTTACTCCGGAGGTGGTCGTCCCCGCCGAGATGACAGTCCGTCCGCCAATTGAGCGACGCATGCAAGCCGGCTTGACGGATTACTTGCTGGATTACGATCAGGAAACAGCGGTCAAAACGGACCTTGAATTGCCGGCCGACGATCAGGCTCTTCCCAACGATTTGCGACTCAACATCATCAACGGAGTCGCAGGCAGCGGCAAGACACTCATCCTGTTGTATCGCCTGCGCCTCTTATACCATTTGTATCCAAACAAAAAATTCCTGGTGCTGACACACAATCGCCCGTTAAACCGCGATATGGAAGGGCGCTTCACGCGCCTCGAAGGCCGCTCGCCAGAAAACATCGAGTGGCGGACGTTCAATGGCTGGTGCTACCATCACTGGCCGAAGCAATCAAAATGGATCGAGCCACTGAAGCTGAACGCGCGGAGAAAAGTCATTGAAGAGACCTGGGGGGCTCATCTGCAAAAATCAACGATCTCAGCCAGTATGTTTGGAAGTGAAGTGGATTGGTTGAAGGACCAAATCCCGCTAACCCGCGAAGCATATATTGATGCCGACCGGCGCGGGCGCGGGTTTCCGTTGAACGGAGAACAGCGTCAGCGTGTGTTCGATGCCTCGCAAACATACCAACTGTCCCTGGAGAAAAGAGGCGCGTTGGACTGGGGTGACGTTCCCAGACTCCTCTGGCAGTTCTCAGAAAATGGTCAAGTGGAATTTCCAAAGTACGACATCATCCTGGTCGATGAAGCTCAGTTCTTCGCGCCCCTGTGGATGCGATTGCTCCAGAAGCTGCTCAATCCACGTAATGGACATCTCTTCCTGGTGGCGGATCCGACGCAGGGATTTTTAGGCCGCAGCGCATCCTGGAAGTCGCTTGGATTGGAAGCGCGCGGCCACACTCACAATCTTCGTCACAGTTATCGCACGACACGAGAGATCATGCAGTTTGCCACCCTGCTCTATCGTTTGCGCCTCGCTGACGAAAAGGATGATGATATTCTCGTTCCAGATTTACTCAACATGCCGAATGGAGCTTTCCCTCAGATCATAACCCTTACCAGCCCACAGGACGAGATCACCCGAGTTGCCAATGAAGTGACCGGCCTGGTGAAACAGGGATTTCCCAAGAAACATCTGCTTTTGCTTCACAGTGATGGGTGGGGTGTGAAAAATCTCATCCAGGCCATCGATGACCGGCTCGGCAAAAATGCCGCGCTCGATCCGAAGGATAATTATCCCGGTGATTACGTACGGGTGACCACCATCAATGCAGGCGCAGGACTGGAAAGCCCGATTGTTTTCCTGGTAGGACTGCGATTGCTTTTTGAAGAAGAACAATCTTTGCGGTTATCCGATGAAGAACGGGAAGGATTGATCCGCGACAACACCCGCAAGCTTTACATGGCCGCGACGAGGGCAGGGCAGAGATTGGTGCTGACGTATTCCGGCGAGCTGCCAAAGGTATTGAAGTCCGCACTGGAGATGAAAAACTCTTTTTAGAAGATAATGAGTCAATCCATTCTGCTTCGACGATCATACTATTCAGTTCGACAACTGCACATGAAAAATACGTTCCAGCACGCCGATATTTACAGAATGTTCACAGTTTTGCATGTGCTCTTCTAAACTGGAGGATGATTGGGTTATGTAGTCGGTGATAAACCGTTCGATGTTTGCATGAAAGTTCTCAAGCCAGGATTCAATGAAGGCCCTGGATTCAAAGATCGGCAATAAATCTACTGCCAAATCAGCACTACGGGAAATTCAAAATGTGATTGTAGGTATATAAATTATGCCTTTGTGGCGGCTTCCTGCTCTCTTAGTTTTTCTGTCGAACGGAAATACCGTAGATAGCGTATAGAATTCTCGTCTTTACCAAGTAATAAGTCCGTCGCGCGGATCGCGCTGCCTAGCTTTATGGGATCAGTAATTGCACAAGTCGCGCCTGCTTGAATCGCGAGTGCAAGGAAGATACTGTTCACTGAATGGCGGTCGGGCAGTCCAAATGAAACATTGCTTGCACCCAGGCTAATGTTCACTCCAAATTCCTTTTTCACCAAATCAATGGTTTTCAGTGTGACCATCGCCGCGTTACTGTTGTGACCAACTGTCATTGCCAGCGGGTCAATGATGATATCTTCGATGGGGATACCCATCTTTGTAGCGCGCTCAATGATCTTTCCCGCCGCCGCAAGCCTTTCTTCAGCCGTGCTCGGAATGCCATTATCGGCAATCGTTAAACCGATCACCGCGGCGCCTCTGGCTTTGACGATCGGGAGAACAGTCACCAGTTGTTTTTCTTCGCCGTTTACTGAATTCACTAACGGTTTTCCTGAGGCGATTCTGAGGCCGGCTTCAAGGATCTTGGGATCATTTGAATCGATACAAAGTGGGACATCCACAACAGAGGTCACTGCTTCCACAACTTTTGGCATGATTGAAATTTCATCAATTTGG
>JBGPNQ010000338.1:0-6007 GCA_041487615.1 Anaerolineae bacterium
CTATCCACCCACTATGATTTCGCCAACAGTATCAATCATTGACACATTCCGTCATTCGGAGGAGTGACAGACTGGCCACTAATTCGATTCAAAAAATAAAGAGAACTATATCCATTAGCTGCATTGTACGCTATCGAGCATTTAGTAATGTCACTCGCGGATGCGTCTGCAAGCAACATTTCTTCAAATATCTTTGTACCCTTTCTGACTTTGCTCGAATCGCCTAAAGCAAATCCACCATCAATAAATATAGCGGCACGAAAAGGGGCATTGGATAGCGATTTAGCCAGTCTTACTGCTTCGACATACTTTCCTTCGTCTAGCAACTTGGAGCAAGTAGTGTACTTATCCTGATCGGTTCTTTTGGTCATTTCAAGTATGTATCCCTGATTTTGACAGAAACAACAATGAGATTATTTTAGAAGGGCGCGCCAAGGCATGTGTTAGTGGTTGGATGGAAGAACCAGCCAACGAAACGGAACAAAACTTCTCGCTTGAATCAAGCCTGAAAAGCGGCGCGCACGGCCCTTGCAAAGACTTGTTAGAATTCAAGCACGGTTCTGTTTTCTGCTCGATTCCCGACGCCTCGAAAGCGAGGTACTGGCACTACCTCGACAATGTCACATTAAACATACGTTCTCATTCGGCGGGTTCAAGGAGACAACCCGGAGCGATTTTTGAGACGAGAAGGTCGTGGGTCCTTGTGCTGTCAGGCGAATTCAAGCAGCAGGTCGGCCACTGCTTGTGGCGCGATAATCATCGCCATGTGGTCCGTCGCAAGTGTCCGCCGACTCCAACCCGGTTCGTTGGGCGGGAGCGAGCCACGCATCAAGGTTCGGCGCATCAACCAAACGATCACCCCGCGACGGGTACACTCAATAAACGTGTGCGGGATCGCGGCAACGGCGTCCGGATGGGTGATATGCACCGGTTGAAGAAATGTCTTTAATGATTGGGGAGTTACTTTGGAGCGCACGCGGCTCAAGTCGGGTTCCTCCGTAATGCCAAACGCTCCACCCCTTCCCCGCGGCGGATTGACCCGCCAGCCATCCCCGTTTTTGTTCGCCTCTCGCCGGAGCATCGTGCCCACAAGTGGCGAAATATCGGCGATAGATTGCCCGTCACGCGGGAGGAAAGCATCCAGATAAACCAGATGCGCGATGCGACCTGGGACACGATCCGCAACCCCGGTGATCACCATCCCCGAATAGCTGTGCCCCACGAGGATCACCTGCTGCAAATCGTTCGTCTCCATGAGGTTGACCACATCTTGAATGTGCGTATCGAGTCCAATCTCAGGGGTCAAGAGCGCCGCCTGTTCCCCTAGTCCCGTAAGTGTCGGCGTATAAACGGAATGACCCGCGGCCTGTAACAAAGGAACGACCTTATCCCAGCACCAGGCCCCAAACCACCCACCATGCACTAAGACGTAGTTTGGCATTTCTTACCTCACTTGCTCGCTCACAAGCGTGGCAATTCTTATCCACTTCTCAACGCGGAGACTGTGTATAACCACCTGTAAAACCACAGTATATCTTTTTTCGAGTGTTTCATGGTTTATTTCTTCGGGTGGCTACCTTTACAAACTAAAAGCTTTCCTGCCTATTTTACTCACAACTTTGCTCTTGGCTTTTGCCGCATGGCAGGAATGAGTTGGGTTTATGGTAACTGCTGTACAGGTTGAGATAGCCATATACTTTGCCATTACGGTCGGGAGTCGGGTAGAGAGCAGAACCCAGATTTTGGCTCATTGGGAATTGCCGTGATAGGCGCCAGATATGGGGGTGTGAAAAGGCGATAAAATCATGGCCAAAATGCAGCGTGGGTCTGCAGAACACGGATAAACGAATGACAAAAGCCCAAATCACAATCCCACTCGACATTGCGGATGTTCGGGTCTTACAAACTTCTCTGAATGAACGTGGGGAAATTATCATAACCCTTGAAAGCACAAAAGCAGGAACGCGATGTCGGCAGTGTGGGAAATGGATTACGAAACTACATGGACGAGATGAATGGGTAACGATCAGACACTTACCAGCGTTTGGGCGTCCAACCTATCTACGTTACCGTCCCAATCGGTATCGATGTCAGAGCTGCGAGGGTCATCCAACAACGACCCAAGTTTTGGAATGGGGTGATGGAAACAGCCCGCATAGTTTTGCGTACGACGACCACATCCTGTTGCAGTTAGTGAACTCGACCGTGGAAGATGTCAGCGTCAAGGAAGGGCTATCCTATGATCGGGTCGCTGGGGCGCTGGCGCGGCGAATTGAAACGAGCGTGGATTGGACAACGATAACGGAGATTGAGATTCTTGGGTTGGATGAAATTGCGCTAAGGAAAGGGCAGGGCAAGTATGTGACGTTGGTGACGGGACGATTGCGCGATGGCGTGGCGCCATGGCGCCATGGGTGTTCTGCCTGGGCACGAAAAAGCTGTGGTGGTAGAGTATTTCCGCTTGGTTCCACAAAGAATCCTGCAAGCCATACAGGCGGTGTCTTGTGATCTGTGGGAAGCCTATAGGGAAGCTGTGCGTGAGGAAATTCCAAGCGCACGCCTCGTCGCCGATCGCTTTCATGTTGCCAGACAGTATCGGGATGCGGCAGACCAGATCAGAAAAACGGAGCTGCAGCGTTTGAAGAAAGAATTGCCAAAAGAAGAATATCACACCTGCCCTGGCGGGCGGTGCCAGGGAAAACTCAATGGCAGTTTCCGAGCGTTTCGAAAAAACGCCAAAGATCTGAAGAAAGAAGAACGAAAGACCTTGCGCGCGTTCTTTGCCTATTCTCCGAGTGCCAAGCAAGCCTATGATTTTCGGGAAGACTTCACCGCTATCTATGATATGAACGTATCCAAGAAACAAGCCCAATCCAAAATTCTCCGGTGGATATGGCAAGTGGAAAAAAGCGGCTTACTTTGTTTCGATAACTTCATCCGTCTGCTTCGTCACTGGTGGGAGGAGATCACCAACTTTTTTGTTCATCGAGAAAACAGCGGCTTCGTGGAAGGGTTCAATAACAAGGTCAAAGTCCTTAAGCGACGTTGCTATGGTATTTTCAATCTCACGCACTTGTTCCAACGCATCTATCTTGACCTATCTGGTTACCGCTTATTCGCTGCCACCACTATATATGCCTAATTCACGGCAATTCCTACAGAGCCCAGATTTTCTGAGGCAGATTATCCTGCTTTTTTGTTTTAATTGGCTTTGATCTTCGTTCCTGTCGACTTGGAGTCGCGTGACGAATTACTTTAGTTGTGAGCTTCCCCGTCATTTTCAACTCACCGTCTGGATCCTTGATGAAGATTCAACGAAGAATCACAGCAGTGAGCCACTCTCGTAAACACCAAAGGTTCTCCTAATCAGAGCATTTGCTAGTTTTGATTTCAACTATTGATTTTTGATTGATCTAGGTATAAAATACGCAACTGTGTCTGCTTTGATAAGCAGACGATTATTCATTAGTTGAACACCCCCATATATGGGCAGAACAATACTAATGAGTGAAAAGACCCAAGATATAAGGGTCAAAACGCCACCGTAGCACAGTTGGCAGTGCAGCCGATTCGTAATCGGCAGGTCATCGGTTCAAATCCGATCGGTGGCTCAATTCTTCAGAACTCCCCCGAAAGGGGAGTTATTGCTTAACAATGTTACGTATCGTATGGGTAACTTGCGTAAGAGGAGCTATTCATTCGATAGGCCGCTTGAAATAAAAATCCATTTCCATTCGACCGCTTATCGTTGAAGTTACCACATTGACAAGTTCCCATCCTTCGTTGCCCAGCTCGTTCAATCGCTCCAATTCGCTTCGCACGTCACCATCATCCTCACTGCCAATCCAATACCAGGCTCCTGTTGTCTTGTGAATTCCCTGTGAGATTGTCCTATATTCCCATTTCTGCATTTTGGTCTCCTAACATCTATGCTTCATCTTCTTCACAACTACTGAATGACCGCCCGACTTCACCAGTTGCATGATGCTCTTCTCATAATGATACCCATGACTATAAACAGTTGAAAAGGAAACGTTCATAATTGCCCCAGGCATTGCACCAACCATGGGAGTAGTCCAATCCATTATAGCCTGCTTACTTCAATGTAATAACAGGATTCTACTCTGTAAACAAGAAAACCCCTTTTCAGGAGTTCTCTCATTTACAACATAAGATAGCGGCGGCTGGATACTGGTACTTCGAGAGACAAGCACTACTTTTTATTTCACACTTATGGCACCGGCGTATACACCTCGGTCCGCGAGCTCTCTACGATTGAAGCAACTTGCTTCTCAAGCGCTTGGTAGGCTGGATTTGCCAGGATTTTTTCATATGTGGACTCCATCACAGCCAGGGAGTCCCATTGTCTCTCGATGATGAGAGTGTTCTGATCGAGTCCGCCAAGCACGCACTGGAAGCGTTTCTTTTGCGGGAAGCCCGCTCCAAGCTCTACCTCGTTGAACTTCTTATCGATCTCCTCCAATTCTGCCCATTTGCCCGGGTAGACCTTCTGAGTCGTTCGTTCGATTGCGATCATAATATGCTCCTTTTGTAAATCTGGTTTACGACCCTCTGGAATACGAAAAATCACGGCCGCCGCGGCCGTCCATTTCACAACTTATCCATTTCTGATCTCGAGAGATAATTGAAAAAATAACGCAATCCCAAGGCACATCGTGAGTCAACGTGGGACCATTTCCGCCCATGACCATCAGCCACTCAATCCTCCTTGTTACAAAGAACCACCAAGTCGGCGTTACTTCGGAGATTGCTGAGTCGATCGCCAAGTACATAATACGCCAAATCAGAACTGAATTCAATAGGTGACTCAAAAAAATGTCCGGGTTCCTGGAGCAACCGGACATTTACGTTTTACTCTATTCCATCGAAAATATGATCGAGCACTTCTTCGCTCACATCAAAGACCGCTCCGTTTTCGGGGATGGCTTCTTTTGTCATCCATTCAGGCAGGCGGTCATCTTTTGCCGTGAAACCGGCACGTTTGTTGAATTCGCGCTCCATCTTGATGGTTTCCTTACCCAATGACTGTAGAACATTATCAGGCAGGTTTTCCCAGCCGTAGCGCGCTTTGAGCAAACGGCTGACGACGCCATCAGGTGTTGAGGCGTATCCAAAGCCAGCGAAGATACAGGCTCCTAGCGTGTCATAACCAGCCATGTTCAACTGCGCATTGAGCGACGCATCTTTTTGAACAGTTGGGTCGAGATGGTTGATCTTCGCGCGGATGGTGAGTCCCGCAGTGTGATCCGCACCCTGAGGAGTCGTAGCATAGGTCACGCCTGTTCCCTTGATCGAGCGCGGTTCGTAGCCCGACATGGACTGTCCCTTTACGGCCGGGACACGTTCGATGTTGTACGCTTTGCCCACGCCAACCGCGCCATTACCGAGCAAACGTCCCAATTCGGTGCCTTGGCGGATCTCGTCGATCAACTTCAACGCGCCCGATTCATCACCCCATTGCATCAACCCGGCTTCCGCGGCAACCCCCAGAGCACTGCCGATTTCGATTGAATCGAGTCCCAGGTCATTGACCTGCCAGTTCAACCGTCCGATTGAATCCAGTGAATCGATCTCAAGATTCACACCCATTAGACCAATCGTCTCGTATTCCAACGGCGAAACGATGACCTTGCCGTCCTCCCCACCGAACACATTCGAGCATTTGATCGTGCATCCCGCCATGCAGGCATGGGACGGATCGGACGGCTTGCCGCGCGTCAAGGTAAATTCACGCAAAGCATCACCACCGATATTTTCGGCCTTTTCGAATGTGCCGCGCGAGAAGTTCTTCACGGTCAGCGCGGCAAAACTCTGGCACATTGGTGCAATTGCGGCGGTTCCATAATCCCGATAGGTGATGGATTGCGGATGTTCCAGCACTGCCTTTGTATAATCCTTCTGTGCGATTTTGAACGCCTCTGGATCGACGATCGGCGGCTTCTTTCCACCGGCGTTGTCGAACACGATGGCTTTGAGTCCCTTCGAG
>JBGPNQ010000339.1:0-5954 GCA_041487615.1 Anaerolineae bacterium
ATCGGTCTCCGGGTACCTGTGAAATGGCATCCGTACCGCTCTCCAGTAATTGCCAAAACGCCTCCGGAGAATTTGCCGACCCTGGAAAACGACAGCCCATGCCAATGATCGCGATCGGTTGCTTCTCGGATTTTTCCATCGCATCCAGGCGGGCGCGGGCTTTCTTGAGTGCGGCCAGTGCTTGCTTTAGTTGATCAAGTTCTTTTGGGCTTTCCGGAGTGTTGGTCATCTCAGTTATCTCCCAGGAGATCTTCAAGCGCATCCAATTCTTCCTGCAGCTGAGCATCCAACTCAGCCTTGGAAAGATTCTCAATATCGATCCCAGTCGTTTCCTGATTGCCTGTCGCGTGTTGCGCCTTTGTGACCCCGTCGGAAGATTTTTCAGCAGGTTCTTCGTCCTGTTCAAATGAAATACCGATCTTCTCTGCCATGATCTTTGCCAGCACGCGAACAGTGGGGTAGTTCCAGATGAGACCAGCAGAAATGGGTACGCTCAGGCTGTCCTCGAGCCGATTACGCAGTTCAATAGACATCAACGAATCGAGCCCCAACGTTCTAAACGGTTTTTCAACCGGGACGCGTGACGGAGCAAGTCGTAAAACGTGAGCGACCTGTTCACGGATATGAGTTTCAAATAACGTGCGTCGCTGCTTGCCTGAATGAACTGCCATTAATTCTGCGCGGATATTTTTGCTCTGTGGCCTTGAGTTATCTGATCCATGGATTGTTGGGGTCAGTAATTCTTTGAAGAAACCAGAACGCGCGGCCGCGGGCTGCGCGGCGCACCACTTCTTTGCATCCAGGTGCATCACACTGATTTGTGGACTCGCCTGTGCCATTGCCACTGACAACGCATTGAGACCTTCTGCAGGTGAGATGCTCTTCAGACCCTGCTGCATAAGTCTCGCACCGCGATTTGCCTGCGAGGAGGCAAGACCGATCTCACCCCAGGGTCCCCAGTTAATACTCAGGGCAGGGAGATTTTGCGCGTGGCGGAATCGGGCTAGCGCATCCAGGAAAGCGTTCCCTGCCGCATAGTTGACTTGACCTGGAATGCCAAGGATGGATGTAGCAGACGAGAATAGAACGAAGAAATCCAGTGGCTGATCGGTCGTCAGTGTGTGCAGATTCCATGCTCCAATCACTTTTGGAGCAAGGGCCAGTTTGAAGCGTTCCCAGTCCATCTGCAGTATCGTTCCATCTGCCAGCAGACCAGCGGCATGGATGATACCTCTCACTGGCGGAAGGGTTTCTCTCATTTTCATGAAAAAGTCAGAGAGTTGACCGATGTCTGTCACATCGGCCTGCACGGCAACGACTTCAACGCCAGCATCGAGAAGTTCATCAATGATCTCTTGCGCGGCTTCTGATGGCTCGCTGCGGCCCAGGAGCACCAGATGACGAGCTCCTCCTTGCGCGAGTGATTGGGCGAAGGTTAGGCCCAGGTCACCCAGCCCGCCGGTGATGAGATATGTGCCATCAAAACGAATGGGCGTTGCCCCGGCGGGAAGCTCAAATGAAGCATCTGCATCTTCCAATTGAATTACGATCTTTCCAATATGCTTTGCCTGCGCCATTAAATGGAAGGCATCACTTGCTTTTGAAACTGGAAAGCTTTGCAAGGGAAGCGCAGCAATCTCCTGAGTTTCAATTAGGTGGAATACCTCATGCAGCATCCTGCCTACCATATCGGGCCGTTCGTGGCTCATCTTATCCAGGTCGATGGCAGAATAGGAAAGATTCTTCTGGAAGGGCAGCAATCCCACTTTGTTGTTCTGGTAGATGTCACGTTTGCCGATCTCCAGGAATCGTCCGTACGGTCTCAGAATCTCGAGTCCTTTAGTTATGGCCGCGCCAGCCAAAGAATTCAGGACAACATCAACGCCTTCGCCTCTCGTGATCTTAAGCACTTCTTCTGCAAATACAAGCGAACGCGAGTCGAATACATGTGGAATTCCCATTCGAGAAAGGTGTTCCCTTTTTTCAATGCTCCCGGCAGTTGCAAAAATCTCTGCGCCTGCGCGCTTTGCGAGTTGGATCGCGGCAAAACCCACGCCGCCTGTGCCTGAATGGATCAACACACGCTCACCCGCCTGTAATCTTCCAACCGAATAAAGCGCATAGTAGGCCGTCAAATATGCAATTGGAATAGTCGCCGCTTCTTCGAAACTCATGAAGGTCGGTTTTTTCACCACCAATTGCGCATCGGTCACGGCGTGTGATGCCAAACAGTCGAAGGCGATCGCAGCAACCTCCTCACCGACCTGAAACTCCGTGACTTCCTCACCAACTCTTATAACGATCCCCGAACACTCTATGCCAAGCGGGCCGACACCATTTTCATATCCCGGAAGGATCCCCAAGGCAGCCATCACATTCATGAAGTTGAGCCCGGTCGCTTTCACGGCTATTTCAATCTCTCCGGATTTGGGCGATTTCCTTAGAACAGGTTTGATGGATAGATGATCCAGCATGCCTGGACTGGTGACAAATATCTGGAATGGTTGATCATTTTCAATCTTCTGTTTGACGATGCTCTCCGCTTCGTTCCCAGCCGAAGCTTGAACCCGTTTCAGGCGCGCGACATATCGCTGACGATTCCTCAGCGCCACCTGATCTTCATCATCGGTTGACAGCAGGGTGCGCGCAAGCAATTCTACTTCGCCTTCGCTCACGTTCGGGCTCAGATCTACCCGGATGCAATGCAGATTCGGGAATTCGTTGGCGATCACTGCGCCCATTCCCCAGACTGGTGATTGCGAAACGGAAACAGGTTCCGGATGCGCGTGAATCGTCTGCGTCCCGCGCGTGCCAAGCCACAGACGAGGAGAGTCCGCTGAATCCACTTGTGCGATGGCCTGGATCAGGTAAAGAATACTGGACAGATTCGAATCTTCAATGGAGGGGATGGAATCGTTGTCCAAACTCCACAAATGAACGATATAGTGGATTGGTTGGGCCACATCCTTCAATAGTTGCTGGAAGTGTGCAGGCTGCGATGGATCAAGAAGATACGCTCCGGCATCTATTGATCGATATTCCCTTCCGGGAAAAACGAGAGTACAAGTTTGAGAATCTCCTTGCAGATTCTCAGCGAGTGATTTTCCAGTACCTTGCTGGTCCGCGAAGATCAGCCAATTCTTCGACTCACTTTGTTCGTGGAATGGAATTGCGCTTTCCTGCCATTTGATCTCATGGAAGAAATCGCGAATATCTATCTGCTTCCCTTCAACCCTTCGGAGACGAAGTCCATGAACGGACATGATGACCTGCCCATCGGCATTGAACAGAATGAGATCCCCGGCGATATCCGGTTCGATATTCTTTTGAGTGGCATGACACCAAAATTCATTGCCGAAGTCCGGTGTGGATTGAATATGAAATCCATCAAGAGATATGGGTAAATAAGTATCTTCATTCGATGCAGGCAACATGCCGAGCAACACCTGCAAACAGGCGTCAATCAGGACCGGGTGAAGAATATACTTCGCTGTGTGTGGTATCAGATCTTCAGGAAATTTGATCTTCGCAAGTATTCCTTTATCTATTTGCGCCAGATGTGCAACGGCTTGAAAGCCGGGACCGTACTCCAATCCGCGAGTCGCCGCAGTGCTGTAGAATTCCTGTGCCGCGATGGCAGCCTGTTGTGGCACCAGAGCGTTCAGCGATACAGGATCCTCCACAGACGTCTCCTGCGCCGGTTCGATATTCCCGCTTGCGTGCAAGATCCATGAGTCGGACGAATTGGACTGGTTGGTCCGACCATAGAAATGGAATTCCGCTGTATCCGGCGTCAGCACGAGTTGAATGGTTCGATCATCGTCTTTGGGTAAAACGAATGCTTCCTGAAATGAAAAATTTTGAATGAGACATGGTTTTGAGTCATAAATTTCTGCCCCAGCGGCGATCACCATTTCAACATATGTAGCAGCAGGGAGGACAACAGAGCCGCGCACTTGATGATCGTTCAAATAAGGAAATCGCCTGGTACTGAAAGCTGTTTCCCAGATGTGTTCCCCCGTTGCCGAACGAATGTATTGACCCAGGAGTGGGTGAGCGCCAGGTCGGGTCTGCCTCGATGAAGCCGATGTTTCAAACCAATATTGCTCCCTCTGCCAGGGATAGCCAGGCAGTGAAACCACCTGACCACCATTTGGATAGAGTTTTTTCCAATCCACATCGTAGCCCAGGATGTATAGCGAGCCCAATTCTGTCAGCAAGCTTGCCAGTTCAGGCTGGTCGCGGCGCAGGGATGCAACTCCATACGCAGGCTTCTCCAGCTCAGCGCGTGTCTCCTCAATCGATGAAAGCAATATGGGATGCGGACTCATTTCGATGAAAATGATGTGTTCATCCTGCAGCAGTCGCGCAATCGTCTGCCCAAAACGCACCGGCTGGCGCAGATTGCGTCCCCAATACTCCGCATCAAGGGTTTCGCCTTTACTAATATCCTGTGTGACCGTTGAGTAGAATGGAATCGCTGTAGTTTGAGGCACAATTCCATCTAAAGAATCAACCAATTCGGGACGAATAGCATCCATCTGTGGGCTATGGGAAGCCACATCCACCTTTATAAGGCGGCAGAAGATCTCACGAGCTTGCAAGACTTCCATCAATCTTTCGAGGGCATCGGGTGAGCCTGCTATGACAGTTGACCTCGGACTGTTTTGTACCGCGATCGAAAGCTTGTTCTCATTGCCATCCAAGAGTTTCTCAGTCTCATCGTACGGTAGCCCGATCACAGCCATCGCACCCTGGCCGCTGGTACGCTGCATTAACTGACTCCGCTTACAGATGACGCGAGTCGCGTCCTCGAGGGATAATGCTCCGGCAACATACGCGGCAGCAACCTCTCCCATGCTGTGACCAATCACCGCTGCCGGCTCAACGCCCCAGGATCTCCAGACGGCAGCCAACGCGATCTCCATTGCAAACAAGGTCGGCTGAATTACACCAATCTCGTTCAAGCGATAACCGAGCGCATCAGCATCCAAAGCAAGTTGCTCAAGCAGAGACCAATCGCTCCAATGCCTGATGGCACGATCACATTGATCCAGTGTTTCTGCAAAGACCGAATTCTGTCTCAGGAGTTCGCGTCCCATGCCCAGCCATTGTGCACCCTGTCCCGCAAAAACGAATGCCACTTTGGGCTGTTCGGCAATCCTCTTATTTTCCAATAACGATTCCTGTGAAAGAAAAGCTGTCAATTGATCGGCAAGTTCGCGACGAGATCTTCCCGTTACAGTTAGGCGTTCGGAAAGATGCGCGCGCCGACAACTTACCGTATAACAAAGATCGTGCAGTGCAGGGGCATTCTCATTGACTAATAATTCATGATATGAATCGGCAAGTTCCTTTAATGCTTTTGGAGTCTGTGCAGATAAAGGCAAAAGATATGTTTCGGTTGTTTGATCACTTATCTCCGAGACAAGCCTCGTCGGAGCATTTGCCAAAACTATATGTGCATTCGTGCCAGCAATTCCAAACGCGCTTACGCCGGCGATTACATCACTTTCGGTCCGCCACGGTGTCAGAACTCTGGGAATGGAGAAGTTCAATCGATCCCAGGGAATATCAGGATTGAATTCGTTCAGATGAAGGCTGGGAGGAATGGCTCCATTTTTCAACGACAGGGCGACCTTGATCAATCCTGCGACTCCTGCAGCGCCTTCGGTATGTCCCAAGTTCGTTTTGACGGAACCAACCAGACACTTTTGGTCTGCACTGCGATCGGGTCCAATCACTGCACCCAACGCACCTAGTTCAACAGGATCACCTGCCCGCGTGCCCGTTCCATGCGCTTCCACGTACTGCACGTCGTGCGGATACACTCCCGCGCTCCGGTACGCCAAACGAAGCATTTCCTCCTGTCCGGCTTGTCCTGGAGTCGCGAGAAATCCGCTGGTCTGTCCGTCATTGTTTACGGCACCGCCGCGTATAACCGCGTACATCGG
>JBGPNQ010000340.1:0-5925 GCA_041487615.1 Anaerolineae bacterium
CAAGAAGCAAAACGAATATCGATATGATGAGTTTTGTTTTCAACATTTTTGTTTCAGTATATGCATACAAATGGACAGGTACACAGGTGGATTCATAAACACGCAGGTACTTGTATCACAACTCGCAATACCGATCAATATGCGTGCCGATGATGGCAAGGCTATCCTTCCAGAATTTGCGCCGGGTGATATCTATGCCGAAGCGCTTCGCAAGGTTGGCGGCTGTCTCTTCGCCGGTGTATGCAAGCAGGTTCCTGTAATCCTCCACAAATGCCTCGCCGCGTTGCTTGTAGATGGCATACAACCCCGTTGCAAATAAAAGACCAAACGCGTATGGATAGTTGTAGAAGGATAAACCTGATGAATAGTAATGAGGTTTCCAGGTCCACATGAACTTTTGCAGGTAACGCTCATCGAGTCCATCGCCGTAGGTTTCCTTCTGGGCGCGTTCCATGATGTCATTGAAATCATCCGCGGAGAGTTCCGCCTGCGCGCGGCGTTCGAAGACTTCCTTCTCGAAGAGATAGCGGGAATAAATGTCCACGACTACCTGAGACGCTCCCTGGATCTGCGCTTCGAGCACGGCCAACTCCTCCTGCGGATCCTGCGTGGATGCGAGGACTGCTTCCGTTACGATGGTCTCACACATCGTGGAGGCAGTTTCGGCGAGCGTCATCGGGGTGAGTTGTTGCAGTTCGGTCTTGCCCGCCACATAAGCGCATTCATTGTGGAAAGCATGTCCGAGTTCATGGGCAATTGTACTGACCTGATCGAATGAGCCATCGAAATTGCAGAGCACGCGGCTTTCCTTCACACCTGCCACACCCATGCAGAACGCGCCGCCGCGTTTGCCATCGCGTTGTTCGGCATCGATCCAGTTATTGTCAAAGGCGCGTTTGGCAAATGCCGCCAGGTCTGGTGAAAATTTTCCAAAGTTTTCGAGGATGAAAGCGCGCGCTTCCTCGAATGCATAGACCTTGTCGGTCTTGCCCATCGGGGCGAATACATCCCACCAGGCGAGTTTCTCCTTGCCGATCTTCTTTGCTTTGGCATTAAAGTACCTGCGGAACATTGGGAAGGAATCTTTCATCGCGGACAGCATGGCATTGAGAGTCTTGCGGTCCATGCGCGCGGCATCCAGAGAAGAATGGATCGCGTCTTTTCGTCCGCGTTTCCTGTTCAAGGTATTCGCTTCGCCCTTGACCCCGTTCAGGCAGGCCGCCAACGTTTCCTTGACCGTATCCCAGGCCTGGTTTTCGGCCTCATAGCCGCGGTGGCGCGTCGCTTCATCGGGATGCGAGCGCAGGTTGATCAGCGCGGGAATGGGCAACTTCTCAGTTTTGCCATCCAGCTCAAAGTCCACGGAAAGCTGCGAGGTGACCGTACCCTGAAGCTTGCCGAAGGCATTGCCTCCGCTCAGGGATAGTTCCGCGGCGAGCGCCTCCTCTGCGCCACTCATCAAGTATTTGCTCTGTTCGGCGGCTTCCCGGAGCATAAACGCATGGGCAGCGGCGGATTGATTGTGCTCGACCAGCTTATCCAATTTTGGCGCGACCGTGCCTAGCCATGCCTTGAACTGGGTCATCAATTGATCCATGGGCAGGCTGGCCTGCTCAAATTCCGACAGGGTCTTCATCGCCAGTTTGTCGCGCGAATCGGTGGTTACATAAGAGTAGATAAAGGGAACGATCGTGGAGGAAAGGCCCTGGATTTTGTTGATCTGGTCAATGGCTTTGCCGACCAGCGGCGCCAGTTCCCTGGCTTTCGTCTTCGCATCTGCCTTGCTCAATTTATTCTTGAAGAACTTTTCGAGCGCCGCAACCTGTTTTTTGTAATTTTCAATAGCGGCTTTGAATTCTTTTGATTCCAATGATGGGTAAACATTGGAGAGATCCCAACGTGGAGCAGAGATGGTCATATAAACTCCTTGTGAAAATGAGGTATGAGTAGTACCGCAACTTTGTTAAGTTGGAGGGTATTTCGTAACATCTTGGTCGACAATTTTCAAAGTAACACTACAATTCCATATTGTTGCGGCACAAGTATATCAAATTCAAGTATTGGCGTCTTCCCACGCCGGAATGGTTTTTCAGTGGCATGTAAAAACAGCAATGCTCGCTGCGCCGTCCTCGGAGCAGGGTCACCAAGATTGCCGCCGCGGACGGCGGCTCGAGCTCGATTAATGGCAGATAAACGTTGGGACTTTGGATTCTCGCAGCATATAGTCAAGTGCGCTGCCAACAAATACCTGTTGCAACACCGAGCCGCCATGGCTGCCCATCAATACCAGGTCAACATTCTGTTCTTCCACTGTCTTCAGCAGATAGTCCATGGCACCCTGTTCGCTGATGACGTACTCAGCTTCCACTTCGTGAATATCCAGGTATTTACGGACATGATCCTGCGCATCTGCAGCTGATTTTGCGCCATCCAGTGCAGTGAACACAAGCAGCTCGGTTTTCCATATTTCAGCGAGGTAGGTGGCGACGAATAAAGCTTCCCTGGCGCGTTCACTTCCATCATAGGCCAGCAAGGCGCGGTGGAATTGAGTCGCTTTGGTGGGAACGCCCAGCACAGGACGGGACGAATTAACAATGATCGTACGGAACGGGGATTTTAAAGATGCCAAGCCGCCCATCGGCGGGTGGACGATCTTCAATACGATCAGATCGGTCATCGTGGCGCGTTCGCAGATTTTTTTTGTGATCTCGCCGGCTTCGATAAAAAGCTTTCCGTCCACGTCCGCATCCGCGCAAATTTGATTGAATTGTGCCTGTACAGCCAGTGCGCCTGGGCTTTCCATTTTCTCGATTGAGTCAACGAGATGCAGACCGTGGATCTTTGCCTCTTCACGCTGGGCGATGAAGATCGCCTGTTCAAGCGAATCCCAACTTTCGGGGTCGCCGCTCAACGGGACAAGAATATCCATGAAGAGATGATCAGTATAACGCGTGACTGCGCGCGCCTTGCGCCAACTGCCAGGCTCGGATGTGACGCTTCTTTCGAGGATCAAATCTGTTGCCGCTATATCGGATTGGATCTCCCACCCCTGCTCTTTCTCCAACGCGGCGCGGTTCTCTGCGATCCAAATGTACAGGTCGGTGATGGTGCGGTCAGGGAACCAGTGCAACAGTCCGCGATCGCGAATGGCTTCAGCGAGGGGAATGTAAATGTTGTCGTACCAATCCACGACGGCGTCCTGAAGCGAAGCATTCAGTTTTTGATCCTCCACCAGAATGAACTTTTGCAGGTAGATCTGCGCCATTAATATTTCATACTGCCCGGGGATCGTCGCACTTAAATCCACGTTGGGACGCAGGTCAACGATGTGCGTATCCTCGAGGAACTGGGCATACTCGGACTTGACGATCAGATCATCCGGCTGGACGTCGGGTGTCAGAGTGATGGGCGTGTTGATTTCAATAACGCGCGCTTCGATGGTGGTCAACTTTTCCTGCCTTGCGATGGAGACGCGGTGGTTGCCGTCCACCACAAAATACACTTCGCCCACTTTATATACTTCGATGGGAGGCAGGCTCGAACCGGAGTTCGTGTC
Organism: Anaerolineae bacterium; assembly: GCA_041487615.1. Classification (GTDB taxonomy): domain Bacteria; phylum Chloroflexota; class Anaerolineae; order Anaerolineales; family Villigracilaceae; genus Defluviilinea. The sequence goes on from JBGPNQ010000340.1 coordinate 3,557, forward strand.
CATGTACACGGCTTTGACATTTGCCCAGCGTTCCTGGTCGCCTGCCCGGCGCGGCAGAAAAGTGCGCGTGAAATCGGTATTGCGTCCCACACTGCCGACAATCGCATCGACTGGAATGTGCTGCACGCCGCGTTCGGTGCGGGCATGTAGTTTTAGCTTTTCGGCTACTTCTTCATACGATAAAAGTTGATTCGATTTTCCAGTGAAACGCGCCAGGATCTCCTGTACGGCAGCGCGTTGCCGCGCGGACTGGAAATCATGGATCGCCATTTGAAATTTATATTGGTCGGGGGACATTTATTCCTCCAGTGCGAGGGCAATCGCCTGCTCGACTGTCATTGTACGCCCTTCTGCGGAGAGACGTGTAAATTCAGTATCGTCCACTTTGGAATGGATGACCGCCAAATCTTTTTCAACGGAAGCCTGTTCATTCAGGGGGCGGTGATCCCCGATCTTTTCGCGCATGATATCTGCCCAGGCGAATAGCTGCGCAGCGCGTTTAACCTGATCTATATTCACCCTCAGACTTGCTAATCCTTCTATAACATAGACCGTGCCAATCAGCATATCTGCCTTTTGAGTATCTCGAATGCTTGTTGCAAACATTTCACGCGCTCGTTGAATATCGCCCTGACGCAGAACGACATAAGCCATCTGGGCGTGAGCCCACAGGGTCTGAAAACGATCCCCAAATTTCTCGATCAGGATGATTTCTTCCTCAAAATATGCATTTGCCCCCTTATAGTCACCCTGCCAATAAGCCAAAGATCCAAAAGCATGGAGGGCCCACGCTTCACTTGTCTGATTGCCAATTTGTCGGGAAACTGTGATCGCTTCTTCCAACCAGGGAGCGGGCAAGGAAAAATCTCCTTTCCAAATGGCTAATTGAGCTAATTTTGTCAGGCTTTGTGGAATTCCGAACAGATTACCTAACTCGCGATTGATATTCAGGCTTTCCCTGGAACAATCTATTGCACGTTCCATGTTGTTAGTATTGTTGGCTAGCTGTTGCAATACTTCTGCTTGACTAATTTTATCTCCGAGGGCGCGATAGATGTTAAGACTCTGTTCTAAAAGGGAAATACCCTCTCTCATGTTTCCTTGAGCTAGGGTAAATACTCCCAGGAAAGACTGGCTGAACGCCTCAAGTTTCTGGTTGGAAAGTGTGCGTGCTGTTTGTAAACTTTGTTGGGCGAGCCTAATTGCCTTGGGAAAATTCCCCTGTATAAATAAACAATAAGCATGAATGACTACTGCCTGAACACGCAGTGCATCAATTGTGTCGTAATGTTCCAAAAGCCTTGCCAGCCATTCACCCAGCTCCCGATAGTAACCGTGCGCCACCCAAAACCGCCAAAGGATGGATATTTGCAAACCTGATTTTGCGTCGGTAGCAAGCGCCCATTCGATTGCCATGCGAATATTATCGATCTCATCTTCCAGTTTGTTGAACCAGAAGACTTGATTAGAGCGATATAGTTCAGGCTCGGCTTGTTCTGCCACTTTCACAAAATAAGCGAGGTGCCTATCGCGAACCATTTCACTGCCACCTACTTCGAGCAATTTCTCCCGCGCATATTGGCGGATGGTCTCCAACATGCGGTAACGTGTCTCACCGCTTTGTGAACCTTCCATGACAACGACGAGCGATTTGTTGACGAGTTGGGTGAGTAAGTCCAGTATGTCAGTGATCAGTAAGCGGTGATCAGTCGGTTCAGATTGCTCACTGTTTACTGACCGCTTTGCGTGTTCGCTACACACTTCTTCCACGGCTTCGAGAGTCCAGCCGCCTGCGAAGACGGAGAGTCGACGTAGAAGTAAACGCTCGTTTTCGGATAGGATGTCGTAACTCCAATCAATCAACGCGCGCAGAGTCTGTTGACGTGGTAATGCAGTCCGTGCGCCGCCGGTCAATAAGCGGAAGCGGTCATCGAGCCGCTTGGAAATTTGTTCAACGGACATCATCTTGATACGAGCCGCGGCCAATTCAATTGCCAGAGGAATGCCGTCGAGACGGTGGCAGATTTGGGCGATGAAAGGCGCGTTGTCTTTATCCACGACAAAATGTGGGGCGACAAGCAGGGCGCGGTCAATAAAGAGCCGCACGGCTTCATACTGTGAGAGTTGCTCGATTGAGGGGAGGTGTTTCAGATCAGGCAGTGAAAGCGACGGGACGGGATACGAGAGTTCACCTTTGACACCAAGCGCCTCACGGCTCGATGCCAGGACTTTGAGATTTAGCGCGGCGTTCAATAAAGTATTTACCACCTGAGAGCTGGCAGTAACAAGATGTTCGCAGTTATCGAGAACAATCAATACTTTCTTTTCATGCAGATATTCTTTCAATATCTCAATCGGCATTTTGCCTG
>JBGPNQ010000341.1:0-5868 GCA_041487615.1 Anaerolineae bacterium
GCCCAGCGCCACGAGAAGAGAAGTGAGCAAAGGTATCCAGTTGAATGCAATGGTCTCCGGAAGCTCTGCTAACGTCCCCCCAACAAACTCATGGAACCAGTTTGGCCCCAGATGCAATCCCATGAAATCTTGTGGAATACCGACCCAGCCATAGGCAATTGCAAAGACTGCAAGAGTCACCAGCGGAGCCGTCATCGTCCAGGGGGTCTCCTGCGCATTCTCTGCTTCGTCCGTGCGGGGTTCGCCGAGGAAGGTCAATGTGATCTGGCGCATGGTGTAGAACGCGGTCAGAAACGCCGCAAGAGCGAGAGTAGCAAAAATCCAAATGTGACCATTTGCAAACGCATCTGCGAAGATCTCATCCTTTGACCAGAAGCCGGCTGTAATGATCGGAAAACCGGAAAGCGCAAATCCGCCGATCAGGAATGTCCAAAACGTGATGGGCATCTTCTTGCGCAAGCCGCCCATATTGAACATGTCCTGCGGATCAACAGCGTGATTACCTGTATGGAGTAAACCATGCTCCATGCCGTGAATCACGGAACCGGAGCCAAGGAAGAGCAATGCCTTGAAGAAGGCATGGGTAATCAGATGGAAGACCGCTGCAACATAAGCATGGATACCCAGCGCCGCGATCATGAATCCAAGCTGTGAAATCGTGGAGTAGGCAAGCACGCGCTTGATATCGTTCTGTGCCACCGCAATCGTCGCAGCAAAGATCGCGGTGAACGCGCCGATAAATGCTACGATCGACATCGTCTTTTCATCGAGGCTAATCAACGGGAACATGCGGATGATAGCATAGACACCTGCCGACACCATCGTTGCGGCATGGATCATCGCACTGACCGGGGTCGGACCTTCCATCGCGTCGGGCAGCCAGACGTGCAACGGGAATTGCGCTGATTTACCGACCGTGCCAATAAAGAGCAGCAGACCGATCAAGCCTGCCGCGGAAAAGTTAAGGAAACCACTCGGAACTGTTGCGAGCGTGTGCAGCACGCTCTCAGTGAAGATTTGACGGAAGGAAAGTGTTCCGGTCGCGTAATACAGATATGCAATACCCAGCAGCATAAACACATCGCCGACGCGTGTCGTCATGAAGGCTTTGATCGCTGCATTGCGAGCAGATTCTTTTGCATACCAAAAACCGATCAAGAGATAGGAGCACAGACCCATGATCTCCCAACCTACGAACAGCGTCAGCAGGTTATCGGAGACGACAAGAGTGAACATGCCAAATGCAAACAAACCGATGAACGCAAAGAAGCGGGAGTACATCGGCTCGACAGACAGAACAACATGCTTATTCCCATGTTCTTCGACAGTTGCACCGTGGGGTGGCAGACCTGGGTGGTCATGATCGCCCTCTGGTTGACCAAAATTATGATAGCCAACACTGTAAAGGAAGATCATCAATACAGTCCATGCCACGAAAAACAATACCGCAGCCGTGAGCGGATCGACCAACACGCCAATCTTCAACCAGGTGTTACCTGTTGGCAGCCAGTTGATTGAGGATTCAAATGGGTGTTTACCAAGTTCTTGCACGCCAAGCGCACGAACAAAAACGATCATGCTTCCGAACCAGGAGAGCAACGCCGCGCCGACTGCCACGGTATGGCTTAACACCTTGCTTTTGTTGGTGAACAGCACGATCAGAAAGAACGCCAGAACGGGTGGGAGCGGAATAAGCCAGATCAATGTCTCAGTCGTCATAGTTTCCCTACCACTTCATCATGTCAATTTCATCCGCCACAACCGTGTTGCGGCGGCGATATACCGAGATGACCAACGCGAGCCCTACAGCCACTTCCGCTGCGGCGACCGCGAAGACGATAATCGCAAACACCTGCCCCGTCATCACGGAGACATCACCATATCTCCAAAATGCAGCCAGGTTGATGTTCACGGAGTTAAGCATCAATTCAATGCCGAGCAGGATCGCGACTGCATTCCTCCGGGAAAGAACACCGAACAAACCAATGCTAAAGAGCGCAGCGGCAAAAATGAGATACCAGGAAAGTGGAACCATGTGCGCTTCTCCTATTTCCGATTGAACGCGACGTAGACCGCGCCCACGAGTGCAGCGACTAACAAAACTGATGCAACTTCGAACGGCAGCACATACGCGTCTGGCGAGGTCAACGCAGTGCCCAACTCCGCCATCCCATCAAAACCGGACGGGATGGCTGCCGCGGTCTTCGATAAGCCGGTCCAACTCTCAAGCAGGAAGAACAATCCGACAAAGGTGAGAACGGCGAGCAATGCGCCGAACCACCAATTACTATTCTGCTGCGCACCTTGATCGCGCATATCCTTGCGGGTCAACATCACCGCGAAGATGAAGAGGATGGCGATCGCGCCGATGTAAACAACAACCTGAACAACAGCAAGAAAAGATGCGTTCAAAACTGCAAACGTCACCGCCACACCAAAGAGCGTGGAAACCAGCCACAACGCGGCGTGGACCAGGTTGCGCGACGTCACGACCATAATGCCGGAGCCGAGCGTAAAAAGAGCTACCAAAAGAAAAGCGATTTGTTCACCAGTCATATTTTTATCTCCACTCCCCTCTCCTCGAAGGAGAGGGGCTGGGGTGAGGTTAGTGATGAGCTGCTTCGGGGAGAACCGCAGCCTTTGACCCCTCGACCCTTTCGCGTTCCCTGCGGCTATAGGAGCGCGCAATCTCGGTCGCGATCCAGGCGAGAAGAACGTTCGATAGGAACATGCTCGAGATGTAGATCCAGGTTGAAGTCCCCGCGAGCAACGCATTCATCAACGCGGTCACCATCAACAAAGTGAAAGCGAGCGGCGTCAGGAACTTCCAGTTGAAACCAAGCATGTGGTCGATACGGATGCGCAGCAAAGTGTACTTGACCCACATGATGATCCAGTAACCGATGAATGCCTTGAACACGATGATCGCAATCGCAAGGAAAGGGCTGACCTGTTCAAGCCCGAAGAAACGATATCCACCAAAAAATAGAATAGACCAGAAGCCACCGAACGTGAAGGCGTGCAAGAGCTCGCCGGCATAGAACATGCCAAATTTCATGCCCGAGTATTCGATGTTATAGCCAGAGACCAATTCCGATTCGCCTTCCGCCATATCGAAGGGAGCACGCCCGAGCTCGGCAATCGCGGCGATCAGGAAGATCAACGCAGCAAGTGGCGCAAGAAAAACATACCAGATGCTTTGTTTTTCAATGATGGTGTTCATTCCCATCGAGCCGGAAAAGACAGTGGGGATCAACAGCATGGTCAGCATCGGTATTTCAAAGGAGACCATCACCGCCACCTGACGGAAGGCGCCGATGAGAGCAAACTTGTTGTTCGATGACCAGCCCGCCATAATAATGGAGAGTGTACCAATCGCGCCTGCTGCAATGATGTACAACACACCGATGTTCAAATCCACGCCGAGAATGGTGGGAGCCAGAGGCACTACCGCCCACAAAATCAACACGGACATCATCGAGAGCATCGGCGCAATGTTATAAACAACCTTGTCGGCGCCGCCTGGGGTCGTATCCTCCTTGATGATCAACTTGATGATGTCAGCAAACGGCTGGATCAAACCAAAGGGGCCCACGCGGTTCGGTCCGATACGGTCCTGGAAGCGCGAAACAACCTTGCGCTCCACCCAGACGAGGAAAATATCGAGTACCATCAGCACTGTGATGAGGAGCAAAACACCGAGAAAGCCAATTAGGATATTTGCGGCGATCTCAGGCATTCCCCAACCTGTGAAGACGCCCAGCAACCAATCTGCGGCTACTTTGAGGGGATCGTTCCAAAAACTCATAAGCTGCTACTCCTACCCCCTCTCCTGAATGGAGAGGGATGGGGTGAGGTTATTACACAAACAAAAGGCTGAATGGATAAATCCAATCAGCCTCTTTTCTTCAATTGACTAAAATTTACGCCCACTCCAGCATCCCCTTGCGCCAGGTGTATACGAGGCCTGCAATGAGGATTAGGATGAAGACGATGCCTTCGAGTACTGCGAACAACCCGAACTGCTCAAGCTTTACCGCCCATGGGAAAAGGAAGACTGTTTCGACATCGAAGACCAAAAACACGAGAGCAAAGATGTAATACTGAGCCTTAAACTGCACCCAGCTATCACCTACCGTCTCGACGCCACATTCATAAGTTGTCTTTTTAATGGGATTAGGTTTCTTGGGTCCAAGGATCCAGGCGACGGCAATGGCGCCCACCGGGATAATCAACCCAACGACAAAAAACAGTCCAATGTATATCCACTGACTCATATATGCTCCATCGAAGAACAGATTCCTGGCGGCAAGATTGTACCATGAAGAACAAATGAAAACGTTGAAAGCATGTCAATTTTTTGGGTGATTTTCGTCATATTTTACTATTTAGCGCGTTTCCTCAACAGGAATTTGAGGATATCCTCAAAGAACGGGAAACCGATGATGGTTCCAATTATGGATCCAACCACTCCAGTTGAGCGGGCGAGGTTTGCAGATAGACCTAGGAAATTCGTCGCCTCGATCTCGACAATTTGAGCGGATACCATCTTCTGGCTCTCCTCGCCGCTGGCTTTATCTACAAAGCGCAAATAGAGCCAAATTGTTCCGCGATACACACCGACTTCCGTGGGCCGAATACTCCAAAAGAACGTTGCCGATGTTCCCTGGGCTAGAGGCGCGCTGATCAATTCAGCGGGACGGACCTCAAGACCGGCAATGTCAAAGCGCGCTTCGGCGATGACATGATGCGTTTCATAAAGATTCGGGATTTCGATGACCTGCCCGCTGACAACATTCCCTGCAACTTCAGCGGTCGGTACAATGTTTCCCTTATCGTCCACTTCGAGAGTCAGGCGGACAACATCCGAATCACCCGTGTGAATCCTGGGAGGAAACTCCAATGTGAGATAGCGCCGTTCAGGCATGGCCGGCTGCGCTGTGACGGCAATCATTGTTGGGTTGGCAACAGGTAACATTGCAGTTGGTTCTGCGGCGCCAGGTTGCTCAGAAGAAGTATTGGGCGCCGCAGAGCCTGCACAAGCAAGGGTTCCAACAAGCAATGCGACGATTGCAACAAGAAGCGGGAAGTTGTTACGGGGAGAAAAGAGCATTTTATTCACGCGACAGGAATCGGCTGAGGATGCGCCGCGCTGAGTGGCGAAGCGGGATCGAAGCGAAATGATGCCGGGGTTGGCAGCTGCAGTTCTGCAGGCGGAATCGGCTGGACACGAGTCTCGTGCCGCGCCGGCAGAAATCCCCAAATCAAGAGTGAAATGGAAATTGCCAGGATGAGGATGCCCAGTAAAATTCGAAGTTTGCGTGACATGTTATTCGATCGGCAGTAGCTCGCCCGTCACCAAACCAGGGAAGGCCGAGCGCAATTTCGAATCCACTTCAGGAGAGATCAACGGGGTAGTATTATTCAGCATGATTTCCTTGACCTTTTTCATGGCGCGCGCCTGGGTATCGGTGGAACCCTTCTTCTCCCAAATCGTACGCGCATCACGGTCGGCGATTTTAGTCATCACCGCTTCGGTCTTCATTCTGCTGATGGTGTGTTTTGCAACAATATAAGAGCCGCCGGGCCCTACCTTTTTGATCAGATCAACAGCAAGATCATCGTCACTAAACGAAATGCCGCGCTTGACTCGTTTCATCATTTGCGCCACTTCATCGTCAATAACGGCTTTGGCAAAATCGAAGGTCTTCAACGCGTCGATCAAGCCGCCAATGTTGAACATATCCATGCCGCCTACTATACCACCCATGCCAGACATACCGGTTTCATATCCAGACTGTGCATCGTTTAATTTGGAATTGGTCAGGCCGATATAGCCGCCGCATGGAACGTTGTAAAAACGCGCAA
>JBGPNQ010000342.1:0-5843 GCA_041487615.1 Anaerolineae bacterium
ACGCGATTGCTTTGGCGAAGACCCTCGATGATTTCTTACTCCACGTCGAACGCTTTTCGCTCAAGCAGAAACGGCGGCAGCAACCCAATGCCTACTCTCAATTGGCGCACCTTACTTTCCCCTTAGCTTGATGCGTATGAGATATGATCTCGGCTTACATGATCCCACTCACCGCCGCGCTGGCAGTTGCAGGTCATTGCTGGCCCATCTTCGCGCAGTTCCGCGGCGGCATGGGACTTGCCACGTTCGGCGGTGCACTTCTGGCGGTGAACTGGTTTGCCTTCCTCGTCGGTCTGGGGTTATTGCTTGCGCTCACGGCCACCGTTCATCACGGCGCGCGTGCCAGCGTTCTTACCGGCATCCTCATGTCGCCCTTGTTCTGGCTCCTCAATTTGCGCGGCGTTGAATTTTGGATCGCCCTCGCTTGTGGACTCGTCATCGCCTATCGCTTCCTGGTTGACTGGAATCGCAAATATCGCGAACTCTGGCTCGATCGCGAGAAACAATGAAAATCGGAATCGTCACCGACTCCACCTGCGATCTTCCTCAATATTTCATCGAACAATACGAAATCGAAGTGATTCCCTCCATTCTCGTCCTGGATGGAAGGGAATACGCAGATGGGATAGGACTCTCGCGCGAGGATTTCTACAGGCAGCTCCCCACGATTCAAAAGCAGCCGACAACGGCTGCGCCCTCGATCGGCGAATTCTCGACCCGTTACGACTCTCTCCTAATGCGCCGCTGTGACCATGTCCTCTCGATCCACGCCGCGGGTGCATTGACATCCATCCTGGACGTCGCACGCCAGGCTGCCAGGGATTTCGGTGACAGGATCACTACTGTGGATAGCACGTCCCTTTCGCTGGGGCTTGGCTTTCAGGTGCTCGCCGCTGCCGAAGCCGCCGAACTGGGATTACAGGCCGCGCTCGATGCCATTGAATCAACGCGCAGGCGACTCCACGTCTCTGCCGCGCTGGACACCATGCAGAACCTTCGTCGCAGTGGACGCGTCCCTGCCGCGGTTGCCATCCTGGGCGGCATGTTGAACATCAAGCCGATGATCGAATTAACAAATGGCGAAGTCAAGGCAATTACCGCCGTGCGGACAACGAGTCAGGCGAACGGAAGGATGTTGAAATTTTTATTACAGGGGGGACAAATTGAAAGGCTGGCAATCCTGCACACAGGCGCTGAACCGCGCGCAAAGGAATTCCTCAATGCCGTGATGCAAAAAGCCAGCCAATCTGTGCCGCGCGACATTTTGATGGTTAACGTAACCCCCGTCATCGGTACGCATGTTGGTCCGAATGGGCTGGGGTTTGCAGCGGTGGGAAAATAGAATAGTTGCGTGTGACGGGGAAAAACGGTAAGATAAAGGCAGGAGTGAGAAATGTCTTCAAATATCCGAAAGATACTAAAACAATTAAAGAAGGAATTGATCCAGATTTACGGGGATCAAATACATAGTATCTTGCTCTATGGCTCTCGTGCGCGCGGCGACGAGAGACCCGATTCGGATATTGATATTCTGATTGTTCTCAAGAATGAGTTTAATTACAGCGAAATGCTTCGCCTAAGCTCCGATTTAGCAGCTTCTCTATCATTGGAAAATGATGTTGTAATTTCCCGTGCATTTGTTTCCAGGGAACAATTCGAACATCGGCAAACACCATTCTTAATGAATGTACGTCGCGAAGCAGTGCCAGTATGAATCCTGACGTCGAAGCGCTATTGGAAAAAGCCAAACGTAGCCAAAAAGTAGCTGCAAAACTATTTAAAGATGGCGATGTTGATTTTGCTGCGTCTCGTGCTTATTATTCTCTTTTCTATACGGCTGAGGCGCTTTTGTTTTCACGCGGAATGTCTTTTTCAAGTCATTCGGCCGTAATCGCGAACTTCGGCAAGGAATTTGCAAAAACGAATGCATTAAATCCAAAGTTTCACCACTATCTTATGGAATCACAGGATCGGAGAAATTTAGGAGATTACAGTATTCTTGCCGAAGTTACAAAAGAAGAAGTCACTGAAATGCTGGCTTGGGCAAAGGAATTTATCAAGGCGGCGGAAAGTTATCTCAAGCAGGCATTTTGATCAAAGCGAACAAGTGTCAGACACAGCCTTGCGAAGACATGTCCTTCGCAGGGTTTTTTAATCCCCATGATAAAATACTTCTCATGCAGCCTTCATTAGAAAAATTACGCAAATTCTTCCGTCTCGAACATGAGAACGGATACAGCAACAATGCCATCATCGGCGGACTCGCCAAAATGCTCGATTATTGGGAGGGCGATGCCCGCGCCGACCAACTTCAGGAGGAGGTCATCCAGGCCGTTGTGCAGAGACTCCGCTCCTACGACGGGCTCACTCCACCGTCCCGCGCCGACGCGTTAAAAGGTTTGTGGAAACGCATCGGAGAGACGTATCCCGAAGCCGCGCAGAAAACGCGTCCTGTCCAGCATGTGGAAGGACAGCAAAGGCCGCGTCCGCCTCAGCCTCCCCAAGACGAGCCACCTCCGCCGCCTGAACCGCCGCGCAGAGAACAATTTCAGCAGCAGCGCCCACAGCACATTGCACCATCGCGCTCCGAAAGCGTCCCTGGAGCAAGGACCTCTGCGACGCCTGCCGCGCTCGATGCACAATTAACAGTGCTTCAAGGGGTCGGTCCGAGCAATGCGCAGTCCCTCGCCAGATTGGGATTGCATACGCTCGGGGATATGCTGTATTTTTATCCCCGTCGTTACGATGATTATTCACAACTCAAACCGATCAAGAACTTGTTCTACGGCGAACAGGTCACTGTGATTGGAACGGTGCAAACCGTTCACACGCGACCGATACGCGGCGGCAAGGCGTCGATCGTTGAAACCATCATTAGCGACGGTACAGGTGGGCTTCGACTGTCCTTCTTCAATCAACCATGGATGGCGAACCGCCACAAACCGGGTGAAGCGCTCTCGGTTTCCGGCAAGATCGATCAGTATCTCGGGCGTCTGGTGATGAACAACCCCGACACTGAATCGGTTGACATCGAGAATTTAAATACCAACCGCATTGTCCCTGTTTACCCATTGACGGAACGCATCACACAAAAGTGGCTGCGCAAGGTGATGAAACAGGTGATCGAATATTGGGCGCCCAATGTTGCAGATGCGCTGCCCGATAGTGTTCGTTCCTCTGCGCGTTTGATGACGCTTGGCGAAGCGTTGATCCAGGTGCATTTCCCCGACTCACAGGAAAAACTTAAAGCCGCGCGTGAGCGCCTTGGATTTGATGAAATCTTTTATTTGCAGATGGGAGTGCTGCGCCAGAAACGTGACTGGAAATCTGCCGATGCCAAACGCTTCCCCGTCCCGGATGAATGGCTGGGCGCGCGCATCGCAAGCCTGCCCTTCACGTTGACGTCCGTGCAGCAAAGCGCGATCAACGACATTCGCGCCGACCTCGACTTGGGCAGACCGATGAACCGACTCCTGCAAGGCGATGTGGGTTCAGGCAAAACCGTAGTAGCGGCTGTAGCCGCTGCCATGATCGTCAATAACGGTTCGCAAGCCGCCATCATGTCGCCTACATCCATATTGGCGGAGCAGCATTATCGCAGTTTCACGCGTCTGCTGGCGGGTGAAAACGGAATCATGCAGGAGGGTCAGATCCGTTTGTTGGTCGGCGACACATCGGAGGCTGAGAAGGAAACGATCCGTGCCGGTCTCGCAGATGGTTCGATCAAGATCGTCATCGGTACGCATGCCCTCATCGAAGACCCGGTCGCCTTCCAGGACCTGCAGTTCGTTGTAATCGATGAACAGCATCGCTTCGGCGTGGAGCAACGTGCTGCGCTGCGGACCAAGGGAACCAATCCGCACCTGTTGGTCATGACCGCCACACCCATTCCGCGCTCACTGGCTCTCACGTTATATGGCGACCTCGATCTATCCATCATGGATGTGCTGCCCGCAGGACGTCAGCCGATCAATACCTATGTGCTGCGACCCCAGGAACGTGAACGCGCATTTACGTTGCTGCGCGGGCAGGTCAAAGATGGCAAACAGGCGTTTATTATTTATCCGCTGATCGAAGAGAGTGAGAAGATCGAAGCCCGCGCGGCCGTGGATGATTACGAGACTCTCTCGAAGGAAGTCTTCCCCGATCTGAAGCTGGGTTTATTGCATGGCAGGATTCGCCCCGATGAAAAAGATGAAACCATGCTGAAATTCCGTGATGGAAAATATGACATCCTGGTTTCGACGACAGTCGTTGAAGTGGGTGTGGATGTACCGAATGCAACCGTGATGATCATCGAAGGCGCGGACCGGTTTGGTCTGGCGCAGTTGCATCAATTGCGTGGGCGCGTCGGACGCGGCTCTGACCAGTCTTATTGTCTATTGATCCCCACGCACGAGGATGCGACCGAGAACGAACGTTTACAAGCGATGGCAGAATCAAACGATGGCTTCGTGCTTGCGGAGCGCGACCTGCAACAACGCGGTCCCGGTGAATTTTTGGGGACGCGTCAATCAGGCTATGCCAGCGGATTGCGCATGGCAAGCATCACCGACGTGAAGCTGATCGAGAAGGCACGTGGAGAAGCTCAGAAATTATTCGACCAGGATCCTGATCTATCCAAACCTGAAGATGCACTCCTAAAAGAGGCTTTCGAACGGTTCTGGGGTGAAGGAAAAGGGGATGTGAGTTAACAGATAGACCCTAAGGTTTCACAAACCCTTAGGGTCTAAACAAAAATCTATGAAACTATGAGACAAGACAAAATGGTCAGAGCATTATTCCCTGGGACGTTCGATCCCATTCACTATGGACACGTGGATATTGCGGAACGGGCCTCACGTTTGTTCGATGAGGTGGTCATGGCTGTATATGACAAACCTCTTAAAACGCTGATGTTCTCTCCTGAAGAGCGCATTGACCTGGTTACGGAAGCCTTTAAGGAAAATCCGAAGATCAAGGTGACGGGATACAGCGGTCTGACAATTGAATTCGCCCGCCAGATCGATGCGCAGGTGATCGTGCGTGGACTGCGGGTGTTTTCAGACTTTGAGTTCGAATTCCGCATGGGATTGGCCAACCAGCGGCTTGCCAGCGATATCGAAACGGTCGCATTCATCACAGCCGAGCAACATACGTTTCTCTCGTCGAGCACAGTCAGGGAAATCGCCTCGCTACATGGCGATGTTTCGAGCATGGTCCCGCCGTATGTGGATGAGGCCCTGAAACTGAAAGTCAGCAATCTGGGCGACGGACATTCCCCGCCAAATGCGTTGCGCGATTAATCTGTGCTAGAATTATTATGAATAAAGGTGGCACGTAAAATCTATGCGTTACGAATTTGATTGGGATCCTGCCAAAGCCAGACAGAATCTCCAAAAACATGGAATAAGTTTTGAGCGTGCCGCCAGAGTATTTCTTGATCCTTTTGCCATTTCAATATTTGATGAACATCATAGTGAGACTGAAGATCGCTGGGTTACCATTGGCGCAGAGGCAAATGAAGTTTTACTTGTTGTGGTCCATACATTCAGGAGTGTAGATGCTGATGTATCGCTTGTCCGTCTCGTTTCAGCCAGAAAGGCTACAAAAGAAGAGACACATCAGTATCGTGAAAGGCGCTAAGATGCCATGAAAAAACAATATGATTTTTCAAAAGGTGAACAGGGTAAATTTTATCGCCCAGATGTCATATTGAAGCTTCCAATTTACCTTGATGACGACCTTGTTGCGTTCTTTGAGGAATATGCAAGGGAGAAAGAAGCAGATTTGCAGACGGCGGTAAACGACATACTTCGGCACAACAAAGATATGCTTCAGGCCCTTCGATAGGCCCCTGAGGG
>JBGPNQ010000343.1:0-5830 GCA_041487615.1 Anaerolineae bacterium
ACTTCACGGCATCCAATGGTCTTGAACGTGTGGATGCCTTGTTGAAAAAATAGGAAGAAGAAAATGACAACGACAGAAATCGACTCTGAAACGACACCCCTATCTGTTCCTGAGGAATATGATGAGGAAGAAGAAAAGCGCAAACGCCGGCGTTTGCTGCTGGTTTTATTGTGGCTCCTGCTTCTATGCTGCTGCCTGGGATATTTTGCCCTGCGCTATTTCATAAAGCCGCAGCCTTTGCCGGATATGCTGCCTGCGCCGGTTGCAAAGAATCTCAACTATCCACCCGTTTATAAGTTCTCCGTGACCGGTGTGGACGAACCTGTAGGCGTGGCAGCATCTCCCGACGGCTCCCGTTTCTACGTGGCTGAATCGGCTGGTGAACGTCTCATCAAAATGTTCGACCGTGACGGAAATCTCCTCAAGAGTTTTGCGCCGGCAGGGACAGACAAGGCAAACCGCCAGCCAAAGTACATTGCTGTTGATCCCAGTGGTCGCGTCTTTTTGGTTGATCGTGCCAATAATGTCATCGACGTATTCGATGACGACGGCAATTATCTCGATGCGATTCTTGGCCCGGAGACCACGATCACAAAACTGCTCGCTCAGAAATTCCCCACCGGACTTGCAGAGGGAACAAGCTTCTCCTATGAAGGGATCAATGGAATCGTCTATTACCAGGAGCCAGGCAAGGAACGCCAGAACTTCAAGATCCCCGAAGCAAATGAGCCATGGGCCCCCCTGGGACTGCGCTTTGATCAAAAAGGAAATTTGCTCTACACCGATATCACTGTTTCACAACACAGTGTCCACATCATCGCCGCGGCGGATATCGGTGTCTCGTTGAACGGCTTCAACCCATTCATCAAGCACTTCGGTAGCGAGGGAAAAGAAAATGGCCAATTGGAGTTTCCAAACTCTGTTGTGACCGACAGTCACGGTAATTTTTACGTGTCGGACGGCAACAACGGCCGCATCTCTGCCTGGACATCGGATCTGCAATATAAGACTTTCTTTGGCTTCGGGTCTACTGACGATACATTGAACCTGCCGCGCGGCATGTGGATGGACAGCAAGGATCACCTGCACGTTGCGGATGCGGTTGGTTCCACGATTCGTGTTTACGATGTCTCCGGTGCAGAACCCTCGTTTCTTTATAGTTTTGGTGGGTTCGGCGATACTGAAGGGCTATTCAATTATCCGGTCGATATTCACGTTGATAGTATAGGACGCTTATACATCGCAGATAGTCAAAACAACCGGATCCAGATTTGGTCTTACTAGCATAGAACGCTTTCATTCTTTTGCTGTATGGATATGTTAATTGCCATCATTACTCAATTCCTGGAGGTGAAGTCTCGAAATACGGACCTTATGCAGGACCCATGCTTTGAATGCAAGACCCATTTTTTTAGGAGGATGTTCATATGAAGAAACTTGTATTTGCCCTCATATTGGGCCTGCTGCTCACAGCGGCAGTTGCTACGATTGCCGCGGCCGATAACGGGCCACACGGCAATTTCACTGCCAGCACGGATGCGTGCGCCGGTTGTCACCGCGCTCACACAGCCAAAGCTGCAGATTACCTGTTAGTCCAGGACACGTATGACCTCTGTATGAGCTGTCATGATGGCACAGGCGCCTACACCAATGTGAAAGATGGCGTTTATGTTAACGGCGTTGTCGCTGGTCTTGCAGCCCCCTACGGCACTCAGGGTGATAAGGGCGAAGGCTTGTTCGGTGGCGGCTTTACCAATGCCTACATGGCAACGGCACGCTCTGACAATCAAAACCGCTACAATGCCGCGGCCCTGCTGCCCACCGCGTCGCCCGTGACATCCAGCCACATCGTGGACGGTGTTACCAGCGGCACAGTCTGGGGTGCAGGTGACATTGGTGCTCCCAACACAGCGGCCCTCACACTCGAATGCACTTCCTGTCATGACCCTCATGGCAAGGCTGGACGAATGGGCGGTGTCTCAACGGGCGCGCCCATCGCTTCCTATCGCTTGTTGCGCTTCAACCCAACCGGATCGAACGGTTATGAGACCATCACAGGCCCCTCGGCCGCATATTTCACCAATGCCGGTGTAACACAAGCTGGCCCAACCGGTGGTGTGTTCGTCGCTGATGTAGCGGCCAAGTGGTACACGCTCAACACCAACGCGACCAATGACTCGACTCTCGTTGCCTATCGCTCACGCGGACTTGGCGCCGGGCTTGGAAACACGCCCTGGTGGGCCTACGTCAACATGCGCGGTGATGCTGCAGGTCGCACGTACGTATATCAAAAACCTGCGTTCCAGATCAGCGCCACGTTTACCTCCGGCTCGAGTGCTGTTTCCTGCTCGCCTTCCATCAATGCAGGCGTAGGAACGATTGATAGCACTTGTGCAATGGCTGGTAACCCGGCTGCCGGCTCCATCTGGAACAACACGGTTCCCATGGGCAAGATGGGTTATTGGTGCTCCAGCTGCCATGACCGCTATTTGGCTGGCAGCAATGCTCGCAGTACAGACTCTGGCGATGCAACTTACATGTTCCGCCATGCGACCACATCCGTGGCCTGCGTGAACTGCCATACTGCACACGGAACAACCGCCCAGATGACAACTCTGTTGGCCCAGGGCGCTACCTTGCATCCTGCAACGGCGACTGCCTCGTTCAACAGCACTTTGCTTAAGATGGATAACCGCGGTTTGTGCGCGGATTGCCACGGCTATGACGTTGGCTG
The DNA here is from genome assembly GCA_041487615.1 of Anaerolineae bacterium. Taxonomy (GTDB): domain Bacteria; phylum Chloroflexota; class Anaerolineae; order Anaerolineales; family Villigracilaceae; genus Defluviilinea. The sequence continues at coordinate 2,735 of JBGPNQ010000343.1, forward strand.
GTCCACTGACGCACTCGTTACTCCATAGCATCTATTTTTCGGGGAGGGTCTGTAAAGGCTCTCCCCAATGAGCCGCCATGATCGTATGCCCACGATTTGTCAAAAGACTTGCTGCAAGTGCAATCACTCTCCCGGGTCCGGAGCGGAAAGCCGTGCAGTTTCATGGCGATTCAGCATACAGAAAGGGCATGGCAGTTGCCTCACAGAGTCAACATGTTCCAGCCATGCCCCGCTGTTTTTCTCTGCAATTATTTGATCCTTTCATTCTTTAACGGCGAATAGTAACAAACCACATACGCTTGAGCTGAATTATGAAATTATTTCAACGACATCCACTCAGCACCTTCATTCGTACAGCTTTGATCATGGCTGTGCTCTTCAGCATGGTTGCCATCTCTTTTGAAGGACAAAGCGCACGCGCTGCCGGAGGGCGCGATCCGATCTTCGGAGCGCGGCTGAATCGAGTGCCGGGGTGGCTCGAGATGGCAGGGGCCTCGAATCAACTTTATAGTGAATACAACCTTGCCGCCCTTGCAGGAAATCTGATTAACCATAACCTGGTCGACGCAAGTGATTGCCCCGGGCAGGGAATGCACGATGACAGCAACGCGAACGAATGCGGAATTGAACGCGCCAGACCGGCCATGTATGAGTGGCAAAACCGTTTCAACCACGCCATCCTGCAAACATCACAGGATACGGGTGTGCCTCCCATTCTTCTCAAGAACATCTTCACCTGGGAGAGCCAGTTCTGGCCGAAGACCATCTTTGTCAATACCAATGAATACGGCCTGGGCCACATGACCCAGATGGGAGCCGATTCCACATTGCGGTGGAATGCTCCTTTTTATGATTCCCTATGTGCGAACAGTTTCGCGAAAGACACCTGCCGGAAAGATTATGTCGATCAACCGGCCGACATACGAGCTGCGCTGCAGGGCGTGTTGATACAACGCGTCAATGCAGACTGCCCCAACTGCATGTACAGCCTTGACCTGGGTCTGGCTGAACGAAGTGTCTCTGTCTTTGCCAACACGCTTCTTGCAAATGCAAGCTTTGTCAAATATTACATCACACATGCCACGGGACGTGCCGCGGGCGAGGCAGCCAGCTATGAGGATTTGTGGAAGTTTACATTGATCAGCTACAATGCCGGTCCGGGCTGCTTCCTCAATGCTTTCCAAAACGCCAGACACACCTCCAAGGGACTAAATTGGGAGAACGTTTCCTCACAGCTTGACCTGGGCTGCCAGGGTTCCATCCCATATGTGAAATTCGTCAGCAAGACCGATCAATATTTTCCGGATCATGATCCTAGCCTCGTGACTCCCGTACCGACGGAAATTCCACTTCCGACCGTGACCGAGCTTGTCACCAACACACCCGCGTCTCCGAGCCCTGAGGTTACGTCAACGATCAATGCTACAGTGTCTGAAACAAGCACAGCATTCACAGCGACGAGTCAGGCTGAAATAACAGGGACTGTGCAAAGCCCGACCGCAACCGTTGTTGCTGAATCCACTCCTACAGCTGTGGATGAATCGCCGACTCCCACGGCGACAGGCCAAATCGAAATAACGGGGACGGCTTCAAATCCTTTCATGACCGGGACGCCGTCGCCTGTTCCTACCGCAGCCAGTGAAACATCCTCGCCGGCTTCCACGCCCATCAGCGGAGCCGCTTCTCCAACGGCCACATCGACAGAGATCGTCCCGACCGCGGAATCGCAAATCGATGCACCGCATGTTCAGGATGAGATCGTGGTGAAAATGGATCCAGCTAATCAACAGACGACGCTGGAAACTCTGCAGACTCTGGGAATTAATCTTGCTCAGGATAGCGAGAAAATTGAATCGCTCGATACGCTGGTGGTCCAGGTGGATGCAAACCAACTTGATACGGTTTTGACCTCTCTACAGGAAAGCGGCGTTGAATTCGCTGAGCCAAATTATCTGGCACAGATCGCCAGCCTGCCGGATGACCCGGAACTCTATCAACAGACAAGTTTGTGGACCATGCAAGTGCCGCAAACCTGGGATGCAATCAGTTCCTCACAGGAAGTGGTCGTTGCCGTAATAGATACGGGTGTAGATGTCAATCATCCTGATCTGGTCGATGTTATCTGGCAAAACCCGGGAGAGATCAACGCCAACGGTATTGACGATGATGGCAACGGATATGTAGATGATTGGCAGGGTTGGAATACAGTTGCTGGAAATAACGTCGTTGCCGACGATCAGGGACACGGAACGCATGTTGCCGGTATCATTGGTGCATCAGTGAATAACTCAATTGGCATGGCAGGCATTGCTCCGAACGCACGCATCCTGCCGGTAAAGGTTTTGGATCAGACGGGCTTTGGCACGTACGCTCAGGTAGCCGAAGGTATTGTCTACGCCACGAATATGGGCGCCCGGGTGATCAACCTTGGTTTTGGTGGAACAGGCTCGAGCGAGCTCTTACAAAATGCCGTGGATTATGCAACTTCACATGGGGTCTTGGTGATCGCGGCGAGCGGGAACGGCGGAAATTCCACGACGTATTATCCCGCCGGATATCCGGGTGTCATTGCTGTGGCATCCACGGATAACACGATGACCTGGGCTCCGTTCTCCTCCAATGGTATCCACATTAGTTTGGTGGCGCCAGGCATCGGCGTTTATTCCACGGTTCCCGGCGGTTTGTATACCACGATGTCCGGGACTTCGATGTCTGCTGCACAAGTTTCGGGTGTGGCCGCACTCCTGGCGGGTCAACCGCAATTTGCAGATGGGAACATCCTGCGTTCCGCCCTCATGAACAGCGCCCTGGATCTGGGCGCGTTGGGACGCGATCCCTTTTACGGCTCTGGAATGGTCCGTGCCTACGATGCGATGGCGTATACAGGACCCATCGTATCCACGCCAACTCCGTGGATTGTGCCTACTTCCACGCCGGGCGGACCCGGTGGTGTCCTGGTCATGTCTTCCAATGATTTGTGGGCTGTGGGAAGTCAAACCTTCCCCGCGAATCCTTTCACTCATGCAGGTGACGCAGGCAGCATTGACGGAGCATTCAACGATATATCCGCCAGCCTGACTGGACCGCTCGCTACCT
>JBGPNQ010000344.1:0-5828 GCA_041487615.1 Anaerolineae bacterium
ACCGACGATATCCACAGAGAGGGCGAAGCGATCCAGCAGTTGAGGGCGGAGTTCCCCTTCTTCCGGATTCATCGTCCCGACGAGGATGAAGCGCGCTGGATGGACGAAGGAGATGCCTTCGCGCTCGACCATGTTCACGCCCATCGCAGCGGAGTCCAGGAGCACATCCACCACATGATCGTCGAGCAGATTTACTTCGTCAATGTAGAGCAGACCGCGGTTCGCACCGGCCAGGATACCCGGCTCGAAGTGTCGCTCACCTTTTTGGATGGCTTGCTCGATGTCAAGAGTTCCCACCACGCGGTCTTCAGTGGCAGAAACTGGAAGATTCACAAAGGAAGTGGTCCTCACATGCGAAGGAATCTTGCTGTTCCCTTCGAAGCGTTCCTTGCACTCCGTGCACCAGGTCGACGGTCGGTCCGGATCGCACCCGAAGCGGCACTCGTCAACAACGTTTACTTTGGGAAGTAAGGCAGCCAGGGCGCGCGCCGCCGTGGATTTTGCCGTTCCGCGCTCGCCGCGGATGAGTACACCGCCGATACGTGTGTCCACAGCGTTCAAAATGAGCGCGCGCCTCATGCGCTCCTGTCCTACAATTGCAGTGAATGGAAAAATTGGGGGCATTTATCATTAACTCCGAACTGGGATTATAACGCGTGAATCGGTATTAGGAAGATATTTTTTCAGCGTCTTTCTTTAATTAATTTGTCCAGCATGTCATGTAGTTTATCAGGGTTGCAAACTTCCTTAATCAACTGTATAATCCCCCTTACATTTTTCTTAACTGGAGCCTCAAGTGACAGATCAGAACCAAGCCTTTCCTGCTCAAGGGAGCGATGCCAATCAGCAGGGAGAACAACATGTAAATAACAACAATCAAACGATGGAGTCTTTGCTTAAGGATCAGGAACTCAATGTGGATTTGCCTCAACCCGGCGAGATTCGCACCGGAATGATCGCAAGCATTAGTCCCAGCCAGATCCTTGTCAGCATTGGTGCCAAGTCGGAGGGCGTTGTTTCTGGTCGTGAACTGGACCAATTGTCGGCTGAAGAACGCGAAGCGCTCAAGGTCGGTCAGGAAGTCCATGTGTTTGTCATCAATCCTGAGGATGAAAACGGGAATGTTGTCCTTTCCCTGAAGCGTGCCCAGGAACAGATCTCATGGGAAACTGTCGAGAAACTGATCGAGAGTGACACAGTCATCGACAGCAAAGTGATCGGCTTCAACAAAGGTGGATTGATCGTTGGTGTCGAAGGATTGCGCGGTTTTGTTCCATCCTCACAGATCAGTGCCCTGCGTCGCAGTCAGTCCACCGGCGAGACACCTGAACAGCGCTGGCAGAAAATGATCGGGCAGCCGATATCTGTCCGCGTGATCGAAGTGGACCGCGAGCGCCGCCGCCTCATCCTTTCGGAACGCGCCGCCAGCACGGAATCACGCCAATCCATCAAGGAGCGTGTCATCGAGGAGCTGGAAGAAGGCAAGGTTTATACGGGTCGTGTGACCAGCCTCGCCAATTTCGGGGCCTTCATCAACATCAACGGCGCCGATGGACTCGTTCACCTCTCCGAACTTTCGTGGGAGCACATCGATCACCCCCGCGAAGTGTTGGAAGTGGGCCAGGAAGTCAAAGTTAAGGTCATCAAAATTGAACACGACAAGAAGCGGATTGGCCTTTCGGTCCGTGCCTTGCAGACCGATCCCTGGAGATCGCGCGTGGAGAAGTACAGCGTTGGGCAGCTTGTGGAAGGTGTCATTACCCGCCTGACCAAGTTCGGCGCCTTTGCCCGCCTCGAAGGTGAGATCGAAGGCTTGATCCATATTTCTGAGATCGCCGAGCATCGCATCGAACATCCAAAGGAAGTTCTCAAGGAAGGTGAAGTCAAGAGTCTGCGCGTCATTCGCATCGATCCCGACCAGCACCGCATCGGGCTTAGCCTGCGCAAAGTGGACTCGGCAGCCTTTGCCGACAAGGACTTCAAACTGCTCACCGCGGAGTACAATTCAGAAGACGGGCCAGACGAGCCAGAAGTGCCTGACGCTTCCGAAGACGCCCCGGGCGACCTGCCTGAGGAAAACCAGGAAGCTTAACCGAAAAACAAGAGCGTCCCACTGGGGCGCTCTTGCACCATTATGCCCCTGATTATCGATTCACATCAAGATCTTGCGTGGAACATGCTCACCTATGGGCGTGATTACACGCGCTCTGTGCAGGAAACTCGCCGTCTCGAAGCGAATACAACGACTCCCGAACGCAACGGGGATTCGATTGTCGGCTGGCCGGAATATCAACGCGGGCAGGTAGCGGCGGTCTTCGCAACCTTGTACGCGACTCCGGCGCGAAAGAAGGAACCCCTCGACACCATCTGGTATGCGGATTTCGACACAGCGCACCGCCTCTACCGGGACCAGATCATCCTTTATCGCAGACTGGTTGATTCCCATCCGGACAAATTCCGCCTCGTCGCCTCAACAAGGGAGCTTGACTCGGTTATCGAACACTGGTCCAGGCCGGCGCGGGACGGCGAGCGTAGCGAGGGGCATCCGGTTGGATTGATCTATCTCATGGAGGGCGCGGATGGAATACGATCACCGCACGAACTCAGCGAATGGTATGACATGGGGTTGCGCATCATCGGTCTTGCATGGGCAGGGACGCGTTATTGCGGAGGCACCAGCGAACCGGGACCCTTGACACCCGAAGGACGTCAATTGGTCGCGGCCATGGCCGATTACAACTTCACTCTCGATCTCAGTCACATGGATGAAGCGGCCGCGCTCGAATCGCTGGATCGATACGAAGGTCCTGTCATCGCGACCCATTCCAATTGTGCGGCACTCATGCAAGGTTCCGATACGAATCGTCATCTGCCCGATCGCGTGATCCATGGCTTGATCGAGCGTGACGCGGTCATTGGAGTGATTCCGCTCAACACTTTTCTCAAAGTGGGTTGGTTGCGCAAGAGTGGAAGTCGCCGCGAAGAGGTCTCGCTGGATGTGTTGATCGCGCACATTGATCATATCTGTCAGTTGGCCGGTGACTCTCTGCATGCCGGCATCGGCTCGGATTTTGATGGCGGCTTTGGCCTGCAATCCATTCCCCCTGAATTTGATTCGATTGCCGATCTGCAGATGATCGCGTCTGGATTAATTGCGCGTGGGTATGGCGAATCCGATGCTGAAAATATCCTGGGTGGAAACTGGCTGAGATTCCTCCGGCGGAATTTGCCCGCATGAACGGTGAATCCGCGAACCGCGTTTCTTATCTCCGAATTCGTTTTAGCCTGATTACCGTTGGCATCGGACTCCTCATTTTTGCAGTGGGCGCCAAACCAAACTGGTTCGGCTGGGATAGAAGCCCGGTCGTTGGCTTCATACAAATCTCCGTCTTTCTTGTGGGATTAGCTTTGATCTGCATCGGAGGCTTCGTTGGACTTTCGGCGTTATGGGGAAAAGAGCAACGCAGTATCATTGCTGATATTGGCTTACGTCTTGTTGGCACGGGTTATGTGGTGGCTGTATTCACCGGTATGGCCGATGTATTCGGCATGGGGACGCAGCCATCGCCCAACGTACCATACTTCGGTCCCTGGCAGGCAGCTGGTGTCCTGATCGGCCAATCGGTAATTGCCCTTGGGTTCCTGATGCTGATTCCATATCATTATTATTTCCAAAGGGCTTAAGAATGAGAATTCCCAATTTGGGATTTCTTATTCATATAATTCGTGAATCCTGGGACCAGAGACCGAACGCCATTCTGATGAGTTCCGTATTTACACGCAGTAGGGGATCGCCAATTTTCGTCGCAAACTTGTCCCACCAGATGAAAATGAACAGCTTGCGGAAGGTAACCAATAAAATGGTGAAAATCGCAAGGAAACCTGCGAACAGCAATGCGCGTAAAATAAATACAAAAATACCCAGGCTCAAAAACACTAGAAACGTAAATGGGGCAAGAAGGATTGCAAAAGGGTGATACTTGCGCTTTTTGGGATCATCTGGTTTTCGCAGTAGATTCACCAGGTAGGTATACCCCATGCACGCAAATAGGAGAAGCAGAAGTGCAAGAACGCTTTTGCATACAACATCAAAGTGATAGAGCAGCATAGTTTGCCCCAACAATGGTTCCCTATGGATATTTTATAACAGTTTTCCTCTTTCATGTGCAAGTAACAAACATCCCGCATCTTCATGATACGGGATGTCTGTTGATGTTATGACAGGAATTACACCTGATTGTCCTGGGTTAAGAATCGTTTTGCGGTTTCGACCAGCATGGCAGTGCCAATAGGCAGGGCGCGTTCATCGAGATCGAACCTGGGGTGGTGGAGCAGGTATTCCTCATGTCCCTTCTTTTGAGTGCCAAGGGTGAACATTGCGCCCGGAGCGTGTTTCAGGAACTCACCGAAATCTTCAGCGCCCAATGTCTTTTCGATTTCGTGAACATTTTCATCGCCAAGCATGTCCTTCCCGGTTTGTTCGATAAGATCAGACACCAACTTATCATTGATCATGGGCGGACCGCCGATCTCGAATTTCAGATCATAGTTTCCGCCTAAGGCCCTGGCAATATCAAACGCGCGTTTCATCTCCTCATGGATTTGTTGATGGACCGTTTCATCTGTGAAGCGTAAGGTGCCTATGATTCTCACGCTTTCAGGGATCACATTTTCAGTGAAGCCACCCGTGATTGAACCGATACTGACGACCGCCGGATCAAACGGATTGATTCTGCGGGAAATAATTGCATTCAGCGCGATGATAACATGTGCCATCAAGTAGAACGGATCCACCGTTTTATCCGGATGGGCTCCATGCCCACCTTTGCCCAGGATCGTTGCATACCAGTTATCCACGCCGCCTGAATTGGGTCCGGCATTGATGCCAATCGTGCCGACAGGATTCATGGGGTCGACATGCTGCGCGATGATGTAATCCACGTCCTCCATCGCGCCTTCCGCAGACATTCTTTGTGCGCCACTCTTGCCTTCTTCATCGGCCGTCTCTTCGCAAGGCTGGAAGAGGAATCGAACACGTCCGGGTAATTTTTCTTTTGACAACAATAATGCTGCGCCGAGTGCCATCGCCGTGTGACTGTCATGTCCGCAGGCGTGCATCGCGCCCTTATTCTGCGAAACATATTCATATTCGTTCTGTTCCAGGATGGGGAGCGCGTCCATGTCGGCGCGGATGGCGACCACCCTGCCGCCTTGGCCGATCTCGGCGACAACGCCGGTCTTTCCCACGCCGCGCCTGACTCTGTACCCCATCTTTTCCAGTTCATCGCCGACGATCTTCGATGTGCGATGGACTTCAAAGCCGATTTCGGGGTGCATATGAAAATCGCGCCGCCATTCAATGAGTTCTTCTGCAATTGCGTGTGCCTGTTTGAGCATATTGTCTCCAATCACGGTGGTTGAGTAGGGCGAAGCCCGTATCGAAACCGCCTGTTCCAAGTTTACTTTTTCTTGTTCGCCATTTCCTTCTCTGCCACCGCCATAATTCTATCCAGTTCCTTTTCCTGTTGCGGCTCCAGCGGCGGGACATTATGTTCTCGCAAAATTCGTTCGGCTTCATCTGTTGCATAGTCTGCCATGCCTTTGCGTTCGAATTTTTCCTCCCATGTATCCCATGAATTACGTTCGGCGAGTTTGGTGAGCGCAATTTCACCCGCTCTGAGATGCTTCATCGTATGCTTTTGGCCGAGGAAATTACGCGTGCCATTCATTACATTGCCGATGATATCCACCGCTAGATGTTCCACGTCTGCGGACAGTCCGTTTCGCAGGCGTATCACACTTCCTGCAAGCTCGTTGTCCAATACCAT
>JBGPNQ010000345.1:0-5761 GCA_041487615.1 Anaerolineae bacterium
AATTCGCGCGCCGATCAGGGGTTTGACATTCAGCTTTCCTTCTTCGAGCAGAGAGACCGCCGCATGTTCAAGCCGGCCCAGGTCCCACATCGGATGATTGCGATGAGAACAATCCCACACCGGCATGCTGGAGCGCAGAGTGACGCGGTTATGATGCCACTCACGCGATAAATCCAGGGGAGCGGTCCGATCTCCGTAATAACTGGCAGTCACCACCAGCCCCTCTTTGTGCACACCGCGGATGGCTTGTTGTAACGAGGCATATGCTCCGGAAATCTCCAGCGCTACATCGACTCCACGCCCTCCGGTGGCCTGTTTGATAGCCATCCCGGCATCTATTTCTTCTGGATTGATAGTCAGGTCAGCGCCCAATTGTTGGGCCAGCGCCAGCCGCTCAGGGATTGGATCAACTGCAATGATCTGTGTAGCTCCGTCCAGCCGGGCCATTTGGAGGGCCAACATCCCGATCGCTCCAAGCCCAAACACAGCTACCCGGTCTCCGAGCTTGATCTCAGCATCGTGAACGGCAGCCAACGCAAAGCGCGCCGGATCGGTGAATAACATTGTTTCCTCGTCGGCCTTATCCGGGATCCGGTACAGTGTCTCTTCTTTCTTGAGGGCAGTTTGGCGGTGTTTCCATTCGCCGTGAACCCGGTCCCCCGGTTGAAAAGTGCGAACCGCAGGTCCGACCTTGAGAACTACGCCCGCTGCCCACGAGCCCAGCGTGTGGGGATAGAAGGGAGCTACCGACTCTCCTTCTTCGGGTGAGCGGAATAGGCGCAACTCCGGGTCCCAAAGTTCGCTGGCAAAAGGCAATGTCCCACGGTACATATTGATCTCGGTGCCGTGTTTGATGCCGCTTACGCTCGTCTGCACCAGCACTTCTGACCCGGAGGGTTCCTGGTCTTGATATTCTACAAATCCGATTTCTTTGGGCGTACGGACGATCAATTCCAAGGGCATGAGTTATTCTCCAATTTCCGAATTGTAAAGAGTTACCGCGTGTCTGATAAATAGGTTTGTTTATTACAGGACATTGTAGGCTAAAATCCAAATATCCAGTAAGTGAATAACGCGGGACTCTTTCGGCCGTGCGAAATGAATTAACGCGTAAAGCCAGACATCATGCCACTGACGATACCACGTTGGGCGATGGCAAACAAAATCACTGCGGGTATAGCCACAATTACGCTGAATGCCATCACAGGACCCCATTCGATGCGCTGCGCTCCCATAAAATTGACGATTTGAACGGGTAACAGTTGGAGTTTCGGGTTCTGGATGATTGTCAGGGCCATCATGAATTCGTTCCAGCATCCCACAAACTGGAAAATTCCAACTGCAACCACACCCGGCACCGCCAGGGGCAAGACCACCCTCCATAATGCCTGCAGGCGGTTACAGCCATCCACCATGGCTCCTTCTTCGATTTCAATAGGGATCGAGTCGAAATAACCCTTCAACCACCAGGTAGAAAGGGGAATGCCTCCCACAGCATAAATAAGGATCAGTCCAATCCAGTTGTTTATCAAGTGCAGGCGGGCCAGCATAACAAACATGCCGATCAAAAGCAGCGTGCCTGGGATCATATAAAAGATCAACAGGTACATGGCAAAGATGATTTTTCCTCTAAATTTGAAGCGCGACAGGGCATAGGCTGCTGTCGCAGTGATGGCCAGATTTAACAGGGTGGCCAGGGTCGACACGATCAGGCTGTTCAACATCGAACGCCCGATAGCCGCGTTCGGGTTGTTGAGCACGTTCAGATAATTTGCCAGGGTGGGTTTAATCGGCCAGAACTGGATTTGAGAACTGCGCATGTATTGGGTGGTTTCAAAGGAGGTTTTCGCCATCCAGATGATCGGGATCAGGCAAATGAGCGCTACGAGCCCTGCCAGGAAATACAGCATAACCAGCCGCCCTGCTTTTTTTAAGATGCGGACATTCAGCCAGGGAATCTGGCGCCGGGTGTCTGTTTGGTTCAGCTTGGAATTGGTCAAGGCAGTCATCGGGAACCTCATTCATTTATTGAGCGTAATTCTCTGCGAGCATTCCAGAATAGCAGGCCGAGGATCACGAGCATCGACACAACGGAGATCGCCGCGCCTCTACCCAGGTGGTTCCAGCGAAAAGCTTCAACCCATGCCAGCAAGGGCAAGGTCAGAGCTTTATAAGCTATCTGTCCCCAACTCGCCGCCATCACCATGATGATATCGAAGGAATTCCAGGTCCAGATGAGATTTAGGATGAGGGTGATCACGATCGTTGTGCGCATCTGAGTCAGCGTGATATGCCAGAAGCGCTGTAGCACGTTGGCTCCATCAACTTTGGCTGCCTCGTACAGCTCTGTCGGAATGCCTTGCATACCCGAAAGCAGCATCAGTGCCATGAAAGGAAAGCCGCGCCAGATCGAGACGACAATCAGCGGCCAGATGTTGGAATTTGGGTGGCCCACCCAAATGGTGTTGGCGTTGTGGATCAGCCCGAGCTTGAATAAATAATGGTTGACGATGCCGTAAAATGGGTCGTACATCCATTGCCAGGTGAGGGCCAGGATTACGGTGGGCATGGCGATGGGAATCAGTACCGCGGTGCGGAAGAGAAAGCGGCCAGGAAATTTTTCGTTGAGGATCAAGGCAGTTGCCATCGCCATGACGAACATCCCGGCAACGCCGATCACCGTCCAATAAATGGTCTGCACTACTGCCAGCTTGAACCACTGGGCGATGCCCACGTTTCCTATCAGGATTTGGCCGTAATTCGAAAGCCACACGAATTTGGCGGTATCCTTGATCCAACCGATGCTGGTAAACGAGTACCACATACCACTGATGAAGGGGTATAAGGAAAACAAAATGAGAAAAATGACAGTCGGAACAATCAGAAAATAAGGCAGCGAATGCTTCCTAAATCGTTCAAGGAAAGTGGAGGATTTACTGGAACCGGGCACAGACATAAAGGTTTTCATGGGATTCCTCTGTAGAGAGGGAAGGTTGCCAGCTGCCATTCCCCGGGAATGGCAGCTGGCAGTGAAAGGGCCGGTGGCCGGCTTTTACTGGTTGAGCAGCTTGTCCGCCTGTTCCTGAATCAGTTTGTTGGCGTCCGCAAAACTTATCTTCCCGGCAGCCACGTCCATCAAAGTAGGAGCCACAATGGTGTCTCTGAACTCCTGCATATGGGCGTTGAAGGGAACCGTGTATGGTATCCCGATCTGCAGATAGTTACGGATGATATTCCAGGTGGGATCGCTCTTGAATGGTTCGAAATCCAGTCCCTTATTATCAGCTGGAGTCATACCGTTTCCGTATGCGTAGACAGCGGCATTCTCAGGTTTCATTACCCAGAACATGAATTCCGCCGCCGCGGCGGGTTGATCGCAGTTCTTGGTCATTACCATGCCTTCGCCGCCAGCATTATAGAAAATTTTGTCGCCGGGGTTCATAGGGATGGGCATCACAGCGAATTTGAAATCGGGGAAATTCATGTGCAGGGTCGGTATGGCGAAGGTCTCGCGCAAAATGATCGCGGCTTTGCCTTCGGCAAACATTTGCTCGATTGTGTCGCCGCTCAGGCCAATGGCGGCTTCCGGCGTGATACCGGCCTGAATGGGGGTCAAGTAGCGCTCATAGGCGGCCGCACCTTTATCATTCAGGAACCAGCCCCATTTGCCGTTTTCCTGACGGATGATCGGTGTTCCCATTGGCATCTGAGCGAAGTTCAGCCCGTTTTCCAGGACTTTTTCGCTATCCAACCGTTCGACATAACCCCAATGTGCGACGTTGTTCTTATCGAACCCGTCTTCCCCGAGGTGTTTTCCGTTCACGTCCACGGTGAGCTTCTTGGCATTTTCGAAGAGTGTATCCCAGTTCCACGGTTTATCTACTGTGGCCGGTTCGATTCCGGCATCTTTGAAGTACTGGGGATTGTACATGAGGGTTAGGAGCAGATCGCCCATGACCGTGCCGTTCATCACGACTGCCCCATCATCGGCGAATGTCCGGGCCGTCCAGGAGGCCTCGGGCATCAACGCCTTGATCTCAGGTGTAATGTAGGGACGCAAGTCATTGACATAACCCTTGCGGTACCAATCCTGAGCGCCAACGTCATACCATTCCATCAGGCATGCGATTCCACCTCCGGCGGCGGCGCCATTTTGAATATATTGTTCACCATCGTCCCAATTGCCCTGGATGTATTCAACTTCGATTTTTCCTTTGTATTCCTGGTTGAACTTATCCACCATGGCTTTTCGAGCATTAATACTTTCGGCAAACCAGCCGTTGCTCCAGTATTGCACTTTAATCGGGGCTTGAGCAGGTGCCGCCGTGGTAGGTTGTTCAGGTGCAACAGCTGGAGGGGCTTCAGTGGGCTGAGGTGCGGCAGTGGGTTTAGCCGTGCAGCCCACGAGCATTACGATCGCCAAAATCAGGCTGAGGATTTCGAACACAGGACGGTTTTTTTTCATCTCAACTTCTCCTATCTATCTTGGAAGAAAGCTTTCAATTCTGGAGGTCACGAAATATCTTAGATCGATTGAAAATCCTCTATTAGTATTCGATGGGTTCAACTCTCCTTTCACCAAGTAATAAATTTATCGTAATGCAGTTTCTTTCCTTGCGGTTGAGCAGTGACAAGTCAGCCATATATAGCTTAAGTAAAATAAATCCGTTACGAAGTCGAAAGTTCGAGCAGCCCCGCAGTAGATTCTCGAATGATCAATTCACCTTTAATGAATGTGTAGGATGACTCTTCTCGGCCTTTGAGCCGCTCGATAAGCTTTTCTGCCGCGACAACACCGATTTCATGAGGGGGTAATCGAATCGTTGTGAGGGGAGGGGAAGCAAGCGCCGCTTCATCGATATCATCAAATCCGACGATGGAAATGGATTGTGGGACCTTGTGGCCGCGCATCTGCGCTTCTTCCAATACTCCCAGAGCGCTCAGATCATTGGCGCACACCACGGCAGTGGGCGGATCGGGCCGAGTGAGCAGTTTAGCCATCGCTTTCCGGCCGCCCACCCGAGTGTAATCACCGGGCATGATGAGGTTGTCGTCCGGAGGCAATCCAGCTGAATTTAGCGCATCAAGGAAACCTGCCATCCTTTTGACGCTGCTGGGCGTGCCGGCTGTCCCTTGGATAAAGGCAATGCGCCGGTGCCCTAAACGGATCAAGTATTCAACCGCCACCATCACGCTTTCACGGTTATTGGCAGCTACCTGGTCCCAATTGGAGGGTTGCTTCTCGGATGTCGTAAACTCTCCTAGAATCACGACGGGGGGGTTGTGTAAGATCAATTGGTTGACCTGTACCTGGGAGACATGGTACGGATGAAGGATCAGACCGCTGACCCAACCCGACAAAGAGCGCAAGAAACGGACTTCCCGGTCCAAGATGCCGTCACTGCTGCAGACGATTACCGAATAATCATAAGGGTCAGTAACATCCTGGACAGCTCTTGCCAAAGATGACCAATACGGATTGCTGATATCGGGTACGATTAATGCTAGCAGCGGGATATTCTTCCGGGATAACGCTCTGGCTAATTTATTTTGTCGGTAATTCAGTTTACTAATTGACTCGTAGACACGGTCAGCAAGTTCCGGGCTTACATAATGAGTCCCATTGATAACATGGGATACCGTTGCTACAGAGACGCCTGCATTTTTGGCAACATCATGTATTGTGGATTTCATCATTTAGGCATTTTGAAAACAGGGATATAAAAATCTATTTAACCGTTTATATAAACGGTTAAATAGA
>JBGPNQ010000346.1:0-5760 GCA_041487615.1 Anaerolineae bacterium
ATTGACGACGTCATCGAACCCAGAGAGACACGTCCGCGTTTGATCAATGCGCTTGAGATGTTGAGCAACAAGCGCGAGACGAATCCTGCCAAGAAGCACGGAAATATTCCCTTATAGTGTCAGGGTTCAGGTGTCAAGTCTCAGGTACTACCTGATACCTCACACCTCGCACCTGACACCTTCCTTGGAGATTTCATGTTCAAAAAAGTTTTGATCGCCAATCGCGGGGAGATCGCGGTCCGCATTGTTCGTGCATGCCGCGAGCTGGGAATTGACACCGTTGCTGTGTATTCCGAAGCAGACCGTCAGGCGCTGCATGTGCGTTATGCGGATGAGGCCTATCTGCTGGGTCCTGCGCCTTCGCGCGAATCCTATTTGCGGGCCGATAAGATCATTGACATCGCACGGCAATGCGGAGCGGATGCCGTCCATCCCGGGTATGGATTCCTGGCCGAGCGCGACGATTTCGCTGCGGCCTGTGCCGATGCAGGGATCGCCTTCATCGGACCGAAGGCATCGTCGATTGCGGCGATGGGAGACAAGGCAGAAGCACGCGCAACCGTTATTAAAGCGGGTGTGCCCGTTGTGCCAGGCACCGAAGATGTGGGCAACATGTCCGATGAAGAGTTGCTCTCAAAAGCGTCACTCATTGGCTTTCCACTTTTAATCAAGGCCACGGCGGGTGGTGGTGGCAAAGGCATGAGGGAAGTGGAAAGCCAGGAGGAAATGCCAGCCCTTCTCCAATCCGCGCGACGCGAGGCGGAATCCTCTTTTGGCGATGGAAACGTTTATCTGGAAAAACTGATCGAAGGAGCGCGGCATATTGAATTCCAGATCATGGCAGATACACATGGGAACGTCATCCATCTGGGAGAACGCGAGTGTTCGCTGCAGCGCCGCCATCAAAAACTTCTTGAAGAAGCGCCCTCCTCCGCATTGGACGATGAACTGCGTGAAAAGATGGGAACGGTAGCCGTAAAAGCGGCTCACGCTGTAGATTACGTCAATGCAGGGACAATTGAATTCCTGCTCGATAAGGATAATAATTTTTACTTCCTCGAGATGAACACACGGCTGCAGGTGGAACATCCGGTGACCGAAATGGTGACGGGCATCGATATTGTGAAGGAACAGATCCGCGTGGCACGTGGACGCACGTTGAGTTACAAGCAGGAGGATGTGCGTTTCAATGGTCACGCCATCGAATGTCGCATCAATGCTGAGGATCCATACAACAACTTCATGCCATCCACAGGGCGCATCACGCACAGCCTGCTGCCCACCGGCCCCGGCGTGCGGGTGGACACGGGTGTATATCCCGGCTTTGAGATCACGCCGTTTTATGACCCGATGATCGCCAAATTGATCGTATGGGGAGAAACGCGGGCGCAAGCCATCCTGCGGATGAGGCGTGCGCTCGAAGAGTATCGCGTCGTTGGGGTGATGACCAATATTCCGTTCCACCAAACCCTGATGGATTCACACCGATTCATGGGCGGTCAATACGACACCCGTTTTGTGGAGGAACGCTTCTCGATGCAGGAGGCGGGCGAGAACGGCGAGAAAAACGATGAGATCGCAGCCATCCTCGCGACTCTTGTCGCCCATCGTGAAACCGAACTTTCCGCGACGATTGTCAATCGCAATGAGCGCGATACAAGCAACTGGAAATGGGTCGGACGTTGGGAAAGAATGCACAGGTAATATTACATGAAATATATTACGACCGTTGAAGGCAGGCAATTTGTTGTTGAGATCGTTGACGAAAAACACATCAATGTGGATGGAAAGACATACGAGATTGACTTCGAAACGGTCAGCGGACAGCCCGTTTATTCATTGATCGTGGATGGTCGATCCCATGAATCCTATGTATATCAGGGAGACGATAACTGGCAGGTACTCCTGCGCGGGCGTCTCTATCCCGTGACGGTTGAGGATGAGCGCGAAAAGCGTTTGCGAGCTGCGGCAGGCGGAGGCGTGGTGCAGGCCGGTGAATTCCATCTAAGGGCGCCGATGCCAGGGTTGGTTGTTGCCATCCCGGTCACAGAAGGACAGGAGATCAGGAAGGGACAGGTGATTCTGATCCTCGAATCGATGAAGATGCAGAATGAACTCAAGGCGCCGCGCGACGGAACCATTGGACGAATACGCGTGAAGGCGGGCGAAAGTGTGGAGCAGAAACAGACTCTTTTGAGTGTGGTGTAAATGTCAGATCAAGGACAGGAGATTGAAGCCAAGTTTTACCTGCTGCACCTGGATCTAATGAGGACGCGCATCCATCGCTTTAAGGCGAGTCTTATCGAACCGCGTATACTTGAGGCTAATCTTCGCTTCGACCTGCCGGATGGCAGCCTTGGTTCCAAAGGTCACGTTCTGCGCCTTCGAAATGACACGAAGTCTCGACTCACCTTCAAAGGCGAAAGTCAAAACAAAAAAGGGGTTCTGGTGCGAAAGGAAATCGAATTTGTGGTCGAAGATTTCGAGAAAGCCCGACAATTTCTTGAAGCGCTGGGTTATCAAAAGATCGTGTATTATGAAAAATACCGCACAACGTATGCACTGGAGCATACATCCATTATGCTAGATGAGCTGCCTTATGGAAACTTTATTGAAATCGAGGGTGAATCGGTCGGGCAGATTCAAGCTGTCGCTGCGAATCTCGATCTCGATTGGAATGCGGCAATTGATAGAAGCTACACCGCCCTTTATGAAAATGTCCGACAATCTTTGAAGTTGTCCTTCGAGGATATTTCGTTTGAGAACTTTGATGGCATGCATGTTACAGCCGCTGACCTAAAGGTCCATGCGGCAGATGAATACTCAATTCTATAGGGGAAATCCAAGGAGGTTTTTGTTGTTTTTTGAAAAGAGCTATTGAAAATCATATCGAAAGCACGTATACTGATGGTTGCTTGTTCCCATCCGCTCAACCAAGAAAGGATACCTTTTTATGCACAAGCATTCTCCTGTCAATTGCATTGTTCCCCCCCACGTTTTGAAGAACATCGCCACCAAAGGTACGGAAAGTCAAAAGAATCTGGCTATTGCAACTTTGAGATCATCTGCGCAAATGCGTGGGCAAAGGCAGGCTCTGGCTGATTTCGGTGCCGCGACATTTCGCATGGCTGCCGTCGGCGGCAAGGAACGGATTGTTTATGATGCGAAGAATGGTTCCAGCCTGCCTGGCACTGTTGTTCGCAAAGAAACCGATCCGGCCAGTTCAGATGTCGCAGTCAATGAAGCGTTTGACGGTAGCGGTGTGACGTATGATCTTTATAAAAATGTGTACCAAAGGAATTCGGTCGATGCCAATGGCATGAGGCTTGATTCGACCGTGCATTATCAGAAAGGATACGATAATGCCTTCTGGAACGGTGAGCAAATGGTATATGGCGATGGCGATGAAGACCAGCCTGTAAGCGACCGATTATTCAATCGTTTCACCATTGCGATCGATGTGATCGGTCACGAATTGACCCACGGTGTTACCCAATTTGAAGCAAAGCTCAATTATTCCCAGCAACCTGGCGCCCTGAACGAATCCATGTCCGATGTGTTCGGTTCGCTGGTCAAACAATACAGTTTGAACCAGACCGCGGCACAGGCTGATTGGATCATAGGAGCGGGCTTGTTCACATCCAATGTCAAGGGTGTTGGCATCCGCTCGATGAAGGCACCTGGCACAGCGTACGATGATCCCGTACTAGGCAAGGATCCGCAGCCCGCGAACATGAAAGACTATGTCAATACGATCAGTGACAATGGTGGCGTGCACATCAACTCCGGGATTCCGAACCATGCATTCTACGTGGTTGCGACAGAACTTGGTGGCTTCGCATGGGAAAAAGCCGGACAGATCTGGTATGTCACGTTGAGAGATAAGCTTGGCGCCAGTTCCAACTTCCAGGCTTGCGCGGATCTCACCTACCAGGTTGCAGGAGAATTGTTCGGGGCAGGCGGCCTTGAACAGCAGGCTGTAAAAAAAGGCTGGTCGGAGGTCGGAATCACTGCCGGTGGTGGCACGACACCTCCGCCAAGCGATGGTTGTCTGGGATCGTTGCTTCGACTCATTGGAGCAGCCCCGGCAAAAACAGGATGAAGAGCTAATTATGGAAGTCCAACGGATTAAGTACGAACGCACGGGCGGATTCACAGGGATGCGAGTCGCCGCGGATATCGAGCCTGGGAACCTGCCCGAAGAGCAGGCCCGCACCCTGCTGGATCTTCTCGACGATATGGACTTCAACGAACTCCCGGAACGGCTTTTGGGTGAATCATCCGCATCAGATCAGTTCACGTATACAATCACGGTCGAAACAAGCAAGTGGGAACATACCGTCGTCAGAGGCGATTCGTCCGCGCCCGAAAAAATGCAGGAGTTGCTGGAGCTGCTAAATCAGCTTGCAAGAAAGCATATGCGAAAGCAGTAGAGAGTCGCAATCTACTTGTTTCTGAAACCCAAAGCACCTCCCCGGTTGGTTTCCCGAAGGAGGTGCTTTGATTTTGTTCCGGCTATGGCTTCTACCGCCTGTCTCACGCATAGCATGCGTAACTAAACTTTTGAATGATTTTGCAGGCTAAAACTCCAATTCCAAATTTAGTTAATTATGCGGCACTCTGTAATTATGGTGTGAGCGTGACCGACGCAGAGGACCACATGCCGAGATTCGTACCTTTTGCGCGTACACGCCAAAATAATGGTTGGTTGAGAGGAAGGTTCACAGTTGGAACATAGCTACTTGCCGAACCGCCAGACGTATTGCCGTTCACCAGGAGAGTCCCAAAGGCCGGGCTGATGGAAACCTGGATGGTGTAGCCTGTGGCGCCGGTAACATCAGCCCAATCAAAAGTTGGCTTGCCTGGAGTAACCGCGTTGGGAATGACTGCCAGCGAGCCGGGCGGCGCAAGCGGCGTACGGAATGTGCGCGCTGCCGACCAATCACTCGTATGATCCGCAGCACTAATCGTGCTGATTGCTCTCACTCTCCAATAATAAGTTGTGTTTGGATCCAGGATATCCGCTGGTAGAGTTTGATATTGTGAGTCCGTTAAGACGCCGACACTCGTGAACCTGCTGAACGCCGGGGACAGGAAATATCCATCATCGTCAACCTGGATTTCGTAGTCTTTGAAACTGCCCGCCGGAAGTGTGGAATCACCCCAGTTGAAGAGAGGCAAATAATTCGTCAACAGAGCATTTGAAGCTGGCGAAGCAAGCACAGGGATCGAGGGTGGATTACCCGTCTTGAAAGTCCAGGTATCAGACCACGGACTGGGTCCATTCGGTCCGGTTGCCCGTACATGCCAGAACAGAGTAGTATTCGCTGGAAGATTAATAACAGGCACATTTTCAGATAACACAGTGGACGCGTTCAGCAATGGGGTATTCATGCCGGCATTCATGGAAATGACGATTTGATAACCGGTCGCTCCGGCAGTGTTATCCCAATCAAAGGCGGGTCGCCGGGTGACAAGCGATGGCGTGGCGGTATTTGCAGGCGCTACCAGCACAGGTTTTGCCATGGCGGAGCGGAAGTAAGACACCGAAGTCCAGGCACTGAATTGATCGATGCCAGAGAACGTATTAACTGATCGCACTTTCCAATAATACTTTATGTTTGGCTGCAAGCCATCGCCCGGCACGGATTGATACTGAGATGGGGTAACCTCTTTTGCGATGGGCGATGTAAAATCGACGTTGTCCGCAATCTGAATTTGATAACGGAGATTTGTTGTGCTGCCTGTCGGGGCCGGAAG
>JBGPNQ010000347.1:0-5651 GCA_041487615.1 Anaerolineae bacterium
CTCCACCCGAATTCACGCCGCGCTACAAGATCACGAATTTATTCTCCGAATTTGCAGAGGGGTTTACAAAAAGCACACATGACAAAGGCGTGGAGCTTCATTGGATCGGGGTTGGTACCTGGAAAACACCACCCGAAATCAATATTGTTCCGGATAAACATTTGGAAGCCTGGCAGATCAGCCAGGATAATCTCAAGAAGGGTAATGACGAAGCGCTGAAGAAGGCTGAGAACGAAGCTATTCTTCAAAAGATGGAATCACTAATCCAAAGTGTTCCGCTGGATAGATTTGAAGAGCTCAGCAGTTATGGAAAACAGTCGAGTGGTTACCCTAAAAGGGATCTCAAGAAAAAAGACTTGAAAAAAGAGACTGGCGGCTTGGTGATTGGGGACGGAATGGCAGAAGAGGGTGTGGACGATATGCTGAGTTCGCTCCTCGTTCTCAGGGCGTTCCAGGACCGCCGGTCTTATTCATCAAGCCATTATGATCTCGATCATAAAGATGCCATGAAATTACTGGTACTGGAATACCGCAAGCAATTAATAGAAGCTGTCGAATTCATGAAAAATAGAAATGAAAAAGTCCCGCCAAAAATCGAAGAGGCAATCAAACATTTAGATGAGCAGCTTGGGCTTCAACACTGGGTCGGCAAGTAATTGCAGGGAACATCATTTTATGAAGGTTCATTGATTCCAAATGGATGAGTATTCCGTAATCACATCAAACGAAATTGGAGAGGGAAATAACATGGGGAAAGCTGTTGTCGCACTTGAATCGACCGTCCTTACGCACGGATTGCCGCGTCCGCAGAATTT
Organism: Anaerolineae bacterium; assembly: GCA_041487615.1. Lineage (GTDB taxonomy): Bacteria > Chloroflexota > Anaerolineae > Anaerolineales > Villigracilaceae > Defluviilinea. The sequence continues at coordinate 816 of JBGPNQ010000347.1, forward strand.
GCGACTTGCTCGAGATATGGAGCAGGCTGTCCGCGACAACGGTGCAACACCGGCCACCATCGCATTTCTCGATGGATGTCTTCACATCGGCTTGAACGATGCAGAGTTGGAAAGGCTGGCCAACGAAAGGGATGTATTTAAGGTGGGGCCTCGCGATTATGCAACCGTAATGGTGAATGGAGCCTGTGGCGGTACAACGGTCGCAGGGACGATGCTGGCGTGCAAGCACGCCAGTATCAAGGTCTTCGCAACCGGAGGAATTGGCGGAGTCCATCGCGATGCTCCGTTTGATATCTCGGCCGACCTGCAGGCGCTGGCGAAGATTCCGATGATCGTCGTTTGCGGGGGAGCAAAAGCCATCCTCGACATCCCTGCCACATTGGAATATCTCGAAACGATGAGCGTACCTGTCGTCGGCTATGGGACTGACGAATTTCCGGCCTTCTACTCGCGTCGAAGCGGGCTTGATGTGAGCGTGAAGCTCGAGACGCCACAGGCGATCGTCGATTTTGCAAAGGCTCACTGGTCAACGGGATTGCAGAGCGCGGTCCTCGTGGCGAATCCCGTTCCTATGGCGGATGCCATTTCAAAATCCGAGATGGAGCCGTTTATTTCGCAGGCAAATAAAGAGGCGCATGATACAGGAATCCATGGCAAGGAGCTGACTCCGTTCCTCCTCCAGCGCATCACCGAGTTGACAAAAGGCAAATCCATGCGCGCGAATTTGTCGTTGTTGTTGAATAACGCCCGTCTCGCAGCTCAAGTCGCCACTGCGCTGTGGATAACCGAAAAACGAAGGCAGATCTAATGAAAAATGGATTTACGGTTTCAGAAGTCATTCCCGCAAAAGCTTCGGAAATTTATGAAGCCTGGTTGAGCAGCGACGGCCACACGGCGATGACGGGCAGCCCCGCAACCGTCGATGCAAATGTAGGAGGAGAATTCAGCGCCTGGGACGGATATATCTTTGGTTCGACGCTGGATCTGACGCCGAATCAGCGCATCGCTCAAGCCTGGCGGACATCCGAATTCCCGGACGACGCACCTGATTCACATCTTGAAGTTTTGCTTGAAGAAGTAGACGGTGGCACGAAGGTCACATTCATCCACAGCAACATGCCCAAGGATCAGGTCGATTCGTACCGCCGGGGCTGGCAGGACTTTTACTTCAAGCCGATGAAGGAATATTTTGGGAAATAGGCAGTCGGATGTCTTACAGACATCCAGGTTCTTCAAACCTTGACGTTTTAGAACACTTGTTCTATAATCGGCGCAGTTGTCCCTTATTCGACAAAGGAGGTCGAGATGACTGCTTACCGTAGAAACCCTGGAGATGGTTTAGCTGCCCTATTCCGAGATCTGACACGTGGACGCCGCTTCAATCGCGGTGCAGCATGGGGGATCATGATCATCGGCGCGCTTCTGGCATTTGAGATATTCAATTTCAGTACAACCCAGTTTGCACTCCTGGATGTCCTTGGCGACTTGAAGTTTGCCGGCTTCCGTTGGGCATCCATTCTGGCTGTCGCGTTCTGTGGTATCGATTTCGCAGGCATTGCCCGCATCTTTACACCCCAACAGGGAGCCGATGAGCCCAAGGAAGTATGGTATCTGTTCGGAGCATGGTTCCTGGCAGCGGGTTTCAACGCCATTCTGACCTGGTGGGGCGTCGCTGTTGCGATTGTGAACCATACGAGTCAATCTGGCGGTGCTGTGATCAGCAGTGAGACGATGACCAAGATTGTGCCCATCTTCGTCGCGGCCATGATCTTGTTGGTCCGTGTTCTCATCATTGGCACCTTCTCCATCGCAGGTGACAGACTTTTTACCACTGATAATCAACGCGCCTACAACGGCCCACGCCCCGCTCAACAACAGTCTTATCGTCCAGTTTCTCAGCCGCCTGTACTGCGTTCGGCTGCGAGTCTTAACCGACCTGTAACACAAAATTCACCGAACACCTTCCGCCCGGCGCCAAAGCCAAACACGCCACAACAAACATCGTTTTCGCACCAGGAACCCACCTATCATAATCTTTCCCACAATGGACCCAGCAACAACAGCCCGGCAGGATCAGATCGTTCGTACGACGCTTAAAAGCGTAAACCGTTTTCTGCCGCTTATCTCGTCAGCGATTAGACTTCTTGAATGTGCTTTCAGACCAAAACTCAAATTTCAAGTTTAGGTAAATGAGCGGCACTCTGTACAACTTAATATCCGAACTCGTTTCGAGCTCGGGTCCTTAACACGAATTTGAGAGGAACCCATGCCCCGCGCTCGCTCCATAACCAAAGCACCAAGGCAGACAGCCGCGGCCTCTGATGATGGCCGCGGCTGTTTTTCTTTCTACTGGATACCACCGCTCGCCGCTCTTTTCATCGCTTGCATGGTGGCTGTTTTTGCACTCAATATTCCAAACCGAACTTCCGCGCTGCCCATCGATGCATCACTATCGCAGGCAGACAGCCCTTCATTCCCTCTACCCACCCCGGATTCAATCACTCCGTTCTTTGAACTTACGGCATCCACGTCGAACAAAATTTCGCCCATCTTTACAAAGCAGATTCAATACTGGTCGAACGATATCGTGCGCTGGGCGAACGCTGCAACGGTGGATCCAAACCTTGTTGCGGTGATCATGCAAATCGAATCCTGTGGGGATCCGCGCGCCCTCTCACGTTCCGGGGCAATGGGACTTTTCCAGGTGATGCCGTATCATTTCCACTTCGGAGAAAACCCCTTCAACCCCGATACCAATGCCCTGCGCGGACTTGGTTATCTTTCGCGCTCACTGGAAGCCGCGAGTGGAAATGCCCGCCTTGCATTGGCCGGCTACAACGGTGGGATTGGTGTCATCTCGCGCGACGAATGGATGTGGCCGGCCGAGACACATCGCTATGTCCGCTACGGCGCACCCATTTATGATGACGCACACAGTGGCGTGAACGCAAGCACTGCCCTGGAAGAATGGTATGGAAAATATGGTGCCAACTTATGCAGGCAGGCAAGCAATCGATTAGGAATTTCCGAATAGGGGAAGCCAGACGGCAAAGGTCGTCCCCTTGCCATCCTGGGAAACAACTTCGATACGTCCCCCATGTTTTTCTACAATCCAGTTCACAATGGAGAGTCCCAGGCCAAAACCTGTGGACTTTCCGCGCGTCCGCGATTTTTCGGCCCGGTAAAAGCGCTCGAAGATGTGCGGCAAATCTTCGGCAGGGATGCCTGGCCCAGTATCGCGGACAATGACACGTGCCTGGTTCTTGATATGTTCAAGGCTGAGATAAACATCTCCGCCCTGCGGTGTATATTGGATGGCGTTTGCCGCAAGATTGATAAAGACCTGCTTGAGACGATCACGGTCACCATTGACATATACCTGATCGATTTCATTCAAATGCACGTGCACCTTATTCGCAGCAAGAATTGACATTTCCTGAAACACTTCGGTGAGAAGAAGATCCAGCTCAACCTTTTTCATTGCCAGCGTCAGTTTGCCGGATTCTGCCTGAGCAAGTAACAAAAGTCCACCCACGAGACGCGTCAAACGCCCCGCTTCCTGATCGATGCTCGTCAACGATTCGGCATCCAGGCTTTTCATGCGCCGCATCAAATCCACATTGCCCTTGATGACGGTGAGAGGTGTTCGCAACTCATGGCTAACATCCGCAAGCAGGCGTTGTTGTGAGGTGAAAAGAGCCTCGAGTCTTTCGAGCGTTTGATTGAATGAACCAACCATACTGCCAATTTCATCGCTCTGGGGGCCGCTATAAGGAATGCGACGCGAGAGATCGTCGGCGCGGTTGATCTGCTCCACGGTTTCTGTGATGGCGCCCAATGGCTTAAGTGTCTGCCCCATGGTTACCCATACAGCCATTCCGGAAAACAAGACGGCAACAATCCAAATAATCGATAATATGTCGGTCAGGTCTTTCCGGGCTGCATCCACCACATTAAGTTCAGATGCGAGTTGCAGAACTGCGACCTTATGTCCACTATGGACCAACGGGATGCTTAACACGCGCAGGTGCCAACTTTGTCCACTCAGATCACGATACCCAGGCATTTCCATTTGCAGGGCATCACGGTCGAATGGTGCATCCTCAAAATTGGCAAGGCTTCCAAAATGGGACTGCAGTTGTCCATTCAATCCCCAGATCTGCATAAACACATCGGAGCTAATATCAGTCGATTCCAGCTTTGATTCAATTTTGCCCAAGGGGTCGGCCACAATTTTATTTATGACCACCTGCTGGGCCGCCTCCAGAGTGACATCAATTTGATTCAGCAGAAGCGCGGTAATAATAAGCGTCACCGCCGCGCTGATCACAAGCAGAATGGCCCCCATAAGCGTCGAATATAGCAGAGTTAGGCGCAGACGGAGGGACATTTCGATTTACGATTGAAGATTTACGATTTGAGATTAAGGATTTTCCCTGAGAACGTATCCGACTCCACGCACGGTGTGGATGAGGCGTATCTCGCCCTCGCCTTCCAGCTTCTGGCGCAGGTAACGGATATACACTTCCAATACATTGCTCTCACCGCCAAAATCATAACCCCAAACACGATCAAAGATCACCTCGCGGGTGAGCACCTGCTTGGGATGGCGCAGGAATAGTTCGAGCAGTTCATATTCCTTTGCAGTCAATGAAATGGAGCGGCTGCCGCGCGAGGCCTGGCGTGAACCTGTATCCAGAGTCAGGTCCGCAAATTTCAATACAGGAACGCGCTCAGGTTGCGTACGACGCAGCAGTGCACGGACGCGTGCCAGCAGTTCATCGAGATTGAACGGCTTGATCATGTAATCGTCGGCACCCGCGTCCAAACCCTGGA
>JBGPNQ010000348.1:0-5639 GCA_041487615.1 Anaerolineae bacterium
CCTTGAGAAGACTCAAATGCTTATCAAAGTGAATTTTCAACCCCTCGTAATAGGCGTCATCGTGTTTAATAAGCGCTGCTCTCAATTCTACGCCAAACTGCGTCAACGCTGAACCAAAGGTGACATGCAAAACCTCGCGCGCGTGAAAATCATTCAACAAGGAAGGCAGGTCATCCGTATTAGGCAACATGTCCAACTGCGCCGAGACGTGATAGGTCTTCCTATCCGTTTCAAAGCGCTCCCGTCCAAGCGAATAAATTTTCATGAATAGATCGGGTTCATGCCTGGCAAGCACGCGTAACGCTTCGAGATAACTCGTGCCCGCCGTTTTCACATGGAGGCGCTCCCCCCAATGTTTCGCGATCAGCGGGTAGACGCTGAACTTATCCGACCCCGAATGCAAGCTCAGTTTGTAGGTTCCAAAGTACGCCGTCACGGCGGCATGTTTTGCCAGCTCAGCATCGAGGGCGCCTAGATTGCCGATGTAATCCACGCCCTTTTCAAAACGCCCGATAAAGCGCGGTGCCAGTGACGTGAATTTCACATTCATCCGTGTCAGTTCATTCGCGATGAAGAAATGCTCAAGCGGCGTTGTTGGTGAATCCGTTTCATCCACAGAGACTTCAAAATCGAACGTCTCTTTCCATTCGGATAAACGCTGAAACATGGATAGCGCGTGCTGGATCGCTTTGCTATACTTGACTGTTGCCCGCATCAATGACGCCGTTTCGAATCGCCCCCAAACCTGCTCACCATTTCCATTCAGATATAACGCTGACAGTTCATCCCAATTAAGGCCCACGACCTTTTGTGTTAGCGCCTCAACCGAATAAGTATCGGCAGCGTTGTCGACATGCTCACCAGGGTCAACTGTGAAGAAGGTGTATCCCGCAGCGATGAACGGTAGAAGATCATCCACGGTCTTCAAATGATCGGCATCTGCGCCCCAAGGAGCATCCCACTTGGCGGCTTCGACCGCACGCTTGGCATCGTCCATGACCTGTTGTGGGGTGCGTCCCGTGCGCGCGTTCTCACGGACAGATTGTTGCGCAAAGATTGGGGTGAACTTCGTACCACGCACGGCTGCGATATGACCGGGTGTGGCAAGCCCGAGTCGGTCGCCAAAGCCAAACGATGGAGAGAGAGAGAGGGGAGCAATCATTTTACTTCCAATACTGATAAATTTTTATGACATTGTGAAGACCTTACGCAGCCTCCACAATGCCATAAATCTGATAGACAACGAATAAAACAAACAGAAATTCTTTAGAAAAGTAGCGGTACTTGATCGATCGGGTCAAGCGGGCGGCTGGATCAGTTCCAGCGTAATGCCATCGGGGTCGAGGAAGTAAATGGTATAGCCGCCTTTATTTACTCCAGCTTCAATGGCAACAGGTTTTTCGGCTTTGAATTTAACTCCCAAACTCTTGAGCCTTTTGAATTCAGCGTGAATATCATCCACCATAAATGCCCAGTGACCGACGCCGGTGCGATTCGTATCCAGAGGAATGTCTTCTCCGCGCGGATGAATGTATTCCACAAATTCAATATGATGACGTGACATAGGGATCGTTTCGCCAGGTACGCGTAGTTGCGCTACTTTAAGATTCGCATCCGCATAGCCAACCAATTTACTGGTGTATTCATTCTTCTGGGTCTGACCGCGGACAAATTCCAATCCCAATACTTCTGTGTACCATTTCACCGATGCTTCAACGCTGCTAACCGTAAATGAAACGTGCCAGAATCCCTGGATCATGCTAGTACCTCGCGTACTTGTTTTTCCATCATGAGCAGTGTCTCCCTGGGTGTATGTTTACCTGTCATAGCTTCCTGCACACCTACCCACAGAATATCTTCAATTAATGGGTACTTGGCAAATTTGGGTGGAACCATTGCATAATGCGTAATGGTTTCTTCCAACACAGCCATTCTTCTTGCATCCCGCCTAGCGGCAGCATCTTCGCCTGTTTGCGTTGACTTAATTCTTTCAAAAATGCTTTGACGTACCGGAGTGTGTCCGCCAATGCTGGCTTCATGCCATTGGACTTTTGGACTGATCAAATACTTCGCGAGTGCAAGACCGCCTTCTGGGTCACGAGCTGCCTTAGGAATGGCGAATGTATGCCCACCAGCGTAGGATTTGCGGATCCCAGCCGGACCTGCTGGATAGGCGGCTATATCGAATTGATCGAACACCGCGCACGTCTCCCGTTTCTGATACAAGCCGTAAAAGCCCGGAAAATCACCCACCATGAGAACGTCACCAGCGCGGAAGCGGCTTGAAATTTCATCGTAGTACCAGTTTTCGATCAGGTCCGGCGGGGTGACTCGATCCCCTGTATGCACACGATGCAAATAATTCAGTGCCCATTCACCAGCTTCACTGTTGAATATTGGTTTGAGATCTGCATCGAACAAGTCGCCGCCTGCCATGCCAAGCAATTCATAAAATGTGCCAAACAGCCCGGAATGCCTGCCAGGAAATGCAAAGCCATAAAAGCCATCACGTTTATGTTTAATCATTTGATCAGCGGCTTCATCCCATGTCTGCGGGGCGCTGATCAAATCGGCACGATAAAAAAGCAGCCGGGCGTCAAAGTTGCGTGGAAGCTGCATCAGCCTCTCGTGAGTCGGATCCGTTCCATTTCCGAAGCGACACAATTCCAACACACGCGGTACAAAGTCAGTCAACTCGTCTGGATCAACAAGGTCATCCAATGGACGCAAGTGTTCGGCTTGGGAAGGACAATATTTAGTATGAGTGGAAATCATATCGTAATGACCATTCTCAGTGCCGAGGTCTTTTGCCATGCGTTCATTCAACTCAACATGCGGAAGATGCACATCCACATGCAGGCGATAGCCCGTTTCTTTTTCAAAGGGGGGAATCAAATCCAACAGGCCATCGTATTGAGGTCCCCCGATCAGAGCAAGATGTAATTCCTTCATTAGAACATTGCCTCCACCGCATCTACAATGTCAGAAGGCTGCGGCAAAACTGCATTTTCAAGAGTCTCTGCTACAGGGATCGGGACATGCTTCGCGCCTAACCGTCGGGCTGGCATGATCAATGTATCCGGAGCTTGTTCATACATCCGGGCGATGATCTCCGCACCCAGCCCGCAATTGCTATGAGCTTCATGGACGACGAGCAAACGCCCGGTTCCTTTCACCGATTCCAGAATTGTCGCCATATCGAGCGGTTCGATCGTTCGCAGATCGATCACCTCGGCTTCGATGCCCTTTTGTGAAAGTGTCTCGGCGGCTTCGACTGCAAATAAAAGCGTTCGTGAATAGGAAACGATTGTGACGTCGCGTCCATGCCGTTTGATGTCTGCTTTTCCGATCGGAATGGAATAATCCCCCTCGGGCACATCACCCTTTGTATTGTACAGAAGTTTATGTTCAATAAAGACAACCGGATTACCTTCTCGAATGCTGCTCTTGAGCAAGCCCTTTGCATCTGCCGGAGTGGAAGGCGCGACGATGATTAAGCCTGGTACTTGTGCAAGCCATGATTCAAAAGATTGTGAATGCTGCGCGCCGTTGCCACGCCCGCCACCCTGTTGTGCGCGCACAACTATTGGGATGGAGACCGTGCCACCAGACATATACCTTAACTTGGCAGCTTGATTCACGATCTGATCGGCGGCCACGAGGGCAAAATCCATGAACAATAATTCAACAACGGGCCGCATGCCGATCATGGCTGCGCCGATACCAAGACCAACAAAACCAGACTCGCTGATCGGCGTATCGCGCACGCGATCCGCGCCGAACTCATCGATCAAATCTTTTGTCACGCGAAAGATACCGCCATGATGACCGATATCTTCACCCATCAAAAAAATGCGTGGATCAATTTTCATTTCTTCCCGAAGCGCTTCATTCAAGGCTTGTGCGTACGTTATGTTTGGCATAAATCATTCACCTGTCAAATAAATACATCTGTAAACGCATCGGCTGGTTCCGGTACCGGGCTGGCTTTGGCAAACTGGAGCGCGTCCGCGATGATAGCTTCCGCTTCGCCATCAAGCCGGGTCAGATCATCCGCTGTACATCCAAGTTCAAGGAGGCGTTTTCCGCACCTCACAATAGGCTCGTTCTCTTTGGCTTTTGCCACTTCTTCTTTTGTGCGATAAATTTCCGGATCGCCGATCATATGACCCCACAGCCTATAAGTCATTGCCTCAATATAAACCGGGCCTCCTCCCGCGCGTGCCTGGGAGACTGACTGCTCGACAGCGTTGTATACCGCCTCGACATCGTTTCCATCCACTTGAATTGAATCGCAGCCAAAGCCCGCGGCACGTTTATAAGTCTCCACTACAGAAGTGGTTTCATGGGAAGGCGTCATCTCGGAATACAAATTATTCTCACAGATGAGAATCAATGGCAATCTCCAAATAACGGCGAGATTCAAAGATTCGAGAAAGACACCCTGATTGACTGCGCCTTCTCCAAAATAAGCAATTGCCACATTATCTTTCTTTTGTAACTGTGAGGCGAGCGCGGCTCCGGCCGCGTGAGGAACACCTGCCGCCACAATCGCATTCGCGCCGAGCAGCCCGACAGATACGTCAGTAAAGTGCATCGAGCCGCCTTTGCCTTTGGAACAACCCGTCACCTTGCCTAGCATTTCTGCCATGGCGGCGCGTACGCTCAGACCTTTCGCCAGCGCCTGCCCATGACCGCGATACGTGCACGTCATGTAATCATCCTTTCGCAACGCCCAGCAACCGCCCACCGCGGTCGCTTCCTGACCGACACAGGGATGAAATGAACCGCGAATTTTTCCCTGCTGATACAAACTGCGGATCGTTTCTTCAAATTTGCGAATGACAAGCATTTGGCGATAGGCGTCCTGTAAGCGCTCCGGGGTCAAAGGCATGGATTCTCTCCTCACTTCAAATGATTTACGCCGTTATCTCAGACGGGCTGACACTGCGCGCCTCGTGCATCGAACGATAGGCGGCTTCCACGACACGTAACGTCCCTAGATTATCTTCTGCAGAAGTTAACGGTTCGCCGTCCGTTTGGATGGCATCCATTAAGGAAGCCATCGGACCATAGAAGGCATCCGGAATCCATTTACCAGGGAGTGTAGTTGAAAAATTTCGCTCTATGTGGTTTCTACTCGTGAATTTCAGCGTATCCTGACGGCCGTCGGGATAATCGTAATTTGTGCCGATCGTGCCTTCGATCACTCCATTTGTGCCAAGCACGCGGAATAGTGAATACAAGGCTGGTGACCAATCGTAGTGACAAACCGCGATCAGGATCTGCAATCCATCTGCATATTCCCAGGTTGTAATCGTTTTGGTCTCACCTTCTATTTTCTGCGCCGGGTGTCGGGTATGACGACTAGTAACGAGCGTTGGATTTCCAAAGAGATAGCGCAAGGAGTCGAGATAGTGTATGGAATGAAATAAGATTTCAAGGCGCGGCTGGCTGGCAATCCAAGGCCACATTTCCCATGGTGTATGGATACTCACCTGTACCTGGACATCAAGAATATCACCGAGCCAGCCTTCGGCCATCAGTGCGCGCGTGGCCTGAATGATCGAACTCCAACGAAATTGTTGGTGGACCGCCATCTTTAGGCCGGCTTGTCGCGCGAGGTTAGCCATTTCAAC
>JBGPNQ010000349.1:0-5634 GCA_041487615.1 Anaerolineae bacterium
GGTCTCAAGCATCGAGCCGCGCGTCACGCGCAGGAAAGTTGCCCAACTGATATAGGATAAAGTCAGAATGGGCAGCAACATATGTTTGAGTACATCCCAAAAGATATCGAAACGGCCATTCAACAGTGAATCAAAAGTAAGCAGGCTTGTATAGTGATGGAAAGCATTCGAGTCCACCACTCGTGAAAGGCTATCAGAAATACGCCCGGGCGGAAGCCAGCGCAAATTGGCATAGAAGATCAAAATCATCAATAGGCCGAACACGAAGGTGGGGAAGGATGTTCCAACGATACTAAAGATTCGTGCGGCTTGATCTATGAACCCATTATGATGGACGGCGGCCTGCACGCCCATCCAAATACCCACCAGAATCACCGGCCCTACTGCCCAGATCGTTAAATCCAGAGTGTTCGGAAAGCGATTCTTGATCAGTTCTGCAACCGATTGGGAGGATGTACGTGAATAACCAAAATCGCCAAACAGGATGCCACCCTTGCGCTCTCCGGTGATCGTATCCACACGACCCACCAGCCAGCGCCAGTATTGAACATACCAGGGTTTGTCGAAGCCGTAGAGCTTGATGATGCCTTCAATGGCTTTGTCGTTCTTGGGGATGTCGCGGACATATAAAGCGGTGCGCTCAACCGGCGAAATAAACTGCAACATACCAAAGATCAGCAGAGTTACGCCGACAAGTAAAATGGGCACCAGCAATAGGCGACGGACAATATAAGTTACCATGGAAATACCTCACATATTCCGGTTTTTCCATCGGCACTAAAGTGTTCGGAATATCACTACACTGCCCATGGAAAAACTTAAAGGGTTGTGGGAGTCTGGCAACCAGACTCCCACAATAATATTTATTGCTGACCAGTTTAGTCTTTGAACATTGAATAGTAATACAGGTCAGGGAAGATTGGGTTGGTGATCACGCCTTCAACCCAGCGCTGGCTGTAAGCATGGCTGGTTGCAATTTCCAGAGGAATACCAACAGCCTGGTCATAGTACAACTGATTCGCTTCCTTATAGATCTCGGCACGTTTGGCAGGATCGGATTCAGCAACACCGCGGTTCAAGATATCTCTGAATTGAGCCTTGATGTCATCGGAAAGGCTGAAGCGGCTGGCATAAGCACCCAGTGTATAGGGCTGGTACCAGTTATGTGGATCATGAATATCTTCCAACCATCCAGCGGTCAGGATCGGGAGCTGCTTGGCGCGCTGGGCACGCAGGTAGGATGCCCACGGCAGACCCAAAGTCTCAAGCGAGAACTTATCATTGACCTGGGCAAGGTTACCAGCCAGGATTTCGGCAACGGTCTGGCGAGTGTTATTGCCCTGGTTGTACGCCATCTGAATGCGGAAACCAGTTGTCCAAATATCGCCGTCTGTGTCGTCTCCGGCAGGGGTACCATCTTTATCTACATCAGCCAGTTTGAATTCTGCAGCGCATTTATCCAGGTCGGTGGTGTAGTGAGGGGTATCCGGGAAGTAACCGGGCATGCCAGGAAGCGGCAGACCAACAGGTTGAACAGCTTCGCCATTGAACACATCGTTGATCAGCGTGTTCCAATCGAAGCAGTAGGCAAACGCCTTGCGGATGTGAACATCCGAGAAGAAATCGGCCGGGATGCCATTACCATCAAGCGTGCCACTGCCCAGATAAGGATTGGGGCTTTCTTTAGATGTGGCAATGTTCCAGTTGAGTCCCAACACATCCATGCTGATGCCTGGGCGACCAATTCGCAAGCGAAGCGGCTGCGAATCATCGGAGACGTCACAAGTCTTGTACGTATTGCTTGCAAGATCGAACTCACAGCGTTCGCCAACCAGTCCATCCATCTGACCACGGTCAGAAACCTGCACGGTCGCAAAGTCTGCATCGCCGGTCTGCATCATCGCAAAACGAGTACCTGCTTCGGGCACTGCCTTCTCGACGATACGAGCCAATTTGGCAGGAGCCTGCCAGTAACTATCATTGCGGGCGAGGACAACTTCCTCGCCTTGCTTCAGACTCTCAAGTTTGAATGGGCCGGAGCCGTTCTCAATGCTGGAGAGGGGATCATCAGCAGACTGCATACCATAGAAGTTCTGCCATGTATCGCAGGTTCCATCCCAACCCTTGTTCTCAATAACCCATTTCTTATCCAGGACTGAACCCCAGGACTGGGCAATTGTCGGGAGGAAAGGACCCCAGGACTGAGACAGGGTCATGGTAACTGTACCGGCTGCATCGTCAGCAACGATCGCACCGGTCACTTTTTCACAGGCAGACTTCAATGTGGCAGGATCAGCCTTGGAAAGGGCTTCGCGATCATCATACAGCCCACCATTGGGATCGACGACGACAGAGATGTCATCCACACCAACACCGAAGAATGGTTCAGCCAGCAGCCATTGCGGTGAAGCAGTACCACCTTGCAAAAGGCCGCGCTGGAACGAGTAAGCGACATCGCTGGGAGTCAGATCATCACCGTTGTGGAATTTCACCCCTGAGCGAACGTGGAAGGTCCACGTTTTGCCATCAGCAGACGTGTCCCAGGACTCAGCCAACCACGGAACGAATTTATCAGTGGCTTCGCCATCGTAGAACACCAGGGTATCGTAGGTGCTTTGAATGACACCACCACTGGCTGTATCATAAGCCAGTGCCGGATCGAGGGTATCGATACTGATATCGGCATCCGCAACCGTTAATGTCGTCGGGTCAGCTGATTTGGGGCCGGTCGCGACAGGTGCTTCCGTGGCGGCAGGAGCCGAAGTGGCAGCTGGGGCTTCAGTCGCCGCGGCGGGTGCCTCGGTTGCAGGGGCAGCGCCACCGCAGGCACTTAATACCATGCTGGCAAGGACCAGCAAACTCATTAGGACAAACAATTTACGCATATTTCTTCTCCTCACAAAATATTGAAGGGTTTAACAGATACTTACAACGTTTGTTATCAGGCTCTAACATGACAGGACGAACAACCACCTCCTTTCAGAGTTTTATTTATTCGAACTACAAAAATCTTTCAGCAAAAAAACACGCCACAAAGTGACCCGGTCTGATCTCACGGAAATCAGGGCGGGACTCGGCGCAAACCGCTTCTGCGATCGGACAACGCGTTCTGAATCGACAACCCGAAGGGGGATTTGCTGGTGAGGGCACATCCCCTTTGAGGATGATTCGCTCACGCTTTGCATCTGCAATTGGATCAGGAATGGGGACAGCTGAAAGCAGCGCCTGTGTATACGGGTGAAGTGGTCTTGCATGAAGCTCGTCACGGGTGGCGAGTTCCATAATCACGCCCAGATACATTACCGCGATGCGGTCACTAATGTGCTTGACCATGGATAGATCATGCGCAATAAACAAATAGGTCAGATTGAATTGTTGCTGTAATTCCTCCAGCAGGTTTACAACCTGTGCCTGGATGGAAACATCCAGAGCTGAAATTGGTTCATCGCAAATGATGAAGGATGGCTGCAAAGCCAGTGCCCGGGCAACACCGATACGTTGACGCTGTCCACCGGAAAATTCATGTGGATATCGGCTGGCGAACGCCGGGTTCAACTTCACCAACTCAAGCAGATGCGTGACACGTTCGTGGATCTCTGCACCCGTGGCAACGCTATGAACCATGAGGGGTTCACCAACCAGTTGTTCAACTGTCATGCGGGGATTCAAACTCGCATACGGATCCTGGAAGATCATCTGAATTTTGCGGCGCATCTGGCGCATCTGCTCACCTTTCAACGTGACCAGATTGACTCCATCAAATTCAACTTCGCCGGCAGTCGGCTTGTAAAGTTGAAGAATGGTTCTGCCCGTTGTGGATTTGCCGCAACCAGATTCACCTACGAGTCCCAATGTCTCACCGCGATGCACTTCAAAGCTCACGCCATCCACAGCCCGGACCGCGCCAACCTGACGCTGAAACACACCGCGTCGGATCGGGAAGTGCATCGTCAGATTGTCCACACGAAGGAGGACTTGGTCTTTCGTGTTATCAGTGCTCATTAGCGATGTCTCCCTGTTTTGGTATCCACCCAGCAAGCCGCACGATGCTCGGGACCTACTCCCATCAGTGGAGGATTCTCCTGCCAGCAATGTTCAAGTGCCCATTTACAGCGAGGCGCAAAAGGACAGGCATTGGGTTTCTGGTAAAGAACCGGCGGCTGTCCTTCAATTGAATATAATTTTGTGCGTTCCTTCTCATCGACACGAGGAAGGCTGCCGAGCAGCCCAATGGTGTAGGGATGAGTTGGATTGGCGTACAGTTCCTTGACAGGTGACTCTTCAATAATATAGCCACCGTACATCACCAGGACGCGCTGAGCCAGGCCGGCAACCACACCGAGGTCGTGCGTGATCCAGATAATTGCCATGCCAAGTTCGTCACGCAGACGCTTGACAAGATCCATGATCTGTGCCTGGATGGTTACATCCAGCGCCGTGGTCGGTTCATCAGCGATCAGGATTTGCGGGCTGCATGACAATGCCATCGCGATCATTACGCGTTGTCGCATGCCGCCTGAGTATTGATGAGGATAATCATTCAAACGATCCTTGGCATTTGGAATACCCACCATGGTTAGTAATTCGGCTGCGCGATCACGAGCCTGCTTTTTCGTCATGCCAATATGCAATATGAGCGGCTCTTCCAATTGCTTGCCAATCGTAAGTACAGGATTCAAGGAAGTCATTGGGTCCTGGAAGATCATGGCGATTTGCGCACCGCGCACGTGACGTAATTCTTCTTTTGACATATGGACGAGATCTTGCCCGGCAAAAAATGCTTTCCCCGCTTCGATTTTTCCGGGAGGCGATGCGATCAACCCCAGCACGGAGAGCATGGTCACACTCTTACCACACCCGCTTTCTCCCACCACCCCCAATGTTTCACTTTCACCCAACCCGAATGACACACCATTTACCGCGTGAACAACTCCATCCGGGGTCTTAAAACTAGTCTCTAGCCCTTGCACATCAAGAATGAAGTCGGGCATCCGCGTATTCCTTTACTAATTGGAGTAGTAGAACATGAGGTTCTATAGTGCCAAGCAGACGGAATTATACCTAATTCCACAAGTGCGTCAACAGTAATACGTTCGTAGGGCAATCGTAGGGCAGGAGAATCCAAAAAGACAGTTCTTGAGAACTGTTTTGGACAGCACCGCAGTAGGATGTTTTTTGGAAGCCTTTGCTCACATCGAATAAAACAATTTGGAATGTTTCTTGTTGACAGCACTTATTGCAAACGGTAGAATAACTTTGTAATTAAATTTCCCGGCGGGAGGTTGTCATGTTAAAAGAGTTCAAGGAATTCGTCATGCGCGGCAATGTTCTGGACCTGGCAGTTGCCGTGATCATTGGCGGTGCATTTGGCAAGATCATTACAAGCTTTGTCAATGATATTTTGATGCCGCCGATTGGTCTATTACTTGGAGGGGTCGACTTTTCCAACCTGTTTATATCCCTCAATGGACAACCGTATCCATCACTCGCAGATGCTGTAACAGCGGGCGCTCCAACCATCAACTATGGTGTCTTCCTAAACACGGTGATCGATTTCCTGATCGTTGCTTTCGTCATCTTCCTCGTCCTGAGAACGGCAAACAGGATGAAGAAACCAGTTCCTGTCGCAGCACC
>JBGPNQ010000350.1:0-5625 GCA_041487615.1 Anaerolineae bacterium
ACATGAGAAAGGATGACAATCCAAAGGAAACCAAGAGTTTCGATCTGCTTTGGAAATGGATGGAAATCACGACCGGTGCGCAGCGCGAACATCGTTATGATGTCTTGATCAGGCAGGCAACTGAAAAGGGAGCCACGCTCGAATCGATTCGGTTCTATCTTGATTTCTTCAAATATGGCTGTCCACCGCACGGTGGCTTTGGGTTTGGGCTTGCAAGGTTGCTGACTGCCATGCTGAACCAAAAGAGCATTCGGGATGTTGTTTTCCTCCATCGAGGTCCAAGCCGTTTGATACCATAGGGAAAATCTTATGAGCAACGATGAAGTGAAAGTTGATGAAAAACTGGTCAAGGAAATTGCAGCTCTCGCGCGGTTGGATTTATCGCAAGAAGAGACAGAGATGTTTGTATCCCAGTTCAAGGACATTCTGGAGTACGTCAGCATTTTGAACGAGGTTGATACGGAGCATGTTCCACCCGCGTATTTGATGTCTGCGAACAAAAGTGTGACTCGGGAAGATATCATCGAAGAATCAGTGCCAACGAAAGAGTTTATCGCAAATGCGCCACAATCCAAGGATGATTATGTCGTCATTCCGCGTGTTCACATCGAACAATAATGAAATGTCGTTCTGAGCCCTTCGATCAGCTCAGGATAAACTCCGCGAAGAATCTCTACGATGATCTTTGAGACCCTTCACTAGCGCTCAGGGTGACAAATATCAGAAACAGGATTATGAAACTCCACGAACTAAGCATCCAGCAAGCCCATGAACTTTTGTCCAATCGCAGGATTTCTTCAGAAGAACTCACGCGCGCCTATGTCGAACGTATACAGCAACTTGACTCACAGGTCAAATCCTATGTGACTGTTTCGGAAGAACTCGCTCTCGAACAGGCACGGGATGCAGACCGGCGCATCAAAACGGGCGAAGGCTTGACTCCCCTTTCCGGAATTCCCTACTCTGCAAAAGATTCCATTTCGACGCGCGGTGTCAATACCACCTGCTCTTCCAAAATCCTTGAAAATTACAAACCCTTTTACGATTCGACGGTAATAAGAAAATTGAACTCTGCAAGTGCCGCGCTTCTAGGCAAGAACAACATGGATGAGTTTGGTATGGGCTCATCCACCGAGAACTCAGGATTCTTTACGACGCGCAACCCGTGGAATTTTGATTATGTTCCTGGCGGCTCAAGCGGCGGATCTGCGGCAGCCGTTGCAGCGGGGCTCGCTCCCTTCTCCCTTGGCGAAGACACGGGCGGATCGGTCCGCATGCCCGCCTCGTTTTGCGGTATCACAGGACTCAAAACCACGTATGGACGTGTCTCACGCTACGGCTTGATTCCACTGGTTTCATCGTTCGATACGATTGGTCCAATGGCCAGAAGCGCATTCGATGTTGCACTGGTACTTGAGACGATAGCAGGACATGATCCAAAAGACAGCACATCTCGTACCGAGCCGGTTCAAAAATATTCTGAAAGCTTGAAGAATTCCGAAAACCTGCGCGGGCTTCGAGTTGGCATCCCGAAGGAATATTTTGTCCAGGGATTGGATTCAGAGGTGGATACTTCGCTTCGCACAGCAATCAAGCAACTCGAAAACCTCGGTGCCGAAGTTGTTGAGGTTTCACTACCCCATACGCAATATGCCATCCCTGTCTATTACTTGATCCTCTTCGCAGAAGCCAGTTCCAATCTTGCAAAATACGATGGTGTCCGCTTTGGATTATCAGAGCGCGACGGAGATGGCTTGCTGGATGTCTATTTGAAGACACGTGAGACCGGCTTCGGCGCGGAAACAAAGCGCCGCATCATGCTTGGGACGTTTGCCCTCTCGGCCGGATATTACGATGCCTACTATTTGAAGGCGCAAAAAGTACGGACGCTCATCCGTCAGGATTTTCAAAAGGCATTCGAAACCTGCGACGCCCTTATCACTCCTGTCGCGCCGACCACCGCATTCCGAATCGGTGAGAAGATCACTAATCCGCTGGATATGTATTTATCGGATGTGCACGTTGTTGCAGTGAATCTGGCGGGCATCCCCGCGCTGTCTGTTCCATGCGGCATCTCGAACGGACTTCCCGTCGGCATGCAGATCATGGGTCCGCATCTTTCGGAAGAGACGCTGCTGCGAATCGGTCACATGTATCAAAGCCAGACTGATTGGCATACCAAACATCCGCCATGCTGGAACGATTAGCCATGAAATACGAACCCGTCATCGGACTCGAAGTCCACGCTGAACTGCTCACAAAATCCAAGATGTTTTGTGGATGTGAAGTTGTCGATTCGATCACCGCGAAGCCGAACCGATACATTTGTCCCGTCTGCACGGGTCAGCCTGGCGCACTTCCGGTGCTCAACAAGAAAGCTGTAGAGTTGGCTGTCCGTGTTGGGCTTGCGCTCGGTTGCGAGATCCACAGCGAAAGCATTTTTGCCCGCAAAAATTATTTCTATCCAGATCTGCCAAAGGGATATCAGATTTCGCAGTACGACCAACCTCTGGCCACAGATGGGAAAATTCAGATCGAAACGGATGCAGGCATAAAGGAGGTACGGATTCGCCGCGTCCATTTGGAAGAGGACACGGGCAAGCTGTCCCATGCGGATGGCAACTCGTTCATTGACTACAACCGGAGCGGCGTCCCGTTATTGGAAATTGTCACGGAGCCCGATATGCGCTCCCCGGAACAGGTCAAAGCGTACGCGACGAAATTGCATGCGATCCTTCGTTATCTCGGAGTCAATTCCGGCGACATGGAAAAAGGCGTGATCCGTTTTGAGGCGAATGTTTCCGTGCGGGAGGCAGGCAGCGACCGACTCAACACGCGGACCGAGATCAAGAATCTCAACTCATTCCGAGCGTTGACTCTGGGAACGGAATACGAGATCAAGCGCCAATCCGAAATTTATTCCACTGGGGCCATCGTCGAACAGGAAACTCTCGGCTTCAACGAAGCCACAGGAAAGACCTATTCGCAGCGCGGCAAGGAAAGTGCGCATGACTATCGCTATTTCCCCGAACCTGACCTGCCGCCGCTTGTTTTGGATAAGAGTTGGATCGACTCAATTCGCGTAACGCTGCCTGAACTACCGGAAGCGAAAGCAAATCGATTTATGGAACGATATGAATTAACGGCAAAAGAAGCGCGTTTATTGACCTCCGAAAGAGCGCTGGCAGATTATTTCGAAGAGGTCGTTGGGAAATCCAAGAGTTCGGCAAAGACTATCAGTTCATGGATCGCGGGTGAGTTCTTGCGGGATATGAATGAGCTCAGCATAGATATAGCGAGCATCCCCGTACCTGCTGAAAACCTTGCGAAATTGATCGACATGGTGACAGACAAGTCAATCAGTGGAAATTCAGGGAAGCTCGTGCTTGGCGAGATGTTCACGAACGGGGGCGAGCCCGAGGAGATCGTGAAAGCGAGGAATCTTGCACAGGTTTCGGACGAATCATTTATTCAGGAAGCCATTACAAAAATCTTGAATGACAACCCAAAAGAGGTCGAGCAATTTCTCGCAGGCAAAGAGACCCTCCTACAATGGTTTATGGGACAAGTCGCCCGCGCCACGAAAGGCAAGGCCGATCCTTCTGTTACAAAGGAACTACTGGCGAAGTCTCTACAAGAACGAAGAAAGTAAATTGCTTTTGATGTAAAATCAAGACACCATGAATGTTTTGCTTGCCAAGCAACCTCCCTATCTTTCCGAAGTTGTGGATCGGATTGTGCGTAAATTCCATCCTGTAAAAATCATCCTTTTCGGCTCGTGGGCACGCGGCGAAGCGCGGGAAGATAGTGATCTTGACCTTTTGGTTGTTTTGTCAAAAACAGAACACACGAGAAAAGCTGCCATACAGATTGGCAATTCATTAAGTAATTTACCAATTAGCAAAGACATTATCGTAACCACTCCTAAAGATATCGAGAAATACGGAAAAACTGTAGGTACTATTCTGCTTCCTGCGTTGACAGAGGGAACGGTTATCTATGAACGCAAGTGAAGCCCTGCGTTGGATGTCCTATGCCAGATCAGATTTGGACGCGGCTTATACGCTACTAGAAAAAGGAGAATTCTTTCCGCGACAGATTTGTTTCTTGGCACAACAGGCAGGAGAAAAAGCACTCAAAGCTATTTTGATATTTCTTGGGATAAATTTCCCAAAAATACATGATCTTGACCGTATTCGAGAACTAATTCCCGACGGTTGGGTAGTAAAAGAAAAATTTCCACAACTCTATGATTTATCGGTCTGGGCAGTTGAATCGCGGTATCCCGGTCATACGCCCGATGTGACGGAAGGCGAAGCCAGGGAGACACTTCAATTAGCGAAATCAGTATTTGATTCCGTATCCACGGAACTACAAGAACGCATGCAACAAAGTAGCCAATAAGAAATCAACAACCGAGGAATCATCATGGCTGAAAACATCAGCGTTGCACAAATTTCAAAATATGTCGGGCAGGAAGTTACTATAAAAGGCTGGGTCTACAACCGCACGGACAAGGGCAAGCTATGCTTTTTGCTCGTGCGTGACGGCTCAGGTTTTGTGCAATGTGTTGCCTTCAAAGGCGATCTGGAACCCGAAGTTTTCGATAAGGTCATGCGGCTGCCCCAGGAATCGGCGGTCATCATCACAGGATCGGTCCGCGAAGACAAACGCGCACCCGGCATCCCTGGCGGATATGAACTCGGCGTAAAGAAGATCGAAGTCGTGCAGGAAGCGGAGCTCGATTATCCGATGTCGCTCAAAGATCATGGTCCTGACTTTGCGCTCGATCACCGTCATTTGTGGATCCGTATGCAGAGTCAGTGGGCGATCCTGCGCGTGCGCGTCAAGGTCATGTCGGCAGTGCGAGAATATTTGGACGGTCACGGCTTCTTCAACCTTGACACCCCCATCCTTACGCCCGCCGCCGCCGAGGGGACAACCACTCTTTTCGAGACAGAATACTTTGATGAGGGAAAGGCTTATCTCGCTCAAACGGGACAGCTCTACAATGAAGCTAACATCTTTTCGTTTGGAAAAGTCTACTGCTTCGGTCCCACCTTCCGCGCAGAGAAATCAAAAACGCGACGTCACTTGACCGAGTTCTGGATGCTTGAGCCTGAGATCGCCTTCTGCGATTTGGACGGTTTGATGGAGGTGGAAGAAGGTTTGATCACGCACATCGTTCAAAAAGTATTGCGAGATTGCGCGGCGGAGTTGAAATTCCTTGGGCGCGATGTTTCCAGGCTGGAGAACATCAAAGAACCATTCCCGCGTATGTCCTATGATGACGCGGCGACGTATCTTCTTGGTTTGTACGAAAAAGAGACTGATCCCGAAAAGAAGGAATTACTGAAATTCGAATGGGGCATGGACTTCGGCGCGCCTCATGAGACGGAAATCACCAAACTCTACGACAAGCCTGTTTTTGTCTACGGCTACCCCAGCGCGGTCAAAGCGTTTTATATGGAGCCGTGGCCAGGTCGTCCTGAGGTTTGTAAGTCTGTTGACTTGCTCGCACCCGAAGGCTACGGAGAAATTTGCGGCGGCTCAGAGCGTATGTCCGATCACGATATGTTACTGGCACGTATCCGCAAGGAAGGACTGCCTGAAGAAGCCTTCGAG
>JBGPNQ010000351.1:0-5622 GCA_041487615.1 Anaerolineae bacterium
CTTTGGCGATAATGTGGAGAAGCGCCTCGGCAGCATCCGCTATGCGATCTTCTACTTGTTGAGTGGGGCGGCAGCAGCTCTCTTGCAAATATATGTTTTGTCATCCAGTACAGAGCCGATGATCGGCGCGAGCGGCGCGATTGCCGGGATATTGGGTGCCTATCTGATTCTGTTTCCAAGGTCGCGCATCGCCAGCCTCGTGCCCATCCTTTTTATTTTCACCATTGCGGAAATCCCGGCATTTATCTTTCTTTTGTTCTGGTTTGGTTTGCAGGTATATTCAGGTTTGTTCGCGGCTCAAGGCGGAACGGCAAGCGGAATTGCCTGGTGGGCCCATATTGGCGGATTTCTGTTTGGTGTAATCATGGTATCTTTCTTTGCAGGAAGAAGGAAAACCTACAGTCGTTGGCAATAGGAGCGTTCATGACTCGTCAGTACCTTATCACGGGTGGAGCAGGATTTATCGGCTCGAACTACGTCCACAGGCTGCTTCAGCGCGGAGAAAAAGTGACCGTGTACGACAACCTGTCCCGCGCGGGCGCGCCGCGGAATCTTGAATGGCTGAAGAGAACCTTTGGCGAGGATTCACTCAATGTGATCGCTGGGGATGTGCGCGACGCGTCGCTTATAGCAGAATCAGCTCGTGACGCCGATGTGATCGTTCACCTGGCGGGACAGGTCGCTGTGACCAGCTCCGTCATCGACCCGAGGGACGATTTTGAATCCAATGCGATCGGCACGTTCAATGCGCTCGAAGCTGCGCGGCTCTCGGGGCGAAATCCCATTTTCATTTACTCCTCGACCAACAAAGTGTATGGTGGCATGGATGATGTGGAACTCGCAGAGGAGGAAACACGTTGGAGATACAAGGATTTGATCCATGGCTGCCCGGAGACTCAGCCGCTCGATTTCCACAGTCCATATGGGTGCTCGAAAGGCACGGGCGACCAGTATGTGCGCGATTACTCGCGTATTTATGGTTTGCGTTCGGTGGTCTTTCGTCAAAGCTGCATTTATGGACCGCGTCAGTTCGGCATCGAAGACCAGGGCTGGCTGGCATGGATGATCATCGCCGCCGTCACCGGACGGAGGATCACGATTTACGGCGATGGCAAACAGGTACGGGACGTGTTACATGTAAATGACCTGCTCGATGCTTATGACGCCGCCATTGAAAAGATCGATCAGGCAAAGGGACAGGTTTATAACGTGGGCGGCGGGACACGCAACGTGATGGCAGTATGGGCAGAGTTTGGCCCCATCCTGGAAAGACTGCTTGGTAGGAAAATTGAGGTTGCGCGTGAGGATTGGCGTCCGGGCGACCAACGTGTCTTCTATGCGGACTTTCGCAAAGCAAAGAATGAATTGAATTGGGAACCCAAAATTGATCTGGAGGAAGGTATAGAGATGTTGTTCGATTGGGTAAAAGAAAATCAGGAATTGTTTTAGAATCGAAGGAATTCTGATGGTCGAGTAGGACGTAGTCCGTACTGAGACCATCAATGACAATCAAACATTCACTTGGAACTGGTGGTTTCGACT
Source organism: Anaerolineae bacterium (assembly GCA_041487615.1). Taxonomy (GTDB): domain Bacteria; phylum Chloroflexota; class Anaerolineae; order Anaerolineales; family Villigracilaceae; genus Defluviilinea. The sequence goes on from JBGPNQ010000351.1 coordinate 1,543, forward strand.
GCTTGTGTCTCAACCACCGAATATCAACAAGGAGACTTTGCCATGGGACTTTACTTTGAGGAATTCTTTGTAGGACAGAAACTGGATACACAAAAGCGGACTGTCACAGAAGATGACATTATGACCTTTGCCAGATTATCCGGTGATGACAACCGCATCCACACGGATCCTGAGTTCAGCAAAACGACCCTGTATGGCAAACAAATCGCCCATGGACTGCTGGGATTATCGATTGCATCGGGTCTTGCCTGGCAGACCGGCATCCTGGACGGGACGGTGATCGCGTTCCGTGAAATCAACGAATGGAAGTTCGTCAAGCCGCTCTTTATCGGTGACACGATCTATGTGGAAATTGAAATAATGGAAGCAAAAGCTCTACCGCGTATCGGCGCAGGTTCCGTGACGATTAGGATGGAAGTGAAGAATCAAAATGCAGAAGTTTGCCATCGCGGTTCGTGGACCGTGCTGATGATGAGCAAATCTGTGTGATGGTATGTAGGGGCAGGGTCTCCCTGCCTAATATGGGGCGAGATGACCTCGCCCCTGCGGAAAATTGATTATGACAAACGAAGAAGAAGAGAGAAGAAACCGAATCAAACGATTGATCGATTCAGAATCGGAGACCCGCGCCGAGCCTCCTGTTGTACCGCCCTCGAATGACCCTGCGGACTCCGCGGGGACCACCAGAGCGCAAACGCCGAGGCGCACGCCGACACCCCCGCCTCATATTTCGCTCGACAAGGATAACATGCCTCTGCCGCGCCGCGTCGATGAGACAGACATGGACGGTACGCGCGTCACGCCTGTGGCCTACGAACCGACAAGTCGCGCCAGAAATGGAACGCCCGCGACGCGTCGATTGCCCTCGCAGCCACCGTTAAATCCGCCGATGCAGCCGCCTGCGCAGTCGTCCGCGCGTGCGATCACGAACCCCTGGCGGATCGATGGTGCATGTCTTGTCCGGGTGCTGATCATTGCCTTGTTTAGCGCCGTCATTCTGTTATTGATCGGTGGAACCGCGCTGCTGTATTCATATTACTCCATCGCGCGCACCTTACCCAGCGTGGAGGACCTGCAGAACCGCGCCTCCCAATTCGAGACCACGCGTATCCTCGACCGCAACGGAAATCTGTTGTACGAGATTCTCGACCCGAGTGCGGGACGGCGTACCTATGTAACTCTCGATAAGATTTCGCCGGCTCTGGTCGCAGCGACGATTGCCACCGAGGATAAGGATTTTTACATCCATCCCGGTTTTGACCCGGCAGCGATCATCCGCGCGCTATGGGAAAACTATCGTACCAAAGGACAGGGCGGCGGCGCATCCACGATCACGCAGCAGTTGGCGCGTGCCCTGCTGCTTTCTCCAGAAGAACGCGCCGAGCGCACCTACTCACGCAAAGCGCGCGAGATCATCCTTGCAGCGGAAATTACACGCCGATATTCCAAGGATGATATTCTCGAGCTATACCTTAACGAGATCTATTATGGCAATCTTGCCTATGGGATTGAAGCTGCCTCTGAAACATATTTTGGCAAGACTGCCAACCAATTGACGCTTGCAGAAGCATCATTTCTTGCCGGCCTTCCGCAGTCTCCGTCTGTCTATGATATTTACAGCAACCGCGATGTGACGCTGGCCCGTCAGCAACAGGTCCTTGTATTGATGTTTGCAAAGAGTCGGACGGACGGTTGTATCAAGGTCAGCAACAGCGAAGTACCCATCTGTGTGGATGAGATTGCGGCGGCAAATGCGGCCAACGAAATGAAGGCCCATGGCTTCAACTCACCGAATATCAATACGCGTTATCCGCATTGGGTGAACTTTGTCCGTGAGCAATTGGAGGCGCAGTACGATGCGCAGACGATCTATCGTTCCGGGTTCACCGTCTACACCACGCTCGACCCAACGCTGCAGGACGAAGCCCAGAGGCTGGTCACGGAACAAGTGGCGCAGCTCACCGACAAGAACGCGCACAACGGCGCGCTCGTTTCGATTCGTCCGGCGACAGGTGAGATCCTTGCGATGGTGGGCTCTCCCGATTTTTATAACGACGCCATCTCTGGGCAGATCAACATGGCAAACAGTCCCACGCGTCAGCCGGGTTCCTCCATCAAGCCCATTAACTATGTCGCGGCCTTCGAGAAAGGCTGGACTCCAGCTACATTGATCTGGGATGTTCCGAGCGAGTTCCCGCCCTCTGGAGATCCCAATGATACGCGTGAACCGTATCGTCCGGTTAACTATGATGGCAGATTCCACGGGCCGGTCACTGTCCGCACGGCGCTTTCCAATTCCTTCAATATCCCGGCTGTGAAAACTCTGAACTTTGTCGGTGTGTATGACGACCCGAACACACCTCAAAAAGATGGCATGGTAGGAATGGCTGAACGCTTGGGAATCACCAGTTTAACGAGACCCGACTATGGCTTGGCGCTGACGCTCGGCGGAGGTGATGTCAGTCTGTTGGAGATGACATCTGCTTTTTCTGTGTTCGCAAATTATGGGAAGAGAGTCCCGCCTGTCACCATCCTGAAGATCGTGGATTTTAAAGGCGAGGTGGTATATGAATACCAACCTCCACCGGCCGATCAGGTAATTCGCGCCGAACACGCGTTTCTGATCTCGTCCATCCTGTCGGATAACGACGCACGCGCTCCCATGTTTGGACGCAACTCGGTTCTAAATCTCCCATTCCAGGTCGCGGCGAAGACAGGGACTACCAACGATTTCCGCGACAATTGGACACTGGGTTACACTCCCGACCTGGTGACCGGTGTGTGGATTGGCAACGCCGATTACACACCCATGGTCAATACCACAGGTCTCACGGGTGCGGCGCCGATCTGGGCATCGTTCATGACGTACGCGGTGCCGTACGTCACTAACAACGCTCCCACCCCATTCACCATTCCACCCGGTATTGTTGAAACGATCATCTGTGCATCATCGGGCACCGAGCCTTCAAACTCCTGTCGCGGTGGTCAGCGCAGTGAATTCTTCGCCAGCAACCAGCCTCCCCTGCCGAAGAGTCAGGATCTGATCCGTCGCGTCAATATCGATACGTGGACAGGCTTGATCGCGGGCGATGCATGCAAGGATTTTGCCAAGCAAGATATGGTCTTGAATGTCACTGACAAGTGGGCGCGTGAATGGCTGCGCTCAGGCGATGGGCGCGCCTGGCTTGAAGCGAACGACATGCCGCGTAATCCCTTTTATGCTCCTGACCGTGAATGTAGTTCATCCGACCCGCGGCCGGTGCTTGATTTCAGTAGTCCGAAAGATGGGAATACCCTTACCGAATCGCCGCTTCCCATTTCGGGTGTGATCGATTCCAGGAATGGCGGCTTCACGTCCTGGCGGCTTGAGTATGGCGAGGGAAATGATCCTTCCGATTGGACGGTGCTCGCGCAGGGAAACAGTTCCTTCCCGCAACCGGCTGTTATTTACACATGGAATTTGAAGGACGTAACTGCAAACCAAATCACGTTGCGACTGTATCTCATGAACGGAGAGGATTTCTACGCCGAGAAACGCATCTTCCTAAGCCTGAACCTGCCTACGCCGACCCCGTTGCCCACTCTCACCCCAACGCCGATCCCGCCGACCGCGTTCCCAACGGACACACCCATCCCGACCGGCACTCCTACCGAGACCCCAACACCCATCCCGTCCGATACACCGACAGCAACAACAGGACCGTAATATAGTCACGCTGCAAGCGCGACCTACATAATATTTAGAAGTTAACCATGAATGGACAAACCCGCCCTCACATCAAACCCGGTCTGACAGTGTTGATTGTGCTAAAGCAGGATCAGCTCACCGGCAAATTAACAAAAGGCATCGTCAAGGACATTCTCACCAAATCTCCAACTCATCCGCACGGGATCAAAGTCCGCCTGGAGAGTGGGGCCGTGGGACGTGTAAAAGAAATTGTGAACGACAAGGAGACATTATGATTCGACAACTTGCACATCTCAACTTTGTTACAAACGACCTTTCCAGGATTATTGATTTTTATGTGGATAAGCTTGGCATGGATGTCAAATTCACATTGAATAATAAACAAGGCAAAC
>JBGPNQ010000352.1:0-5615 GCA_041487615.1 Anaerolineae bacterium
CCGTGCCGGTCAACGCGCTGGTGATCGTAAGGGCCTTCCACCAGTGATCGTTGCAGTTATCAGGTGGAGGTGTGGACGTTGTTTGCGGTGGCCAATAGCTGCCACCGTTTGAGCCATCCGCAAATTTTGTCATGACGCCATCTTTCCACACATAGACGTAAGGGGTTATATAAGTCCCCATGATCGGAATACCTAAAGTATGGCTAGGTGATGTAGGTGGACAGTTAGGATCAGCCGTGGGATCATATGCAACATCATACGCAAATCCCGGCTGCGTGCCATAATTATCCCCGCATCCATCGTTATCATGATCGATAGTTTGACCATAATCCGTGGCGTAGATGCTGTACACATCCGGGTAGTAAGGCAATGCAGCGTTGGTTTTGACGCTTCCATAGGGAGCAAAACGATTGCGTATCGCGACGGTCTCGGCGGGCGTATTATCGGTGAAACCACCTTCCCGGACCAGGCGGGCAAATGGAAAAACAGTCATCGCGCCATAAGGGTCGCCAAATGCGGCATATTGATAGCTCTCGTTTCCTACAATAAACTTGGCGATTTGATCGGTACCAATCACAGGATTCGGGCTATTGGGCAGCCAAACATCCATATCAAGATCAAGGCCTCGGTTCGGGTCAATTGGCTCCAGCTGAGTCGGTCCATCGAATGGCTGCCAGGTCCGCCAGACGAGCACGGCCGTGAAGTTCGCAGATTTGGGAGGCACCGCTGCCGGGGTATCGGACGTATCGATCCAGGTACCTGCGATAATAGTCAAGGGGGACTCATGCTGGAAAGCATTCTGAGCAGAAGCAGTATAGCCTGCCTTGTTGACTTTCAATGTGTACGTGGCACCTGGCACAGGTAAATTGATGATATCGGTAAAGGCTGACAAAGAGCCAATGACGGCCGATCCACGTGAAGCCGCACCTTGATACGCTGAGATCGTGGCCCCTGTGAGCGCAGTTCCGATTGTGGCGTCTACCACACCTGCGTTCAATGCCCCACGCTCGAGCAGCTTGGCAATGTTGATCTGAACTTTGCCGGCCATGCTGACATCCCATGCCCCTGCACCCGTTGTTAAGCCGGTTCCATTGGCCGGATTCTCAAGCGCCACGCCGATCTGGGCATTCGTGGAAGTAGGTTTATAGCCCCAGTACCGCGCCGCGGCCGCCGACACAAATGGAGCCGCCATGGATGTTCCGCTCAGCGTTCCAAATCGAGTCTCGACCCCTGCATAAGTATTCAAATAGAAGGATTTGTCCCAGGGCGTCGTGGAATAAATAGAGCCACCGGGAGCTACCACCGATATCCAGGAACCGTAATTGGTTGCCGGGTACGGGAGGTCGTAGTCAATAGGATCCACGGTGTTCTTGCCGGAAGCCGCTACTGCGAGCACCATGTTTGCATACTGTGGATACGTAGTGGTATTAGCATATCCTGCCGGGTAGGTGGGAGTGCTCGATCCATTGTTCCCCGCCGCCACGATGATAAGCTTATTTTTCGTAACAGCAGTAGTTAACGCAGTTTCCAAAGTAATGGAGGTCGCGGGACCACCGAGGCTCAAATTGATCACCTTGATATCAGAACGGTTTGCGCAGTTGGTAATGCCAGCAGCAATATCGAAATTTGTGCCAACGCCCTGTGCATCCAAAACCTTGATGGGAGCCACCTTTGCATTCGATGCGCCGGCCATTCCAAGGGCATTGTTCTGGATCGCGGTAATAATACCGGTCACATGCGTTCCATGTCCGTGATCGTCCTGCGGCGTCGCATCTCCCCAGACATAGTCATAACCAGGGAGCAATCGACCTGCGAGATCCTTGTGCGCGGCATCCACACCCGTATCCACCACACAAACACCCGGGCTGGCAGTTGTATTTGGCCACACAATATCGGCCCCGACAACGGACCAACCATAATTCTGGAACACTCCGGGGTCATTCGGGTAGGTCGCCAATACCTTCGAGCCCTTCATGGTTTTCATTGCTCGCAGGTCTGCTATGGAGACGAGTTTGTGAGCGCTCCAATTGCTTGCAGCACTGGGTTGGACAGAACGCAGTACATATTCTGAATTTATCCTATATCCATCACCAGTGTCTGCTGATGTTTCGGGGACTGAATATGTGTAATTGGGCTCGGCATATAAAATATCCGGGTCGTGATTCAATTCATCCAATGTGGCGGCGAGTTGTCCATCGTTTACTTTTAAAACCATCGCGCCGTTACCGGTCAAGCGGGTCAGCTGCGCCCGTTTCCGATCCGCCGTGGCAAATGCCTGTGCGACCACGGCAGGTAGACTCTTTCCTTTTGTATTGGCCATAACTACCACGATCTCACCCTGCACGCGAGGCGCGTCGAGGCGTATGGGCTGTCGCTGAATCTTCTTTTCCGCTGGCGCCGCACCCGCTGGCTGGGAAACAGCGAATGACGTAAATAACATCATGAGGACCATCAAGAAACTAAATAATCTTTTGTTGAACATCGTTATGATCTCCTTTGTTCAAAGTAGGAATATCCGAATACTATGAAGGAAACGCAGGCCTGTCTCAAGAAATGTGTTGATCCCGTCAATTACAGCGATCTCACAGCTCGAATCGCTGTACAATCAGGAATTGAGCAAAATATCATCGTAGCAGAGGATGTCCACATGAGCCTGAACCTGATTCCAAAACCATTGACCGAAATTATTTTACAGGGAAAACACGTTTCGTTCCAATCCATCAAAATATCCATCTCGCCGAAGAATGAAGAGTTGATGGCTCTGGCAGATTATCTCTCGAACCGGTTGCAGCATGAAATGCCGATGGGGGAAACCTCAGGAAATATCCGATTGATATTACTCGACAAGACGGATTTGGGCGAGGAAGGATACGAACTCACGGTCACCCAAACGGGGGTACAACTGAGCGCTCAATCTCCCGCGGGATTATTTTACGCCATCCAGACTCTCCTGCAGTTGATCCCTGCGCATCAGAAGGAAGGATTTAGCCTGCCGGCCGTTTCGATACGCGACATTCCTCGATTCGCCTGGCGCGGCGCAATGATCGATGTGGCGCGTCACTTCTTCAGCGTGGAGGATGTCAAACGTTACATCGATCTGATCGCACACTATAAGATGAATCGCCTGCACCTGCACCTCACCGACGACCAGGGCTGGCGAATTGAAATCAAATCGTGGCCGAAATTAACTGAGATCGGGGCCAGGACCCAGGTCAACGGCAACGGCGGTGGTTACTATACCCAGGAAGAGTACAAGGAGATTATCGGATACGCGCGCGTTCGCTATGTGACGGTCATTCCTGAAATCGACACACCCGGCCATACCAATGCCGCGCTGGCGTCGTACCCTGAACTTAACGAATCAGAGGAAGCACCTAATTTATATGAAGGCACGGAAGTTGGCTTTAGCACTCTAAGCATAAACAGGGCGGTTACCTATCAGTTCCTGGATGATGTCATCCGTGAACTTGCAGCGCTGACGCCAACTCCGTACATCCACATCGGCGGTGATGAGGCCCGGTCCACGCCTGAAGAGGATTACAAAAAATTCATCAGGCGGATTCAGGAAATCGTGATTGCACATGGCAGGAGGACAATTGGCTGGGGGGAAATTGGCGAGGCAGAATTACTGCCGGGAACAATCGCACAGCATTGGTTCGGCGCATCCTACCAGGAGGCTAAGAAACAAGGGGCCAAAATCATCCTCTCACCTGCCAATAAGACTTATCTCGACATGAAGTACAACGCATCCACGCCGGTTGGACTGGATTGGGCGGGATTGATCAGCGTAAAGGATTCCTACGATTGGGATCCGGGCAGTTACATGCAGCTGCTTGAAGAAAACGATATTCTCGGAATCGAAGCTCCCATTTGGAGCGAGACTCTGCTAACAATGAAAGACGTGGAGTATCTGGCATTTCCGCGCCTGCTGGCAGTGGCCGAGTTGGCGTGGTCACCTCACGGACAGGACTGGGAGGACTTCCGTCAGAGGCTCGCTGCGCACGGCAAGCGAATGGAAGCGATGAATATTAATTTCTATCGGTCACCTGAGATCGATTGGACATAAACCGTGGGCGGGTTGACAACGCATTGTATGTAACGGAGATGGATTGGAAGTAGGAAAGTAGAGCGGAATTAATCCCGCTCTGCAGCCTTATCTGTAATTTCCAGCGCCTCATCCAGAATAGCGAAGCCTTCTTTCAACTGCTCTTCGGTAATGATCAGCGGCGGGATGATCAAGGCGGTGTGCCAGTGTGTATAGAGGAACAAGCCATGATCCAGACAATATTTTTTCAACGCGTTCATCTCAGGGGATGATCCATTCCACGGCGCCATCGGTTCCTTCGTTCCCCGGTCCTTGACCAACTCGACGATTCCGAACAGACCGATATTGCGGACCTCGCCGACCGATGGATGTGCTTCTCCAAGGTCGGTCAGCATCCGCTTCAAAACGGGACCCATCGCTGCTGCGTGCTCGACGATCTTATCCTCCCTCATGACGTTGATATTCGCAACGGCTGCTGCGAGGGAGACAGGATGGGAAGTGTAAGTCAACCCGCTCTCGAACGCGTGTTCATTGAAAGCCGCAGCAATTTCGGGCTTCATCGCCACCGCGCCCAACGGTGCGTATGCGGAGGTGAGTCCTTTTGCCATCGTCATAATATCGGGAACCACATCCCAATGCTGGACAGCAAACCATTTGCCGGTACGACCGAATCCGCTCATCACTTCATCCGCGATCATTACGATGCCATACTTATCGCACAACACGCGCACGCCCTGCATATACCCCTGTGGTGGGATGATGATTCCGTTTGTGCCCGTGACCGACTCGATTAAGATGGCAGCAATCGTTTGCGGTCCCTCGTAGTGGATGATCTCCTCCAGATGGTTGAGATAATCTTGTGCGAACTCTTCCTCAGAGATATCGGGATTGGTGCGATGGAAGGTGGAACGGTAACGATAAGGGTCGAGAAAATGTACCACACCGGTCATCAGGTTTGGCTCCCAAATGACGCGGCGCGGGTCGCCGGTGGCAGCCATCGCGCCTGCGGTGGCTCCGTGATAGGAACGATAGCGGGTCAAAATTTTGTGCCTTCCGGTATAGCCGCGGGCGAGTTTGATCGCGTTCTCATTGGCATCCGCCCCACCGAGGGTGAACAGCACCTTGGTCAGCGCCTGATGCGGAGTCACCTCTGCCACCATTTTGCTCGCCAGCGCGCGGACCCTGGTCGTCATCCCAGGCGCGGCATATGGAAGTTCCGCGGCCTGATCCTGCATCGCCTTGATGACGCGTTCGTCCACATGGCCAATGTTGACACACATGGTCATCGAGTTGAAATCCAGATAACGCTTATCGTCCACATCCCAAAAATAAACACCCCTGGCGCGCTTCACAGCGATGGGATTTACCTTTGCCTGGGCAGACCACGTATAGAAGACGTGTTCCCTGGATAGCGACAAAATTTCATCATCCGGAAGATCAAACATGGGTTCCTCTTTGCGTGTTTACTTGAATACCTGTTTCCCTTATACCAGAGCATTATAACCCTGCCTCAATTTGGGAAATCGTGATAAACTTCAGCCCGCTCGAAACAGAACAGGTACGCACGAAG
>JBGPNQ010000353.1:0-5579 GCA_041487615.1 Anaerolineae bacterium
AATGAGTAAAAAAATCGTAAAGGCTGGCAGGAAATCAATGGAAGGCAAAAGAAGGAATCGAAAGGCTGGCCTGTAGTTGTTTACGTTTGGGCGATTGGACTATTTAGCGCTACTTGGTTTGTCGGCGGTGAAGCTATCCTCGGATCAAAGCCGCATCCGATCCATTGGCTGGCAGGCGTGGTTGGAGGTCTGGCTGGTATTCCTATTGGTTGGCTATGGTATCGCTTGCGTGGCGATGTGTTTTAGTCGTTTTCAGCTGCAGATTTGTATTTATAAAGGATTAATCAAATGAGATCCCAACGACATACTGACAACATACGCCGAGCTTTTACCCTGCAAGCCGACGCGTACGCATCCAATCCGACGCTGGCAAATCCCTTGCGGCTTGAGTATCTGGTGCAAGCCATCAACCCGTCTGAAAATAGTCTTGTTCTGGATGTTGCCACAGGTCCGGGCTTTGTGGCAGAAGCGTTTGCATTACATTCCCGCATGGTGATCGGAGTAGATGTTACCCGGGCTCCACTCGAAATTGCCAGGCGACAACTGCAGGAGAAAAATATTTCCAATTTACACTTCCAAAATGCAGACGTGAACCACCTCCCTTTTGCGGATGCCCAATTTAATGTCGTTGTCTGCCGGTTTGCAATACATCACTTCGATAATCCCGCACGCATCCTATCGGAGATCGTACGTGTCTGCCGGATTAATGGTACGGTTGGCATAGAGGATATTATTGTCAGTGAACATCGCATCCGCGCAAATTACCAAAATCGTTTTGAGAAATTACGAGATCCATCTCATACCAAGGCGCAATCTCTTACATACTTGCTCAGGTTGCTTGCGGGTGCAGGTCTTGAAATTGAGAAAGTGATTACTGGTACTCTGTTACAAGATTTGGATAAATGGCTGGCCAATAGTCATACACCCGCAAAGCAAGCGGCAAAAGTAAGGGCCCTAATGGAGCAGGATGCCCAAGAAGACCTAAGCGGGACCAGCCCTTATCATGATAACGACAATCGCATGCAATTTCTCCAAAAAACCGCGATCGTAATCGGAAGAAAACTTCGTTAATCGATAAACATGGTTGGCTGGAGTTAATTGTGCTGATTTGCTCACCTTGAGCATATAAGTACGACTTCGTCCAAGTCTGGTATTCACAAGAAAAATGAGGAGTACCTAAAATGAAACCTTGAAAAATTCATATGTTAACTCTTTCCTCCATTTCAGTTTTTGTCATTGGAGTTATATTGTTTGCCGTATTTTGGAAAACGCTGTTTGGCTCAGCCTCCAGTCTGATCGTTTTGGCTGGGATGACGGGTGTGTCCGTAGCGGTGATTGCATTTTGGATTTGGAAAGAAATTCGACATCGAAACAATAAGGAATAATTATCTTGGACGAGACTCAAACAAACACCGCTTCTGAACCTGAATTCAAAACTGCCTGTGGAGGCAAAATTAAAGATATATCGAAATTCCCGAGCGCGGAGTATCAAGACAAGCGGATTTATTTCTGCACACAAGCATGTCTGAAAGTATTCCTCTTGGACCCTGATCCCTTCATGGCAGGTGAAATAGAGCATCCCATCGAGGACGATTAACCTCCGTATTCGTGATGACATTCATCATAAGCCATTTGGCGTATGAGTCATTACGCTATCCTGCGCTGGAGACAATTGAACTGCCAGACTACCATTGAGCCATCTGATTACGGAGGCTCAATATGATTTCAAGGACACGCAAACTCTTATTCCTTTTCATCATCGCGGTTTTGTTGTCCGCTGCAATTTCCGCCTGTTCCACAAAAAGTCAATCCACTGACCTGCGCATGATGTCACTGGATCAAATGCCAGCGGATGTGCAATCCGCGCCGATGACCGTGCAAACGGCTTATCAATTCGCCTCGGCGAATCCAGGTGTGATGAAAAACATTCCCTGTTACTGTGGTTGCGGCAAGATCGGTCATACATCCAATTATTCCTGCTATGTAACAAGTGCAGATGACAAAGGCAAGCTCACCTTCAATAATCACGCCCTCGGCTGCTCCATCTGTGTGGACATTACCCAAGATCTGATGCGCATGTTGCGAGATGGGAAAAGTCCGCAGGATGCCAGGGCTTATATCGACTCAACCTACTCCAAATACGGACCATCAAACATCCCTTAAGCTAATGAACTCGCGCTTCACTCTTCTCCTCCTTGCAATGGCTGGACTGGTCGTGGCGTTCGCGCCTCTTCCAGTTCAACCCATTGCGCCTCAAGAGCGGACCTTTCAGATTGATGCGCGCCAATTTTCCTATTCTCCCTCCGAGCTTAAAGTCAATGCTGGCGACAAGGTGACCATCCAGCTCGTTAGCACAGATGTTGTTCATGGGCTTTATGTAGACGGTTACGATATTTCCGTCGAAGCCGACCCAGGTCAAACCAAGATACTATCTTTCATAGTCGACAAGCCAGGCGCTTTTCGTTTTCGATGTAATGTCACCTGCGGAGCGATGCACCCGTTCATGATTGGCAAATTGACGGTAGGTCAAAATAACTGGCTCTTTCGTTCAGCTGGTCTGGCAATGCTTGCTGTCGTCAGTGTAATTGTTTCTATAAAACAAAAAACATAATTCATCATGACGAAGATTGAACTTACCCGTAATCCTTTCATAAAGAGTGCGCTCAAAAGCCGTTATCCGCAACTGGCAGTTTTTATCGTGATGTTGGCAGGATATATCTTCGCCATTCTTGCAGGACTCATCGGCACGCCCGTTGGAAGTCACAACTTCAGCATTGTCTTCGTGTGGATTGCGTGGTGGGCGATTCTGATTCTTGTTGCCGTTCCATTCTTCGGGCGTGGATGGTGTGCGGTCTGCCCAATTCCTCTGCCTGGTGAATGGTTGCAACGCGGCGCGGTATTGAATCCGCCTGACAAACGACCGAATTGGCTTAACCTTCGCGTCCCAAAAATAATTCGCAACATTTGGTTGCAAAATATTTCATTTCTATTACTTGCGCTATTTAGCAGTGTCCTTCTCACAACTCCAAACATTACTGGCATTGTCCTCGCCGCTATGCTCCTCTCTGCAATCGGACTGAGCGCTATCTTCGAGCGCCGTGCTTTTTGTCGTTATCTCTGTCCAGTGGGTGGATTTATCGGACTGTATTCCCAAACGGCTCCCATTGAATTAAGAATTAAAGATAAGCAAGTCTGTGTAACGTGTGAAGGCAAGCCTTGTTACAACGGCTCGTCAGCAGGCTATGGCTGCCCGTGGGATGTTTTCCCTGGCGGCTTAACCAAAAACACCTATTGCGGCTTGTGTATGGAATGTATCCGCACCTGCCCGCATGATAACATCGCCGTCAACCTCCGTCCGTTTTCTGCTGACCTTGCGAAGCCACCTGTAAGAATGGACGAAGCCTTCAAAGCATTCATCATGCTTGGTTTGGCAATGATTTATGCTGGTGTACTGCTGGGTCCTTGGGGAGCATTCAAGGATGCAGCATATAACGTTGGTTCAGGCGCATGGTTTATTTACGCCATCATTTTTCTTGCAATCGTCTTCGTTATTCTTCCTGGGTTATTCACGCTTGGCATTCTACAATCGAAAAGCGTTCTTCCAATGAAACAGCGATTTGCTTCTCTCGCAACTGCCCTCATCCCTCTTGGTTTGATGTTCTGGGTTGCATTCAGTTTATCGTTTGTCCTCACTAATGCTTCCTACATCATCGCCGCTCTCTCCGATCCGCTGGATCTTGGTTGGAATCTATTTGGCACAGCCAATGCCGTATGGCAACCCATGCTCACATCCATACTTGCGCCCGCACAAACATTGGCATTGGTTGGCGGCTTGATTTGGTCTGCGTGCACGGCACAGAAAGCCGCAGGCGAGATAAAAATATCTTCAATGCCTGTCATTGCATTTTGCTTTATCACCACACTGGTCATGCTCTGGTTGCTTCTATGAAACGTTCGGAACTCCTCTCACGCATTTTGATCACAGTAGCAATCGTTGGGGCGATTGGAGCGCCGCTTTTTATCTGGGCACGTACACCACTTATCCATGCCCGAATGTCGGAAAATGGCGGTTGGAATCCCGATGTCATTCAGGCGAATGTCAACGAACCACTTCATTTGCGTTTCACCTCTGATGATGTTGTTCATGGGTTTGCAGTTGGTCAGATAGAAATGAAAGGGGTGGATATCCTGCCTGGTAAAGTGACCGACATTACACTCACCTTTGATAAGCCTGGGATTTATACCTTTTTCTGCACACGCTGGTGTGGACTCTACCATTGGCGGATGCGCGGCACGATAGAAGTCAGCGGCTCATCCTCTACGCCTGAACCTGCTTCTGTCCCAATGTATGTTTCCCTCAACCTTGACATTGATGCGCCACACGAAGCGTCTGTTATTCCGAGTAGTCAGCCGTCAGCCATCAGTGGTCAGCAGTTGGCAACCAATTTACAAATAGACCAAACTGCAGATTACTATCGCACGCATTCACCTTATCAAGTATTTGATGCTTTGAATATTGCTCCCTTAACCGAGCAACAGCGCTGGGATGTAGCTGCCTATCTCTGGCAATCCAACACCACGCCTGAAGCGCTTGCCAACGGGAGGCAACTTTACACCCAAAATTGCGCGGCTTGTCACGGTGAGAACGGCGCGGGCAATGGCGTCTTTGCGGATGATTTGAAAGTTGCAGGCGAATCGTCCACACAAAACATGACGGGCTCCACAGACATGCAGATGCAAACACCTGCAAACTTTACCGACCCCCAGAGGATGCTGGGTGCGAGTCCCGCACTGTTGCAAGGAAAAATTCTGCGCGGCGGCATGGGCACAGGCATGCCCATGTGGGGTTCGATTTTTACCGAGGAACAAATCTGGGACTTGATCGCATACATCTATTCGTTCGAGTTTGAATATCACAAGTAGGAGGTACTATGAGCAAAAAGAACAAAAGGCAGAAACAGAAAAAGAAGAATATCCCCTGGTTTCTGTTGGCGCTGGGTGGAATTCTGATGGTCATTGCCGCATTTTTCTTCGCGCGGCAGAACGGTGATGGCAGTGGCACGCCAGCCATTGCAGTGGACCAGGAGAAGATCGACTATGGCTATGTCGCGTTTGGCAACAACAAAACGTTTGCCATCAAAGTTACCAACGCTGGTAATGGCACATTGCGTTTCAAGGATAAGCCATACATTGAAGTTCTGGAGGGGTGCTGACCTCCCGATTTGACCATCGGTTCGATGGTACTAAAACCTGGAGAAAGCACAACTATTGAGTCTGCCGTATTTATGATGCATCCTGGCATGGATGGGAAGCATGATTATGCAGTGCACTTAAAAACCAATGATTCCCAAAAACCCGATCTCATTGTACATGTGTTGTCCAATTGGGGACCCTAAAAGGGAAAAATCCAATTCAGCCAAAGTAACAGCATACAAAGTTCATTCATCAAAATCATCAGGCTCTGGATATGACCAGAGCCTGATGATTTATATAAGCAAGAATGCTTATCCAAGAATGCGATAAACGGCGCTTAAGTTTCCTGATACAAAGCCATACAATGACCATATAGATTTTGGATA
>JBGPNQ010000354.1:0-5528 GCA_041487615.1 Anaerolineae bacterium
ACGGCTCGAGCAACTGGATGGCATGATCGTGGAAGTTGCTCAAGCGATGCTGGACCGCTGGCAACGTGCCTTCGAATCGAACCAGCCGATTGATATTGCGCGTGAAATGGCCGCCCTGACCCTGACGGTCACAACACGCTCCCTTTTCGGCGTGGACCTTGGGGAGGAGGTGCGCGAAATCGGCGAGATCATCAACCGGGCCGCGAACGATCTTGAGAAACCCAGCAGCCCGCGCCTGATCCAATCTGCGCAGGAATTCGGCGAGGTGGTCGACCGCATCATCCGGCAGCGTAAACAAAATTTTAGGGACGGCGGTGATCTGCTCAGTTCCATGATCCTGGCGCGCGATGAGCTCAGTGGTGATCGAATGAGCGACGAGCAATTGCGCACGCAGGTCATGACCCTGATGCTGGCAGGTTATGAGACGACAGCCAGCGCTCTGACGTGGACATGGCATCTCCTCTCACAAAATCTGGATTCATTGGACCGCCTTCGCAGTGAAATACGCGAGAGGCTGCAAGGACGCCTGCCTCGCTATTCGGACCTCGATCGTTTACCCTACACCAGCATGGTTCTGGATGAAAGCCTGCGCCTCTTCCCTCCCGCCTGGACGCTGGGACGCCGCGCGATTCAAGAGGATGTTATTGATGGGTTTACCATCCCTGCGAATACGGTCATCGCCATCTGCATTTATGTGCTGCATCGCCATCCCAACTTTTGGGATCAACCCGATGCTTTTCTCCCCGAACGTTTTTCACCGGAGAACTCAAGAGAGAGAAACAAGTTTGCTTATATCCCCTTTGGTGCCGGTCCGCGCCAGTGTATTGGCAATAACTTCGGTTTAATGGAAGCCGCACTTGTCATGGCATGTGTGTTGCAACGTTTCGAATTACATTCCATCCCAGGCATGGAAGTTCAGCCGCAGGCACTCTTTGTCCTGCGTCCCAACCGGGATGTGATGATGAGTCTGCATCCATAGTTGCAGGAACGTGCTGATGCTGGAATAAAAAACTCCGGGATGTTGCTCTCGGAGTTTTTGTATCAGCCATCTTTGGGTCCGGATTTTGCGAGCAGGCTGGCAATGCTTTTCAGTTCCAGCCACCATTGTTCCTTGGGCCGCTGAAATTCCGCGTCGATCATGCGGTCAAAGTCACGCAGGTCATGGAATTTGATCTGTCCATTTTGCATGCCGATGAACGAGCTTGCATCGCTTTGCTGTTCACACTGCTCGAGCAAATGTTCAAGGCACATCCGCGCCAAACGGGATGCCTGGATGCGGTCAAATGGCGAAGGATCGCCGCCCTGCTGCAAATGTCCGAGGATGGCGGGGCGGACATCGAACACGTCGTGTCCCTCCTCCTCGAAGAGTGAACATATGAACTGGGTGTTATACACCGCGTTTGCATATTCATTGCGGATGATCAGTCCGAGTCGCTTTCCGGATTGGAATCCACTCAGCATTTTCTCAACATCTCTTTGCAGGTCACGCAGCTTGACGCCTTCCTCATGCAGGTACACGCGCTCTGCACCGGTCGCCATCCCGCCCATCAATGCGAGATAGCCGCAATAATGTCCCATCACCTCCACGACAAAACAGCGTCGCGTTGCCACAGCAGACTGTTTGATCTTGTCCACGGCGTCCACGATGCTGTTCAGAGCTGTATCTGCTCCGATGCTGAATTCCGAGCCTGGCAGGTTATTGTTGATGGAGGCCGGCAGACAGATCATGGGGATGTTAAAACTCGGGAAGTTTGCACGATTGCTCAACATGTTGAACGCGGCTTCATAGGCAGTCCATCCGCCGATCATCAGAAGCGCATCGATATGATGGTCTTCGATCACACGGGCAATGGAGTACAGGTCGCGTCCTTTCGGGACCCGGCGCGTGGTGCCAAGCACCGAACCGCCGCGTGACGCCCAGCCGCTCACACCCATCCAGTTCATTTCCTCCACTTCGCCATCGATCAATCCCTCGAATCCATTACGAACGGCAAGCATCACGTGCCCCTTATCCAGACCCAGGCGGATCGCGGCGCGCGCAGCCGTGTTCATGCCGGGTGCAGGCGCACCTGCATTCAATACCGCGATGCGAAACCGCTTCTTCATGGGGTCGATCGGATGCGGCAGGGCCCGCACCATCGTCTTGAACGTGTTGAACGCATCCTTGAAGGAGGTGCTGCGCAGCGACATGGCGCGCTCATAATCCTTTGCGGCAACTGCCTGTGCCACTGCCAGTGTTTTATTCACACTTTCCATCAGCGGCAGGCTAGTCATGCGATTGTTACGGATGGCGATCATCACCGGTTCATCTTCGGGTTTGGCAGTAAGAATCGTGTTGACAGCTTCGTATCCCATCAACGTGCTGAGGGTACGGTCGAACGCGCTGGGACGCCCTCCGCGCTGGACGTGTCCCAGCACGGTCACGCGAACCTCCTCGTTGAGTTTTTCCTCCAGCACGCGTTGAACGTCACTGCTGCCGATGTAATTGCCGTTTCTGTCGCGCGCACCCTCAGCCAAAATCACAATGCTGTCACGGCGACCAGCTTTGCGGCCCGCGCGCAGGCGCTCGGCGAGCACATCCTGCCAGTCCTCCACGTCCGGCGGCGCTTCGGGGATCAACACCCAATCGGCGCCGCAAGCCAGCGCGCCCATCAGCGCGAGATAGCCGCAATTGCGGCCCATCACCTTGACCACGAACGTACGCTGGTGACTTGCTGCCGTGCTGGTAATGGCATCCACCGCTTCGGTAATTCGATGCAGGGCGGAATCGGTGCCAATGGTCATATCAGTACCCGAGAAGTCGTTGTCGATCGAGCCGACCAATCCCACAATGGAAAGGTTTGGATAAGCCTTCACATCCTCTGCGGTGATCTCACCCGCTTCTGCAAGCTCCGAGGTCAGAGAGACCCATTCCTGGCGGAAGACGTTTGCGCCGGTCAGTGAACCATCGCCGCCGATGACGATCACCCCGTCAACGCCTGCTTTGATCAAATTCCTGGCAGCTGCGCGGCGTCCCTCCCGGGTACGGAAGGCTTCACAACGCGCCGAGCCGATCACGGTCCCACCCAACTGAAGGATGCCTCCGACCGAATCCCAGGTCATCCTGCGGATGTAGTCTCCACCAAGTACCAGGCCCTGATAGCCTTCATAGATCGCGAACACTTCCGCACCCCTATCCAGGGCAGTGCGAACCACCGCCCGCACCGCGGCATTCATGCCTTGTGCATCGCCGCCGCTGGTAAGTACTCCAATTCGTTTTGTCATGTTCTTCCTAAAAACCGGAGCTCGGGATGGGAGTTCGTCTTATCTTTGGACCGGAATGGCGCGGAACTCACGGATCTTTTCCGTCTCATCCGTTCAATCGGTGTCCCATCATGGCAGATCCCGAACTGACGTTACTAACCTGTTTGAATCTCACAGAAGATTCTACTTCAAATCAAAACATCCTTAAATGTAAAACGTGACTGTCAAATGTCACGTTTTACGGATGAGAATTTATGCGGTTTGCGATTTTTGTGGTAGCACGTTACGAATCGAACTCGCCGATCTGAACGCCGTTCAGGAGCACTTTGTAATGCCCGCTCGGGAAACTGCCCAGGTTGAGGCTGGCTTGCAGAGGGGTAGCCAGTGCCATCAGGGCACAGGGCTTATCCTTCTCCGCGACCGCGTAGGACTTAAGGCTGATCTGATTTTGAGCATCGGGTCCGCTGACATCCACGCGTAACTGGTAACAGGGTGTTGGCTGGAAATAAGCGAAGTCCACCATCACCTGCGGCGGCTGTGATTTTGCCAGGGACACGGAAGCCGAGTCGACTTGAATGTCACCGGTCATCAGGTTGTTGTCACCCGTTTGCGGCGCATACGGGTTGTCCCCTTGAAATGCGGGCGCCTCGGTCGCTTTGGGGGCACAGGCTGCCAACAGAACGACGACAAATAGCAGGGAAACGATACGATTAAATGTTTTCATTCTTTTCTCCAGGTTTTCTTTAAAGAAAAGACGATGGATATATCAGGAATGTTCCTTTAAAAATTCGGCGCACATGATTCCAAAATACACATTCACCTCATAGGAAAGGAATCGGGCAACCATTGGGTTTTCCTTCAATACACCGGCCAGGATCAACGTGGGCCACAGGCTGTCTGGTTTCCCATGCTCGACCACTTCCGGGTCAGCGGATAACAGATCGTCGAGGCGGTTCGAGCGGATGAGGTCCTGCATCCAGGCGTCATATTGTGCCGAGGCGGCATCGTATCCATACGGACCCTTCCCGTCGTGCGCGTGACCCTGGTCCGCGCTGGCGATAAAGGCGATGCGCGCCGCCGACTCTTTGATCGCGCCTCCAATGGCGCGCCCGAAGTCGTAGTGGGTCGCAAAAGGGAGCAGTCGCATCGGGCTGAGGTGAACGAGCTTCGGCTTGCGCGCGAATCGATGTCCCATGAAATAAAGTGGAACGACCGCGCCCCAATCCAGTGGGATGAAGCAGTCAGGTCCACCACTTGCACCGTAAATATAGCGGACCACCGGCACGTCCAATTCATCTGCTTTATCAGCGATCCTATTTGCCAGCGATGGGTCCATTTCGAAGTCAAGCTTTACATCGGGCGACCAATCTGCAACCGCGCGCTCGGCAATGGAAATGCTCATCGCGTTCTGCACGCGGAATCCGTGTGGGTTGGCGATGATAATAATTTCCGGATTCAACGCCTGCAAATGTTTCCCCATCTCCCGCATGGAGTCGCGCGTCAACTTTACGATGTTCAAGTCTGAAACTGTTTCGGGGATCAAATCTCCCGCGTGAGGAGCGATACAGGCATGGATCAATGGCATGAAAAATCCTTTCTTTTATGAACCGCACGAAAATCCGTTGTTGAAATTATAAATCTTCAGATGACGTGATCGAAAAAATCGCGTTGAAACCTGATATACTCGCACGTCGTTTGTACTCCGTGGAGGCAAAAGATCGATTCAAGATGAATGGAGAGAAGAAAGGAAATGTGAATGAGTGATTCTTTTGAATGCTGGGGTATCTCCTCCAGTATTGATCTGTATGATTGTGACCTGTCGTTGATGCAGGATGCAAATGCGATTCGTGAATTCGTACGTATCTTATGTGATCGCATCAAGATGAAACGGTATGGTGAAACACATGTTGTCCATTTTGGCGAGGATTCCCGCGTGACAGGGTTCAGCATGACGCAGTTGATCGAGACGTCCCTCATCTCTGCCCATTTTGCCGATGCAAGTTGTGCGATCTATCTGGATGTGTTCAGTTGTGCATCCTATGAACCGGGTGATGTGGCGGAGTTCGCGAAGGAATATTTCAAAGCTGCATCGTACAATATCAATGTGACCTATCGAAAGTAATTTCAGTAAATCACGATTCTCGTGTCACTCCCCCGAAAGGGCATCGGGGCGATGTGAGCGAGCGTTCGTTGCGAGCGACACCTGCCCCGGCGGGCGGTGCCGGGGAGAGTCTCGGCGCAAATTACGGGAGATTCTTCGTCGCCAGGAGAACACTGGCTCCTCA
>JBGPNQ010000355.1:0-5519 GCA_041487615.1 Anaerolineae bacterium
AAAAAGCCGCGGAGAGCCGCGGCCAGGGATGGGTTCCTTTCGAGGAACAAAAAAACCACGGGATGTTTCGCAAGCACACCCGTGGCATGGGATTCAGGTCAAATTGAAACCAAAAGGACGATGCAGTCTACGGATGCACTCACAGTACAGACGATATTCTGTTGAAACTTGCTGACATGTGAGCGCACCTCCTTTGTAAGAAACTCGATGGTCCTCTTTATGGAAAATCCATCTGCGAATTAATTTAACTGAACCGGTACAGTTTGTCAAGCATGAAAAATTCGATTTATGGTGATTCATGGCAAATCAAGCAGCCAAGAGGCTCGTATTTCTGTGACTGTCGAAGCCATATCAACGGGCTCACACGAAATTTTTCAGACAAGCTCCAATAACGTTATCAATTGACGGACCCAAGCACTCGCAGTGCCCGCAATGTGACCCATTCATTTGGTTGTTTCTTTTCGCCGAAATCAAGCCATGTTTTTCCGGGATAATCGAATTCCATCAGCCATTGACCATGTTCGTTTTGTTTTTCACGGATGATATCGAGCGTGTTGGCCAATCGCTTGTCGTTGCCGTAGCCTAATCCGACCATTGCTTCGGCAAGCTGCAATAGATCGGTGATATAGAAAACGGGAAAACCAAACTTCCACCAGTTGCGACTTGGCTTATCGCCCGTCCTTGTTGGATATTTTGCTGTGCCAGGGTCAATGCTGAAAAAGAAATCCACACCCTGTTTGATGGCTCGCTTGATCAACGGAGTTTGTTTATTTGCAGGCAACTTACTGAATGCCAGCATCACCTTGACTCCGCCCCACGCGCACGGAAGTTTGTTGTTTATTCCACAAGCAAATGTTGGACCAATCTTATAGGCGTAATAACGAACAGGCGCGTCCTTGTTTTCCATTGGCTCGATGCCCTCACTTGTGACTGTGCGCGCCATCCATTCATAGGCTTTATCCATGCGCGGATCATCGTGACCCAGTTCCATCAGTGACCAAAGCAGGTTTCCTTGCAGACAATCGACTGTTCCCGAAGGCGCACCCGACGTAGTCGTCGTGAATTGACCACCTTCCGCCAGATGATCCAGCAGATAATTGCAGGCTAATTCGATGCGCTTGTCTTCCTTCACAGTGGCGCCGAGTTGAGCAAGCAAAATTAGCGACCACACGGTGGATCGGTATTTTGGGTTATATCCAGGTCCGGGCCTGACCCAATGCCCATCCTTTTCCATGTTTGAGAGGATGGCTGCAATCGGTCCCGCCTCATGCGCGGACTTGCGGCTGGATTTGAGTTTACTATCCTCAGGGGAAAGGTCAAGCAGGTCGCGCATGGCAAGGTAGCGGACGCCGGGATTCTCAGACTCCAGCAACCACGGCAGAGAGTCGTTTCTTAACTGGTTCTTCCAAGACATATGTGCCTCCTTTCGGAACCAAACATTCCCACCCAAATGAGTATAGCACTTTTAATTGGACCATGGACGATAGACAATCGACGATAATATTTGGACTCTACCTTTGTCTTTGTGTGCACTCAACCTAAGAGTAGAGAGGCTTTGGTAAAGATTGGAACAATCTTATTGCAACAGGTTATGATCATGGTTCTTGATAGCATCGATTATCTCTACAATTTTGAGGAAAATTCCGAGAGACTTTTTTCACCCGGCTGATTTCTGCTTGATCAAATCCGCAAACACCACTACAACATGTGGATCAAAATGTTGGCCCGAGCCTTCCCGAATATGGATCAAAGTTTTTTCGCGCGACCAGGCGGCGCGATATGGACGATCACTGGTGAGGGCGTCCCAAACGTCGATCACAGCAAATATGCGGGCAACTAAAGGAATCTCCTCTTTTTTCAAGCCACGCGGGTAACCTGTGCCATCCCATCTCTCGTGATGGCAATAAGGGATATCAAGCGCGGGGCGCAAATATTGAATGGTTCGAAGCATCTCATGCGCATAAATTGGATGTTGGCGCATAATGAGCCATTCATCCGCGGTCAATGGACCTGCTTTTAGAAGGATTCGATCTGGAACGCCCATTTTGCCGATATCATGAAGTAACGCCCCGCGTCGGACCTGAACCAATTCTGATTCACTCAGCTCGAAAGCGCGCGCCAGTTCCAGAGTCAATTCCGTCACACGCAGAGTGTGGCCCTCAGTCTCTTTATCGCGCAGGTCAAGCGCGTGAGACCAGCCCTCAATGGTTGAGTCATACGCTTTCGAGAGTTCATCGTTCGTGCGCTGAAGATCTTCAAACAGAGTCGTGTTTTCAACGGCAATAGCCGCCTGCCCGGCCAGGGCTTCGAGAAAGTCGAGCCATTCTTTATCCGGGTCGAGCAGCGAGCGGTGGAAAATTTCCAACACGCCTTTGACTTTTCCCTGCGTAATGAGTGGGGCTGCAAAGTAGCTTGCAAAACCTTCCTGGACAAGCGAAGATGCATTGGCCAGGGTTTGGGGGTCAATTCGTAGATCAAGGACATGGACAATTTGACGTTGTTGCGCAGCGCGCCCGGCCATGCCTTCGCCAACTCGCAGGCTTGTGTAGCGCAAGGTTGAGGTTTGGAAACCCCGGCTGGTACCGAATTCAAGTTGTCCTTTGGTTTCATCCAGAAGCAGGATCACTGCGGCATCCACCTGTAGTTGTTTTGTGATTTGAGCAAGAAGCACATTTAATGTCTCCTGCAGGTCATGGTTGGTGGTGATGGCTATATCGATAGCACGCAAGGCTTGTAGATGTTCCAATCTGCGATGGGCATCCTTATACAATCGTGTATTGATGATGGCCAGCGCGGCCTGGTCTGCCAGACCTCGGAGCAGGAGAAGTTCGTCCTCCGTAAAGCCCCGGCTCTCACCAAGTGTGATGGCTGTCAAACTGCCAATGAGTTCATGCTCGTACGCCATCGTAGCGAAGGCCAAGGAGCGGAAATTCAATTGCCTGAATTGATCAAGGTTTGGCAACTTTGAAAAGACCTGTATATCCGGTAATCCGAAGACTGTTCCGAAATCTTTTATTGTTTGATCGTATAAAGCTCTCGGAAAGGGTGACATATTTTTTGTCACCTCAGGCGGTATTCCCACTGCCGTAGTCGAACAAAAAGCATTTTGCTTTTGATCGTAGAGAGCAACGAGGGATACTGGCGTATCCAAAGCCCGGGTGGTTTCTTCGCTGATGGTTTCCAACAAAGTATCCAGATCGAGCTGTGCATTCAGTTTCTCAGCCACGCGCAATAGGGCTTCTGCTCTAGCCGCTTCACGGCGACTGCGTTTTTCTTTTTCAATCAACTCTGTTCTACGGTCCAGTTCAAGCAAATTACGATGCCGTGTCAACACGATCAAAAGAATGGACATTAGAAAAACAAAGCTGAATGGACCCACCAGAATATCGTTCCACGTGACTTCAGGTGTTAGCAGAGGGAAGACCAGCAAGCCTATGATTTCTATCACCAGGAGGAGTACAAGTTCCGTAAGACTCAGATAGAGGCTCCCCAACCAGAGGGGCAGGATCAGGTAATCCAACAATCCCCCGAGAACACCGTAAGGTTGTGTCCAGCCCGTAAGAAAGATTGCCATGGTGGCAATGGTTATAGCCAGAATGGACGCCAGACGGATATGGCGCGTACGACTCAAGCCATAAACGATGGCCATGATGAAGATTGCGAAGAAAGTTTCACGATACCCTGTGTAGTTTGGCTGGGTGATCAGGGCAATAGTGATAAATTCGATCACGACCCCCGCGATCATGAGCCCCAGCAATACAGCTGAAAGCAACGTGGCTTGACGTCGCTGATCGGCAGCCTGGATTTGCGGAGACGGCGCGATAAACCAACGCCAGAGGCGCTGGAGGAATGTTTCAGCCCTTCGTTTTTTCTCTGGGGAATTTAATGAGGAAGTTTGACTCATAACACTCTTACCCTATAGTGCCTCGGGTAATGAAGCCATGTCATTGTACTACCCTCTTTATGATTACATGTCGCGGGCGAATAAAGGAATTAGCCAGTTCAATCCAACCAACTTCAACACCCGCAATACCCTCAAAGTGACGCCTTCAGTTGGCTGTTTCTTCCAAGACATGTATGCCTCCTTTCGGAACCGAATGTCCCTACATTAAAATTAGTATGGCACTTTTCATTTGAAATCAAAAAGTAGAGATTGTCATCTGGTTAATTCATATATTTCAAACGGTTCGACGCCCATCGCCCGAAGTTCCTCCGCATTTGGTGAAAAAACGCGATTTGCATTGAGCAGAGTGAGTACATCGCGATAATATCCGGTATAAACAATCAAATAACTCACATGCCTTGCCTGTAAGTAGGCTGCCAGCTTTTGAGGATTCTTCATAAATGGGATGATCTCTGGCGTCACCAGCCCTGCCAGATCAACGATTTGTCGCTCGGTAAAATAGCCAATGATGCCAATGTCATGTGTTGCAAGAACTGCATCCCTCGGTGCATGATCATTGATCCATTGGGCTGCCTGGATGTGGACTGTATTGAATAATCGCGTTCGATACGAATAGTCTGCCGATCCATTGATCCATAAAAAGAATACCATTCCAAAAAGCAGTACCCATACAGCTGAGCGCGTTGGTGATGTGTGTGCGACGATTCTCAAAAGTTGACCGAGGCCTTCCACGCCGAAAATGATGATCAAGGGAATCAGCGGCATGAGATAACGTCCCTGGTCGTAGATGGCCGGCAGCGCGACAGCGTAGAGTCCGATGAGGGTGAAGAACCAAGCTAACGGGTAGAAAAGAAGCGTATTCTTCCTTCTACTCGCGTTGTAGATCACAAATCCTGCACCTGGGACAAGCAGCAAGAGAGGCCCGTTTAAAAAGTAGATCAGGACATCCCAAAGATATTTCAATGATTTCCACAAAGACCAGGGATAACCATATTGGATAAATTTGGCTGAGATTGTGTTTGGAAAGGGACGATGGCTATAGGTAAGGTTGAATATAACCCAGGGACTGATGACGATTACAAACATGAAGAGGAATGCGGCTCCATTGACGAGAACGCGTTTGATCTCACGTGGATAGGTAAAAAGCAGGTTTAGACCGTAGACCATCGCAAGGACAATACCCTCAGGACGCACCAGGACTGCAATTCCCGTGAGCCCGCCTAGTAGAAAAGGAGATACTTTGCGATTTAGCAATAAGAAGAACAGAAGCGTCAAACATGTGAATAAGCCTGTTTCCATGCCCGATACCGCTGCCCAGGCAAGATGCCATTCGAGAATGCAAATAATCGCGATGCCGCTGCTATTCCTGAAATTGCCAAAATACTTTTGATTCAGTATTGCTGCGAGGAATGCTGTGGCAACAGCAAATATGCCTCCCCAAAGATAAGTCCACAAAAAGAACGGTATCTTCAGGAAATATCCGATGGATAGCAGAACCGTCCAGGCAAAGGATGTGCTGCCCGTGGATGGCACGCCTGGAGAAAATGCCATGACCCCGTGTAAGCCGAGATTGCGCGCATAGGTTTGGTGAATCCATGCGTCATCGAGAGGAAAG
>JBGPNQ010000356.1:0-5496 GCA_041487615.1 Anaerolineae bacterium
CGTGCCTTCCTGCCTTGCCGCGCAAATCACGAGACAATCGCCCCCACTTGTTTGAGCATATGATAGTGCAATCAACGTAACGTGAGCCGAGGCAAACGTCGGCTTGATGTGCAACCAGGATCGATGCAGGCGGTGTTGCATGATAACAGTAATTCCAGGGAGAAGGATACGCCAAAGAAGTGCCGGCGTCATCATGCAGACCCAGATAAGGACATCGTTCGATCCGGACAGGCTGCCGACGATCAGAAATTTTCATGGCCTCAGAAGATCAATCCTGGTTAAGGCTGGTGTTGGTTTCCTGTACGATTTCCTTATGCCCATTCGTGCTGAAGGATCGTTTGGCAAACAGGCGCTTGAGCGGCGATCTTCCATCCTCATGCCCAGAGTCTCCAGCGTAATACTGATATCCGCTATAGTAAGGCGAATAATGGCGATAACCACCATAATATTCTGCCCGGTGGCGTGGAATACGATTCAGCACAACGCCCACCACACGTGCCCCAGCCCGTTTCAACTGCTCCATGGTCGCCCGCGCACCGTCCACCGGCGTATGTCCCGGATGAATAACCAGCACGACTCCATCCACCTTGGCCGCCAATATTTGTACGTCAGCAACAAGCGAAGGTGGACTATCCAAAATCACTATGTCAGCTTCCTGTTCCGCCTCGTCAAGAATACGATCCATTTTGGTAGAGCCAAGGAGTTCCGCTGGATTGGGCGGCAGGCTACCAGTTGTGACCACAGAAACATTTTCCAGTTCACGTGTCTGCTGGGAAATCATCCGTAATGTGACGTCTCCACGAAACATATCGGTCAAGCCAAACTGGTTTGATAAACCAAGGAAGCGATGCACCTTCGGCCGCCGTAAATCGGCATCCATAACGATCACCTTCCTCCCGCCCTGAGCGATGACGCCTGCCAGGTTCACTGCAACGGTCGTTTTGCCTTCGTTCGGGCCTGTGCTGGTGATCAGAAGACGGCGCATGGGGCGATCCACGCTGGCAAACTCCAGATTCGTTCGCAACAAACGGAAGGCCTCTGAAACCGGCGAACGCGGCTGCCGGACCACATACAATCCTTCATCGCTCTTTGCCTTGTGTTGAAGTTCGGCAATATAACCAATGACGGGCACCTCCAGCATACGTTCAACATCCTCCATCGTTTTGATCGTATCGTCCAGATATTCCACCAGGAAAATGATCCCGGCTGCCAGCATCAAGCCCACAACTCCCGCCAGAAGTGTATTCAGGATAGGTTGTGGACGAATGGGTTCCACGGGAACCGAAGCTGCTTCAATCTGAACAATATTCGGAGTATTCTGTAAACGAGCCAAGCGAAGTGATTCAAGATTATTCAATAAATTTACATAGATTCCCTGGTACAGATCCAACGTTTTTTGAAGCTGTGCCAATCGGATCGAATCGCTGCCTGCCGTGTCCATCGGTTTCCCCAGCACGACGAGGTTGGAATAGATTTCCTGATAGAGTTTCAGGAGAGGTTCTATCTGGGAGAGGCGACCCTCCTTTTCGGCGATGGCCGTCTTGCGTTCGTTATTGACGGGAGGCTGAAGGACCGCTATCTCCTGCTCCAGCTTTGATTTTTCATCCTGAAGAGGAGCGATCTGGGCTTCCAGTTCCGTCATTTGGTCTCTGAGGTTTTGGCTCGAAACTTGTGTGATGACAGTTTGCAGGCCGGAGATCTGGGATTCCATCTGCTTGACCTGTTCCTGAAGATTGGCTTCGGTCGAGGCAAAACGGCTGGATTGCAGGGCCTCGTTCTGCTTGATCAACTGGGCAACAAGTGTGTTGGCGATGGCGGCAGACCGTTGTTGATTCTCATCCTCCACGGTCAACTGGATCACCTGTGTGTCACGGATCTGCTGAACCGTGATCTGTTTGGCGTTAACCTCGTAACCAACTTCCGCCGACACAGCCTCCAGGACCGGTTTTGTTGTAACCAACTGGATATAGGTTTGTATCAACTGCTGGTCACTGAGATAGGTATAGTCGGAGGTCTTTTCCTGAGGAGCGCGCATTACCAGCAAACGGGTCGAAGCCTGATATACGGGCGTCTGATAGTTGCTTCCAAAAAATCCACCGGATGCACCCAGAATCAATCCTAGGATCAATAACCACACCCAACGTCGAACTATTGACATATATTGTTTTAATTCCATGGAATCATCTCCTGCATTTCAGCGCTCTCACTGCAAAAACAATTTCTGCAATCAATTCTTTTCCCCCACACTGTTGTCGTCCTGCGCCTTGTATTCTGCCGGGATCTCGACAGCGGCTTCTTAATCACAATGGTCATCTTGAATAGACTGTCCTTGACCCCTACAGACGAATCATGTACTCATTCATCAGCCGGCCTTCAGGGGTTGTAAAAACCTTGTCCAGTGTAAAGCCCATCCGCCGGTAAAATTCATTCGTTGCATCGTTGCCGACGGCATCAGTAGTCAAATTGACAATTTCCACCTCTCTTTCGCGGCTCTTTTCGATGAATGAAAGTACCAGATGCTTACCTACGCCATTGCCTTTGCGATTCTGCAAAACTGCCAGGGACATTAGAGTACCGGTTTTAAGCCCAGGATGGGCCGTCTTAGCCGGCAGGGTCAACGCACGCAGTAGACGGGGAATGATCCTCGGTTTACTGAGAGCCGGTTTCAGAGAAGCCAGTCCAAACCTCCACCAACGCTTCTGAATCAGGCGCTTGTAGAATCCAGAAGGCTCTACAGTACCGACCACAAGACCCAGGATGGAACCGTCATCCTCATATACAAATGCGATCCCAGACGGATCCTCGCAAACTCCCGTATAAAACTCTCGCAGGAACGCGGGACCAAGAAATGTCAGAAAGAATCCTGGGAATCCGTCCATATGAACCGGGACAACGGACTCAACATCGCCAGGCTGCATAAAACGAATTCTGTTCTCGGTGTTGGTGCTGGACGAGCTAACCATTTGGTATTGAAAAGTTCCTACATTGTGAACAGTGCTTAAGTACATAATTACCTCCTGCTTCTCGTCATTTAATTTGCTGTACAAGTACTTCCACTACTTTGGGCAGATTCTTACTTATGGAGAAGTACTCACTCACAAAATTGCGTCCTGCTTTTCCCGGTCGATCTCGCTCATCTGATGGCAAGCTTGAAATTTCACTGATATGCCCGGCCAGGGAAACAGAATCGTTTGTTGGAATAACCCAGCCTGCCTTAGAATCCAGAAGTATCCTGGCAGTTTCAGACTCGGGAGCTGCCAGTGCCAGAATACACCGGCCGGCCAACATATAAGAAAGCAGCTTTGATGGGACAGAGACCAGGGACTGCTCACCCTGCGTCGGTAGGATGCATAAGTCAGCGGCGCTCAATAGTGTATACGTATCCGAAGCCTGCCAGGGAGAATGAATTTTCACGCGTTCAAGTTGATGCTTTCGGATCAGATCCAGGCAATTGGGCAGACTGCTTCCGGCGCCTGCCAGCAGAAGGTAGATGTTGTTCTGAGGCAGTAAGTGCTGGAACGCTTCAATGAGATTTTCCATCCCTGTTGCCGTGCCAATGTTACCGCCATAGATCACCAAAAACGCATCCGCGGGAACATCGTGTTTTTTACGAATATCCTCGGCGGGGGAAGTTGCAATCACCTGAGAGTCATCAATCCAATTTGGAACCACAGCGATCTTATCCTTGGGGATTCGACGATCATTCACGTAGACTTCTTTAAATCTCTCGGATATCACAATCAGCCCGGCACAATTTCTGGCAGTTTGAGTGTCCAGCCAATGTAACAGGGAATATAACCAGGATGATTTCTTAATGCCGCGTTTTTGAGCCAGCAAGGACTCGGGATATAAATCTTGCACACTTAACACCAAAGGCATACCCCGCAATCTACAAACCAGCGTTAGCAATCCCTGGGCAAAAATGGGCCAGGTATTGCCATACACTACGTCCGCTCGGGGTGAGAACAGCAAAACAAAGAAAACTGACAATCCAAAACTAATGTTTTCCAGGAAACGGCTCCCTAGTTTTGAAACAGAAGAAAAAAAGGAAAAGCAGCGAATGATTTCATAAGCATGAGAGGAAGTTTCACTTCGCCGCAAACTCCGAATGTATTGGGAGTAATCATGCCCCATCGGACGGCTTGGTAGAGGAGCAAGCACCGTAACTTGATGCCCAAGCCCAGACATCATCTGAGCGATTTGGACACTAGTTTGCGCAGAAACAACAGGTTCTGGTGGAAAAACACAGGAGACGACATAGGTTTTCATATTTTCACAACCAGTCAGGGTCGATCTACATTATCCCGTCAATTTCTTTACTTCAAAGAATTGACAAAATCACGAATTCTGACTCCCTGGATTGCCGGCGAAAGTTCCTCGTTTACAAACTGAAGAGTTTGCAGGCGCCAGGCTTCGCGCTGATGA
Source organism: Anaerolineae bacterium (assembly GCA_041487615.1). Taxonomy (GTDB): domain Bacteria; phylum Chloroflexota; class Anaerolineae; order Anaerolineales; family Villigracilaceae; genus Defluviilinea. Next base: position 4,426 of record JBGPNQ010000356.1, read on the forward strand.
TCATCCCAGGACATTATATGATCAAGACACCTTATCAATTCTTCGGGGGAGTCAGTTTTAGCGATGATCAGATGCTGCCGGAATCGCTTGTCAAAGATTGATAGATCTGTAGAAACGACAGGTTTTCCGGTGCCAAGATATTCAACAATCTTGGAGGGAAAAGCTAAATTGGAAGTAGATGTCGACGTCAGTTTCGGATTTACAAATACATCTGCACGCTGACACAATTCCGACAACCCTTCAGAATCGAGAAACCCAAGATATTCCACATGTGGATTGTTTTGAGCAAAATCGCGAACTGCATCTTCCATTTCCCCCCAACCTGATATTAACAGACGCCAGTTTGGACGATTGGCCCGCTTGAATGTATTGAGGAGTAGATCAAGACCATAACCTTGGGACAAATTGCCGGTATAAATTATGTTAAATATCTTGTCATTGGAATTGCACAGCTTCGCTGTGACTGTATTCGGTGGTGACTGGAGGATCGTGGGTATCACCAGCGCCTGTTGCCCAGGTGCTAATTTCTCAACGAGGTCCGGAGTCATCGCAATAATGCCGGAGACCTTTTGCAGCCCCCATCTCATCAAAATGATGTCAAGAAGACGCATTTTCTTCAACAAGGATTTTTCCCACCTTAGTGGGATTCCGAGGTCATCCGTTAGATAAGAAATGGTAACGCAATGCCCAAAAATTTGAGCCAATAAGACTCCCCATAATTTGCAGCTCTGGACACCAAGCAGAACAATGATGCGTCGGGGTTTTTTGTTCCTTCGAATCCACCGACTGACAAAAGCAAAGGTTGCCATAAATCTTGTCAAGTGTTTCAATGCGGCTAGATTCAGAAATGGCAGCATGGTGGCTTCAATTTTGTTATCAATCGTCCATTTCGCGCCCGGACCAAATAACAACCGGCTGTGCGGGAAATCCACCAGGGGCGCGGTCGACATCACTTCCACGTGATCATTAAAACCTGCTCTGAGCGCAGCTACCAATGCCACGCCGAATCGTTGAGTCTGAATAGGGAGAATTTCCTGCTCCAGGATTCTGGACATCATCGATTCTGGAAAC
>JBGPNQ010000357.1:0-5490 GCA_041487615.1 Anaerolineae bacterium
CGCCAGGGTAACCGACGATGAAGGTTGTACGGATGGCAAGATCGGGAATCGCGGTGCGCATTTTCCCGAGCGTGCGATGGACCCAGTCAATATTGGAGGGGCGTCGCATTCGATACAATGTTTTAGGATGCGCGTGTTGCAGCGGCATATCGAGATAAGGCAGTACCTGCCTACGACTCGCCATGACTTCGATCAAGTGGTCGGTTACATAACCTGGATACGCGTACATGACACGAATCCAATCCATGTCGGGGACCGAATCTGTCAATTGTTCCAGGAGGACCGCGAGTCCGTCCTTCAGTCCCAGGTCATGACCGTAATCTGTTGTGTCCTGAGCGATGAGGATCAACTCATGCACACCTGCATCACGCAGGCGACGCGCTTCATCCACGATCACATCCATTGGACGCGAAACGGCAGTGCCTTTGATGAGAGGGATCGCGCAAAACGCACAGGGACGGCGACATCCGTCCGCGATTTTGACATAGGCACTCGCACCTGCGACCGAGACGCGCAGCGCATCGTGTTCATCTGTCCCGACCGTTTTGGCTTCATCTGGCAAATGGTAGAGCGGCTCAGGATGCGGACCTTTGCGAAGCTCACGCAATACCTGCACGATATCCATCCAGCGACGCGTGCCCAGCACCCCGTCAATGCCAGGGACCTTTTGTGCGACCTCTGAACCGTAACGCTGCGTGAGACAACCCGCTGCAATTAAAATCTGATTGTTTCGTTTTCCCTCCGCAAGCTCACGCAACACACGAATGGATTCCTCCTTTGCGGGGCCAATAAATCCACACGTGTTGACGATCAAAACGTTGGCACGCTCGGGATCGTCCACGGCACGATAACCATCACGCACAAGCAATTGCGCCATGGAGTCAGAGTCCACTGTATTCTTTGCACAACCGAGGGAAACAAGATGAAAAGTATTTTTTGACACGATAAATTTCCTAATTGATAATTAAGGCACTGGAGTACTTGATGGAACAGGTGTATTGGTAAATCTCGAAGTGGAAGTGGGCACAGCTGTTCTTGTTGGCGTGGGTGTGATGGTTGCTGTGGGAGATGGAATTCCTGTTGGAGTAATGATGGAATCGGCAAGATAGATATTACTCACCACCTGGCCGAAAGATCCAAGCAGACCGAGGTCTCGCCCATTATAAACAATGCGGATGGCTGCGCCGCTTCCGACCAGGACTTCGACCTGATCCACAGCTTCAAAAGGATACGCGGTCCCTGGTATCACGCGCCCTGCGAAGACGGGTTTTCCATCCACGATCACGCGCATGTACGTTCGCTCGACTGCAATGAGATTCACCTGTACGTTGACATCGGCATTTAACGTTGGGATCACAACTGTCACCGTAGCCAGACCCGGGAAAGCGTCAACTGAAAGGAACGTCGGCGTGGCAGTGAATAAGGAAGGATCAGGCGATGCCAACAAAATTTCCGAAATGGATGGAGCGGTCGGCTGGACTTCGCGCTGGCTTTGTATTTCCAACACACGACTTACACCCCAGATTGCAAAACCCACGAGCAGAACAACGATTCCTACACCGAAGATCAGATCCCCTGCGATGAAACTTCGAATGGGAGGCAGATTCGCCACAATTGGCTGACCTGGCTTGCGCATCGGCTTTTGCGGATTGCGCTCACGGTGGCGCGCTTGCAAGGCATCTGCAAAACGGAGCAGCAAAGCGTCCACGTCGAGATCGAGGAATGTGGCATAGTTTGACAGCATTCCACGTGTTTGAACGGTGGAAGGCAGGTTGTCCATCGCTCCCAGTTCAAGCGCTTCGAGATAATGTGCCTTCACGTGAGTGTTGCGTTCCACCTCTTCGAGGTGAAGGCTGAGCAACTCGCGGCGTGTACGAAGCTCATCCCCAATCTCATGAAAGATTTGCGTCGAACTTTCCGCGGGAAGTTTAGGTTCACCGCCTGGTAATGGCGGAGGCTCAGATTCCGCTAAAGGTGGATTCGATTCCAACTCAGCAATCACCGTTTCATTTTGAACCAGTGTTGGGCGTTTATTACGCGCGGCTAAAACTGAAGTTAATCGGTTCAGCCACATCTGCCAAAGATTGTCATCGGTACCGGACTCAGGTCGAGTCTCTTCAGGCTGAGGAGGTTCAACCTGCATTTGAGGAATAGTTTCGACATCTGGTTCAGTGCTTATCTCAGGGCTTGCCGCATTACCTTGCTGAATAAGCTCGGGCATCGGCAGGGGAGAATTTAGCTGCGATAGAAGAATCTCATCTTCATGAGGCACAGGCTCTTCGCTGCCGTTCACACCGTCCGTACCGCGAGCCCATTGGTGCGAGAGGGCATCCTCCTGATGTTCTTCGGGGAAAGAGGCGACTACAGGCTCGGAGTCCGGTTCCGCTTTTTTGCGGCTACGGCGCTTGGGAGTAGCAATGGACTCACCCGCGGGCTGAGCATCGGCTTTCTTACGGCGGACCGATTTCGGCTTGATCAGAGCCGTTGCATTTTCAACCGGACTGACCTCATCGGAAGGCGTCAGCTCGGAGGATTGAGTCTCCTGCACATCCAAAACATCTGCCGGACCCATCACCTCTTTGGAAGGTTTCTGCGCGTTCGCTTCGCGCATATCCTCGAGCAGCTGTGGAACATCGAGCTCGAGGAACTCAGCATAGTTGCGCAAGTAGCCGCGCGCCTGCACCGGAGAAGGCATGATCGAAAGATCATCCGCTTCGAGCGCCCGCAAGTATTGTACACGGATTCGCGTGGCTTCGAAAACCTTTTCGAGAGTGAGGCGCTTGTCCTCACGGGTTTCTTTGAGTCTCTGACCGATGGTTGTCATGATTAGCGGATCGATCCTGCGGATAAGCGCAGCAATCCTGTGGATAAACGAAACATCACCAGTCCCCCATCGAACGGGTATGAACTGGTGATGTCATGAGCAGATGGGGTTGAACTAGGCTTCGGCAGGTTCCGCGGACGCTTCCGCTTTTGCTTCGGCAGGAGTTTCTGCCGCGGCTTGTGCACCGTCTTCAAGCGCTTCACCTTCGCGGTGGACAATGATCTTGACTTCAGGGACCAGGTCCATGGTCAGGCGAACGTGAGCGGTGAACTCTCCAAGATTGCGGATCGGCTGCATGTCGATCTGTTGTTTCTTGACCTCGTAGCGGGTCTTTTCCTGGATGGCGGTCGCCACATCCTGCGTGGTGATGGAACCATAGAGTTTGCCTGTTTCGCCCGCCTTGGCAGAGAAAACTACCGTGATGCCGTTGATATGCTTCGCCAGGTCCTTTAGCTCAGAGTTCTGTTCGGTGCGGCGAACTTCTGCCTGCGAACGAATTCTTTCAACCTGCTTGAGCGCGCCGGCCGTAGCGAGCACTGCCAATCCCTGCGGGATGAGGAAATTACGCCCAAAACCATCGGCAACCTTTTTAATGTCGCCGGCCCGTCCCAGTTTGTAAACATCCTTAATGAGTAATACTTTCATGTTTCAAGCCCTTTCGTGACTTTCATGAGGATTTTGCTCGGGCGAAGGGTACTACGCTCGGCGGGGTATTTTATCATATTATCTGTAAATCGACGCCAATCTCTTCTGAAAGTTTGTGGAAGCGTCTTTGCAGCTAAAAGCAAGATTATCTTTTTCTAAATGTGCTAAGGTAAATCCAGATAAGAATTGGAATGACCATAATTAAGAAGACACCAAAACCGATTAATCCCCCTCCAACCCCAAGGCCAGCGCCAAAATTTGCGAACATTGTAATTAAGCCACCCAGTGATCCTACAAAGATTAGAAGAAAAATGCATAGACCAATCAGTAAACCTATAATTAATGTAAACAGAAAACCAGGCAAAAATCGTTTCACAGTTTGTCTTTCTCCAACAAATCCATGTACGCGCCATCGATCAGATCGCCGCTTTCCACGCCGAGAGCGGACATCAAATCTTCCGCAATTTTCTGCCCTTCGGCATCGCTCTGCCCATCCTCCATGACGACTTCCAGCTCCATGAACTGGCCCAGGCCCTCGACCTCATCCAAGTGCACGCGTGTCTGCCCAACCAGGTACAAGTAGCGCGATTTCTTCACGATTCCGCGAATACCGTATGCAAGGTTAAGCACATCCTTCAAATTCGCAGGATCGTTGCTTTGAGTGATGTGGTAGTCTGAACGCTTGGGCCCTTCCTGATCGGGGCGAGTGTAATAGATCAATTCAGCGTGATCGGCAACCACACGAAGCTTCAACCTTCCTCGCGGTGTGTTGAAGAACGTATCCTCCTGAAGGATAACCAGCACGGGTGCATTACTCAGTTTTTCTGCCCGAGATTTTATTCCGTCGAAATTTCGGGCGCGCGCTTTGATTTCAATATTGGATGGCAAGATATATTTCCTTTTATGGCAGCGGCTTCTCCGGCCACGGAGCGAATCTGGCAACTCCGATTCCAGCCTGCAATTTCAGCTGAGCAAACACATCTTCAGTATGCTGATCGAGCGGCAGGTTTTGAATCAAAAACAGATTTCCAAACGACGTGATGGCAATCGTGGTGGAAGCAATATAATTTAGCAAACCAAACTGATTGTGGTTATATGAAAATTGGTCTACATTCACTTCCTTATCCTGCTCTGTTGAAGAGACAAGTTTCCAGAAGCGGTCAAAAAACGGATACTCAACAGGATTCCGAAAAGCGTTCATCAGATATTTGAAATAAGGTTTGGCGCGATACCGCAGGCTGCTCTCTCGAAAAGAGCGCATGGATTTTAAGGCGTAACTATCCCAATTATCGGTAACCTGTATGCGTGCCACTGATTCACGTCCAAAGTTCAGGCGTGTAGTGTTGTATCCGCCAGGAGTATTTGCTGCTGTCTCTATTATTGAAGATGGCACATCATAAAAAGCCAGCATCATGTTGTTTGCAGCGAGAACATCACTATAGGTATCACATAAAAAAGCGGGAAGTCTGATCTCTTCTGTCAAACGAATCATTCGTTCAACAATCTTCCCGGCATTGAATACATCTGTTGTTACGCCTGCTGATGGTTGACGCACGGTTTGCTTTTCATTCAGCCCGCTTGCTGCCAGAATAAATTCTCGACGCTCAAGGGTTGTCAATTGGAAGGCGTTTGCCAGACGGAAAAGCAGTTCCGGATCGAAATATTTTTTGACTCCCCTCTCGATCTGGCTGATTACGGCAATATCGACATCCGAATACTCAGAAAGCTGAAATTGCGTCCAACCAAGGTCCAGACGCAGGGCAGATACGAGTTCACCAAAATCTTTGCGATTCACCGAATCCTCCACGAACGACTCAAACATTTTTTTGAATCCATTGTAAAGCAGATTGCTGGACTTTGCAATTATGAAAGGTTAGAATATAGGGCAATCGCATCTAATTTCCTGCGGCAAGGATCTTGAGGAGATACTCTTCTTTCCAGCCGGCTTGAAGTTGCTTGGCATGGATGCCACCTTTAGCTGTTTTTTCCTGCTTGAGGAGGTTGAGAGCGATATGGCGTAG
>JBGPNQ010000358.1:0-5488 GCA_041487615.1 Anaerolineae bacterium
CAGGACGCGGCGAGATTGCGTTTGCCACAATTCTTATTATTGGATTCGGATTGCATAATGCAACAGAGGGATTCGGAATCGTCGGACCACTGATCGGAAAGGAACAGCCCACCTGGGGATTCCTTGGCATCGCCGGCTTGATCGGTGGCGGTCCAACTTTTCTTGGAACAATTCTGGGATACTACTTTGTATCGACGGCAATGTCCATCTTATTCCTTTCGCTGGCAGCCGGCGCGCTTGTTTATATCATTGGCGAATTGTTCCAGGCGAACTGGCGTTCTGCAACAAAGTTGCAGGCGAGTTGGGGCCTTCTTGCGGGTTTTTTGTTCGCCTTTCTGACAGACCTGATTCTAGTCTACGCAGGTGCTTGAAACTCACATCGAAATAAACGAAGATTCAAATTCGGAAAAATAAGTCCCTGTAACCAGGGACTATTTCATTTCATATCCGAGCACTTCACGAAATGCTGCTATCACTTCCTGCTTCACGCGTTCCATGGTTGGGGGCTCGGAGAATAAATCCGCGAGCGAAACAATAGGTTCATCCTGCAGACCGCAGGCGATGATGCCGTCCCAATATGCCATATCAGGATTGACATTCAACGCAAATCCATGATGTGAGATGCCGCGCGCGTCTACTTTGACTCCGATCGCCGCAATCTTGGCGGGCTTTTTGCGATCTTCAGGCTTGCATCTTGGACAACGCGAATGGACATCCGCCTGAATCCACACCCCGGTCAAACCGGACCTCTGTCCTGCCGCGAGCCCGAGACGCGCCAGCGCGACGATCAGCGTTTCCTCCAACTTGCGGATATAGCCTACATAATCGGCTTGAGGGATATGAGGGTCAGACCTGTCAGGTCTCATTGTGTCGAGGGTCAATTCCGATGCGTGCGTGGAATCAGGATTCTGAAATTCAATGTTCTCTGAAGACCTGACAGGTCTTAATGGTATTAACGGATACCCCACCAGCTGACCCGGCCCATGATACGTAACATCCCCACCCCGATCCACCCAATGGATGGCAATCCCTTTTTCCTTGAGTTGAGATTCGCCCCACAGCAGATTCTCCTGTTTGCCGCGCCGACCAAATGTATAAACATGGGGATGTTCGAGCAACAATAATGTCGGCGGGCGTTCTGCCTCGGCGATCTCACGCGCGTATTCATCCTGCAATTTCCAGGCTTGTTCGTATTCGATTAAACCCAAATCAAGGACTTCAAGGATCATTTCTTGTTTGCTTCGAGCCACTTTGCATGATTTGTCAGCCCATCATATGCGGCATATTGATACAAATCCGAAAGAGTAGGATAGTTATAAACAGCATCGATGAATGCGTCGATTGGACCACCTGCCAGCATCACATGGGAAGCGATATGGATTAGCTCGGAAGCCTGCTCGCCAATAATATGCGCACCCAGAAGTTTTTTATCGGTAGGTGAAAAAACCAGCTTGATCATCCCGCTCATGTCGCCGATGATCTGTCCACGCGCGTTATCCTCATAGTAAGCGCGCCCAATCAAGTATGGGATGTTCTTTGCCTGACAGTCATCTTCCGTCAAGCCAATCCCTGAAAGCTCGGGAATTGCGTATACGGCGAGAGGCAGGTATGGAGAGAGCTTCTCCTTATATTTCAAGTCAAACGCGTTGATCACCGCTACCCTGGCCTGCTCCATGGATGTGGAGGCTAATGCAGGAAAGCCGATCACATCGCCGGCCGCATAAATATTGGGGATGTTGGTCTTGTACTGTTCATCCACGAGGATCAGGCCGCGCTCACCAAGTTTTACGCCAACCTGCTCCAGCCCCAATCCTTGCACATTGCTCTGCCTGCCTGCCGCCACCAAAGCGACTTCAAAATCCTTCGGTCCACCTTTCTCCAATATCACGTGGACATGCTTATCTTGCGGTTCGATCGTCGTCATGCGATCGTTGAAAATGAATTTCAGTCCCAATTGCAGCAGTTGATTTGTCAGGCGTTTGACGATCTCCGAATCCACAAACGAGACAATCCGTCCACGCGGCTCGATCAATGTCACTTTTATGCCAAGCGCCGTAAAGATGGAGGCGTATTCCGTGCCGATCACGCCTCCACCCACCACCGCCATCGTTTTGGGAATGCGCTTCATATTCAGGATGGAATCGGAATCAAAGATCAACTCATCGTCAAATGGAATTTCAGGTGGACGATGCGGCGACGAGCCGGTAGCAATCAGAATAATATCGCCGGAGATTTCCTTTTCACTGTTGGATATTTTGATACGAACCGTGTACTGATCCTTGAGCGACGCTTCCCCATGAATAACGGAAATATTCTCATGTCGAACCCTTGTATCGATCATGGTTCGCTCTTTTTCAACAACTGTCCGCTCACGATGCATAAAGTCTTTGATCGTCAAATTTTCCTTGAGTGAATAATCGATTCCATACAAGCCGCGCTGTTGCAGCCCGGAAAAATATAACGCAGATTCACGCAGGGTTTTCGATGGGACGGTCCCCGTATTAATGCCGGCGCCGCCCAGATATGGAGCGCGTTCGATTAACGCGACTCGCTTGCCGGACTGAGCGGCTTTGGATGCACCTTGTTCCCCCGCTGGACCAGCGCCAATAACAATCAAATCATATTTTTCTGCCAATAAGTTAACCGAACAACCTGCGATATAGATCCGATTCCAAAACTCCATCGGGATCGCATCGCTTTTTTAGCTTCCTGAACTTCGTAATCGTTTCATCACCCAAAAATGCCCGGGCATGTTCAGCAGAGGTTTCACTGTTCTTTGCAAAATAGAATCGTCCACCGGCCGCGATGACAATTTTGTCAAACTCACTCAGCATCTGGCTTAATTTTGTGCGGTTACGATCTGTGACTTTGAAATCCATCGCCAGCGAGAAACCATCCACAGCATGCGTGAGCAGGAATTGATCGGGACGATGACGTTTGGTCACGCCCAGATAGGAAGGCATGCCGCGCTTCAAGGAAATAGTCAATATCTCGCGCCAGGCGTCCTCCGCGCTCTCCTGCGGCAGAAAGGATTGATACTGGATCAACCCGCCGCGGCCCGCCGAACGTTCCCAGTTTGGGACGTAATCGAGCAGGAAATGAAATGCCGCATGAGATTGGCGGAAAGTATGCCACCGAAGCGATGCAATATACTTCGCCGTGTTGACGCCCCACCAGCCCACATTGTTCACAAATGGAATCATGAACAGATACAAAATGGACTTGGGGAATACGCCAAAGATGCGCGGCGGCAGGATCTGATTATTCAACTGCATGGTTTGCTGCGGGTTCGGGTCTTCATTGCCATGCAAATAATTGGCGGCATGGATTTGACCGCGGCCGAGGCCCTTTCCGCCATTTGTCGTATCCAGCCAACCGACGATGTAATCGTAATTCGGCGCGTGTTCAAGCAGGATGGAAAGATGTTCATGCAGATCATGCACCGGCAAGGCATGGATTTCCAACAGCCCGGATTCAATACGCTTCATGCGCATGGTAATGGACGTAAAGATACCCAGCATCCCAAGTCCGCTGATCATGCTGTAGAACAGGTCAGTATTCTTTTTGGGCGTGCACGTGATCTCGGCACCTGTCGGCAGAAGCACCGTGAACTCCACGACATGTTCGCCGATGGGTCCCATCTTGAAGTTATTTTTTCCGTGAATGTTCGCGGCCAGACATCCCCCCAACGTGGTCATCATCGTACCGGAGACGACGGGAGGCCACCACCCCTCCGGCTCCACTCGTTGCCACAACTGTTCGAGCGTGACCCCGGGCTCGCAGCGGACCAGTCCTGTGGTTGAATCCCATTCAAGGATCTTGTTCATCGCTGAGAGGTCAAGCATGACGCCACCGCCATTGAGGGCGGCGTCGTTATAACTACGACCCGCGCCGCGCGCCGCGACTGTCAGTTCGTATTTCTTTGCAAGGCGAAAGACCTCGTGGATTTCATTCGCGCATGTTGGTTGGAATCGATACGATGGAGCACGCAAGGAGTGCCCGAAGTTTTCAAGTTGTGTGAAGTTGTTGAGAGTGAGAGACATGATGTTTTCAGACGGCTTTCGTGATTATTAGAAGGATAGCTTTCGGAAGATGAAGGAGGGCGTATGCTGAATGGCAAGCATGATCCAGCGCCACAAGGACGGAGTGTAAATGACCTGCCTGCGTTTCTTCATGGCCTTCCAAATATCTTCCGCGGCTTTTTCCGGCGCGATGGCGAAGGGCGTCGCACCCTGGGCGGCTTTGAGCATCTCCGTTTTTAAAAATCCGGGTTTGACGGTCAACACGTTAACACCGCACCGTGTGAGACGATTGCGTAACGCTTCAAGATAAGTCGTCAGACCGGCTTTGGAGGTGTTGTACCCGGGATTGCCTACACGTCCACGGTCACCGGCAACGGAACTGATACCGACGATCTGCCCGGATTTTGCAGACTGGAACATCCCGGCGACCGGGGTTAGCCACGCCATCGCACCGACCAGGTTGGTCTCGATCATTTGACGGTCATTCTCGAAATTGTATTTGTCCAGCCCGCCGGGAGGATAATTGACGCCCGCAACAAATACGATCAAGTCAAGCCCACCCAGGTCAGCCACGATCTTTCGCAACAGTGCCGGCGTTTTTTCATATTCGCGTACATCATGGATATATGGAGACGTGCGCAGTTCATTCGTGGTCTGGTTTATTTCATTGCAGAGCGATTCAAGCTTATCCTTGCTGCGGGCAACCAGTGCAAGAGAATATCCGTCTCGGGCGAGACGCCGCGCCAGGGCTGCACCGAGTCCTTCGGACGCGCCAACAACGATCCCGCGTCGGCGTGGATTCAGTGGTGTAGCGGCAGCAAGCCTGGGCTGAGCTTGATTCGACGGTTTTATTGAATCTGACACGTTTTCCTCCAATAAGGGTTCACCCATTTTAGCATATCCACCCGTTCCATTTCCTCCAACAGATACTGTCGTTGGACATCTAGAATCATCTACAAAGCTCCCCTGGTGACGCAAAATTGTGAATGTACTGTAATTTCTGTGCAACATTTCATTAGGCACGGCTTGTTATAATGAGGTCGAGAGCCGGTTTGATAGGACAAACGGCCTACGAAATATGTTCTATTTTGTGATTAAATGTTTGACTGATAAAGAAACAAATGGGTGATAATAGATTAAAAATCCTCTCTGATGCCCGTCTGATACTGGATCAACAGCAGGCTTCCCAGGCTGATCGGGAATCATTACTACGGCTGCTCGATATTCTTGTTATCGCGCTCGAAAAACATTACCCATCCGACGACAATACCATTGAAAACCTTGCTCAGGAACTGATCAACAATCAGGCCCTGCTTTCCCTCCTGAAACAACAGACGGACGAACTGGACGCGCTCAAAAAATTGAGCATTAACCTGACCTCCAGCCTTGATCTTCCCGATGTGCTGGATGCTGTGGTAACCGAGGCGATGAGGCTGATTGAAAACGCGCGTGATGTAAATATTTTC
>JBGPNQ010000359.1:0-5465 GCA_041487615.1 Anaerolineae bacterium
CTGAGTCTTACTGTTTTTCCTATTATTTCATCATAATGAACTGCCTTGATTTCCCCTGTACCTGGCCGCTTCACCCAAATATTTTCTGCAGATAGCCTCTCTCCCGGCTTGATATCGCGTATCGAGACGACGCAAGCATAAGCAAAATCGATTGTTGGCTTTTCATCGGGCAGGATTGTCTTCGAACCTCCCAGCGCAGCATAAATGGCGCGGGAACCTCGAACGAGTTCTTTCAACTCTGTTGGATCAATGGAAATTGGAACATCAGGACCCGGCCATGTCTTGTCGGAAGTGAAATGCTTTTCCAAAATACGTGCGCCCAATGCGACCGCGGCAAAGCAGGTGTAATTGCCTATTGAGTGATCACTTAAGCCAATTACAGCGTCTGGGAAGCGCTCTGCTAGTTCCGCAAGTCCGCCGAGACGAACCTTCTCGTAAGGGGTTGGGTAGATGGATGTGCAATGTGTCAATGCAAACGGAACCCCGGCTTGACGCAGGATTTCCACTGCGGTCGCAATGGACTCGAGATCATTCATTCCGGTACTCAGAATAACTGGCTTGCCAGCCGATGCAATGTGTTTGATCAATGGATAGTTATTGCACTCTCCGGAACCGACCTTGTATGCGCTGACTTTCATGCGCTTCAAACGTTCAGCCGCTGCCCGCGAAAATGGCGTACATAAATAGATCATTCCCAGCGATTCGACATGGCTTTTGAGTTTGATCTCTTGCTCTTCTGATAATGCGCAGCGCTTCATAATATTCCAGATGGTCTCCGTGGAGTTTCCGGGAACGACATCATTGGGTATCATTTCATCTTCGACAATATGAGATTGAAACTTGACACATTCGCAACCTGCTGTGTGAGCGTCATTCACCATGCGAATTGCCTTCTCAAGACTACCTTCGTGATTGATTCCAATCTCTGCAATTACAAGCGGCGGGTATCGTGTCCCGATGATGCGATGGTCAATCTTAAAATCCATGATCTTTACCTCTACGCTAGAGAGTTGCTCTGAAGCCAGTATGAGTATTTTGTGTCTTCAGCTATTCGTTGTTCTTCTTTTGCGTCACTCATCTGCTTCATCAAATAAGTGCATATTTTCCCAAACCTCTTCTCTGGGCAGGAAGGGGGCCATATCTTCAAGAGGGCGAGACTCAAGAGTACCATCTTCACGTCGGAACGCTGAAGCCTTAGGGGTGATGCCCTGCTCAATGGCAATATTTAGTTCACAAAGAGTCGGTCCTTCCGTTTGCAGAACGTTGCAAATGCCATCTTCGATCTCGGCATTCGTACTGATTTTTGAATAGGAAAATCCATAAGCTGCCGCAAGGTGAGCAAAATCCGGATTGCTAACACCGGAGGACTCATCAGCGCCGACGAACCTTCCGAAGAAGTTGGCTTGTGTCATGCGGATATTAGTGTAGCCCTGATTATTGAAAATGAAGATTTTGACAGGTAAACGGTAGTGTTTAATTGTCAACAGTTCTTGGATGTTCCACTGTGAGCTGCCATCTCCACTGAGACAGATCGTTCGGTACCCACTGCCAATGCACGCTCCGACCGCGGCCGGTAGGTCCCAACCCATTGGACCCCAGTTTCCGCTGATCATCGTGCGTTGGTCTGGCTTGACTTTGAAAGCCTGCCAGTAGCTGACTTCGTCTATTCCATTTCCTGCTACCACAATATCCTCTGAATTAAGGAGATCTGATAGCTTATCCACAAATACGTAAGAGTTGACATGCTCTTTGTCTTCGTAGAACTGATCCAAGATGATCGGGTAACGTTCCTTCCAACGGAAGCAGGCTTCCATCCATTTTGGCGAGGGTGCGAACTCCACCTTGCCCGCATCGATCTGGCGCAGAAGCTCGATAAGGAAATCTTGCACGTCGGCCTGTACCGCGAAATCGGGTTGGATTACTTGATGGTATAGCTGACCCTCATCAACATCGACGATTACCTTTTTTGCTTTAGGGGCAAAACCCTTGTAGTTGAAGCCTGCCTTGGTAACGTTGATTCCGGAAGCGATGAAGAAGATACAATCTGCATTCTGAACTGCGAAATTGGCACGTCGCTGTCCTGCAGTGCCGAATACACCCATATATCTTGGGTGGGACTCAGGAACCAGATCTTTTGCGCAGTTTGGTAGAACAACCGGGAAAGGCATCTTTTGCAGCAATACCCGTGATTGGGCCTCGGCGCGGGCGATGTGAATACCATTCCCAAATATGAAAAGTGGTTGACGCGCCTCGCGGGCTATTTGAAGAACCTGACCAACTTGCTCTGCAAGCAACATCGTATCCGGCTTTGATAAAGGGGGAAGGAAGGGTACTAATCTCGTCTCATCGACTTCAGCTCCTTGCACATCAAGTGGGAAATCGAGCCAAACAGGTCCGGGCCTACCATTGACTGCCAGGTAAAGTGCTTGTTCGAGTTGGTAACGAACCATGTTAGGGTCAAGCAGAGTGACAGCATATTTGGTCACTGGTTTGGCCATCTCCACAACATTACCTTCCTGTGGTCCTTTTTGTCTTAGCTTGCTGTAATCCGCGATCAGGTCGCGACGCACCTGACCTGAAAGTACCAGGATCGGAATCGAATCCACCCAGGCACTTGCGACTCCTGACAGAGCATTTGTTCCGCCAGGCCCAGTCGTTACGAGACAAGCTCCAACTTTGCCAGTCACCCGACTATAAGCCTCTGCACTATGAGCACAGGCCTGCTCGTGATAGTTGCAGTAATAATGCATCTCCGCATTCTTGCCGACAGAATCCACAAGGTGCATAATTCCGCCGCCAGAAACAAGGAATATAGTATTGATATCTTTCTCAACCAAAAACTTAATGACAAAGTCTGAAACTTTTATCATGACAATTAACCTTCTACTGAGTTGGAGAGTACCATTGAGCTGTTCGTTTTAGTGCATCAGACAGGCTGATGAGTTCTTGCAGCCCCAGCTCGTTTTTCGCTCGTTGGGTTGCAGGCACATACCGCTCAATGGGCTTACCATAACTTTGTTCCTGGACAATTTGAACTGGCAGGCTGGGAGCAATTGCATTAACAGTTGCCTTCGCCAGTTCGGCAATGCTCAAATCGTTCTCAGAGCCAACATTATAAGGAAAAGATGACCGTCCTCGTACCAAAATTGTCCACAACCATATCGCAAGGTCAGCAGCGTAGAGATAGGAGCGGCGCGGCGTGCCATCGCCCTGTACTATAATGGGACCGCCGTTCAATGCATCGCGAATAAAGTTGCCAATAGCGTAGTTGGTATCCAGCGGAAGGAGGGGACCAACAAAAGTAAAGCATCGGGCTATTTTGGCTTGTAAGCCTGATGCTGTCGCCGTTGTGGCACATAGGAACTCACAGGCGCGTTTGCTCTGTCCATAGGCTGCTTGAAATTCAGTTGTGCTTGGTGCACCGGCGTAGTCTTCGGAAATATGGGTAATTTCAGGAGGTTGTTTTCCATAGGCCGCACCGGAACTAGTGAACAAAAGTTTTTTCGCCTGACATGTGTCCGCAAAATCCAGGACATGATCGGTGCCTTGAATGTTTTCATTAAACATCATTCTCGAGTTAAGCGGTGCTGAAAATGGCTGCATATATGTGGCTGCATGGATGACATGGCTGAATTCACCTTTTGGAAATTCAAAATTGCGAATATCACCCTGCATAAGGGAAACTGATGGATGTGCAGCAAGATGGGATACTTTCGTCTTAAATAAATCCGGTGATCGGGACAAGACAGTAGTACGACAATTCAAGTTTAGGCGATCGCTCGCCCAAACAAAACTTTCCAATAGCCAGCACCCAAAGAAACCTGTCCCGCCTGTGATGAACATTCGCGTACCGCGCAATTCATCCCAAAGTTCGCGGGTATGATCAAGAATATGCTCAAGATCTGCTACGGGAAGTTTTTTCATGCTATGCTGCGGTTTCACACAGTTGCGTTAGCATATCACCGATGTAATCCAGCATCGGCTCGGTCAAGCCGGGATAGACGCCAATCCAAAATACACGATGCATCACTTCATCTGAACGCTGCAAATTGCCAATGACTCGATATCTCTGTCCGCGATAGGCCGGTTGGCGAATTAAGTTTCCGCCGAACAGGAGACGTGTACCGATCTTGTGATTTTCAAGCCATCGCACAACTTCATCCCGCGTGAAGGGCGCAGATGGCCGGACGTATAATAGGAAACCGAACCAGCTCGGAGTTGAATTCGGAGTCGCCTGAGGCAGTAAGAAGAAATCCTGCAGGCTGCTTAGTCTCTCGGTTAAGTGGTCGAAGTTCTCCCGCCGCCTTTCGATAAAATATGGGAGTTTCTTGAGCTGGGATACTCCCACTGCGGCCTGCATATCGGTGACCTTCAAGTTATAGCCAATATGCGAATAGGTATATTTATGATCGTAGCCAGCGGGCAAATCACCGATCTGCCAATCAAATCGTTTTCCACAGGTATTATCTTTACCTGGCTCGCACCAGCAATCACGCCCCCAATCACGGAATGATTCAACGATCTTCTTTAGTTTAGGTTGATCTGTCAGGACCGCGCCACCTTCGCCCATAGTGATATGATGTGCAGGGTAAAAACTCACGCTTGCTATGTCGCCATATTTTCCGACAGGTAATCCATGATACAGCGCCCCCACTGCATCGCAGCAATCTTCGATCAGCCATAAATTATGTTCTTTGCAGAAGGCAGTGACCGCTTCCAGATGAAATGGATTTCCGAGTGTGTGGGCGAGCATCACTGCGCGCGTCCGATCTGAGAGCGCGGCTCCGAGTTGTGATACATCAACATTGTATGTTGGAATATCAACATCGACGAACACGGGCACGAGGTTGTTTTGAAAAATGGGGTTGATTGTCGTGGGAAAACCAGAGGCCACAGTGATAACCTCATCGCCGGGCTTGAGCTGCCGTTCCTTCAATAAAGGGGAAGTCAGGCACGTCAGTGCAAGTAAATTTGCTGAGGAGCCGGAGTTCACCAAAACGGCATGTCGCATCCTGAAGAATCTCGCAAATTCGATCTCGAATTGATGTGCAAATCTCCCGGTCGTTAACCAGAAGTCAAGGCTCGAGTCAATCAGTGACTGGACATCGGAAGCGTCATATACACGCCCTGAGACGGGGACAGAGGATTGCCCCGGAAAAAACTTTTTTTCTGGAAAAGCCTCATGGGAGTATTCCGCCACCAATTCCAGGATTTGGGCACGAAGTTGATCAGCTCTTTCGCTCATCGAAATAGTCCTTATACCAATGAATGGTTCTCTGTAATCCTTCATCCAGGTTGAACAATGGTTCCCAATGAAGCATGCGGCGTGCTTTCTCGGAACTCAGATATTGACGGCGGATCTCGTTGCTTGGCTCTTTGCGAATGTCTGGTTGTAGATCAGAATCCATTTTAGTCAGGATGCATTGCACGATCTCTCTTACGGTTACCTGGATCTCGTTTGAAAA
>JBGPNQ010000360.1:0-5465 GCA_041487615.1 Anaerolineae bacterium
CTCGAACAGGAACCGAAGCTCGATGAAACAAAAACAGTCATCGAGGTCGTGAGAGAAGCGGTGCAGCCCATCGTCGACATGCTGGCGCGCTACGATGAGGTCAACGCCAAATTCGCAGAACCTGATGCCGACTTTGACGCCCTCGTTGCCGAACAGGCCAAACTGCAGGAACAGCTCGACAAGCACGATGCCTGGAACCTCGACAGCCATCTGGAAGTCGCCATGGACGCGCTGCGCTGTCCGCCTGGGGATACGCCTATCAAGGTCTGCTCGGGAGGGGAAAAGCGCCGCGTCGCCCTCACCCGCTTGCTGCTCACGGAACCCGACATTCTCCTGCTTGACGAGCCCACCAACCACCTCGACGCCGAGTCCGTGGCCTGGCTCGAACATCACCTGCGCGACTACAAGGGCACTGTCATCGCCGTCACCCACGACCGTTACTTCCTCGACAACGTCGCCGGCTGGATCCTCGAACTCGACCGCGGCTACGGTATCCCGTGGAAGGGCAACTATTCCTCGTGGCTCGAACAAAAGCAGGAGCGCGTCCGCCTCGAAGAGAAATCCGAATCCAAGCGCCAGAAGACGCTCGAACGCGAACTCGAATGGATCCGCATGTCGCCTAAGGCGCGTCAATCGAAGGGACAAGCCCGCGTTAGCGCCTACGAAAAACTGTTGAACCAGGAAGCCGAAGCGCGCCGCGAAGAATTGGAGATCTACATCCCGCCCGGTCCTCGGCTCGGGGACGTAGTCTTCGAATTTGACGATCTGAGCAAATCCTACGACGAGCGGCTCATCCTCGACTCCTTTTCTGCTTCCGTTCCCCCAGGCTCCATCGTCGGGATCGTGGGTCCGAACGGCGCAGGCAAGACGACACTGCTCAAGATGATCACAGGACAGGAGAAACCGGACAGCGGAACCATCAAGATCGGCGACACGGTCAAGCTGGCGTACGTTGACCAGTCCCGCACGCTTGACCCTGAGAAGACTGTGTATGAGGAGATTTCACAGGGTGCAGAGAATCTCGAGCTTGGCAAACGCAAGATCAACGCGCGCGGCTATGTTTCCACGTTCAACTTCGCAGGGTCAGACCAGCAAAAGAAAGTCGGCATCCTCTCCGGCGGTGAACGCAACCGCGTCCATCTCGCAAAGACATTAACCGAAGGTGCGAACGTCTTATTGCTCGATGAACCCACCAATGACCTGGATGTCAACACTCTCCGTGCATTGGAAGAAGCCATCGAGGAATTTGCTGGCACAGCGGTTGTGGTGAGTCACGATAGATGGTTCCTGGATCGCGTCTGCACACATTTGATCGTGTTCGAAGGCGAGTCCATTGCGAAGATGTACGTTGGGAATTGGTCAGATTACGAAACGATGATGCAGGAGAAATTTGGGAAGGATCTCACTCCGCATCGCGTGAAATATCGAACGTTGAAACGTTAGCATGTCATTGCGAGGAGGGCTGGTGGTCGAGTAGAGCGAATGCTTTTCTCGCTCGTATCGAGACCCAGCCCGACGTGGCAATCTCATCACCGAGTAGGAGATTGCTTTGGGCAAAGAACACCCCGAAACCACGGTGGGGCATGCCAGCGGCGGCTCGCAATGACATAACCGCTCGAAGGAGTCGCATATGTATAACGTGCTGGTCTTTCTTCATATATTCTTCGCTTTCCTGTTCATGCTGGCGCACGGGGTGCACGCTACTGTCATACTAAAATTCCGTGGCGAACCGGATCCCGAGAAGTGTCTGACCTTCATCGACATGTGGCCGAATTCGAACTTGATCAGAGTCCTCGCTCTCTTAATGGGCATTCCAGGCTTGATCGCCGCCTTCATAACCCCCTGGTGGAAGCAGGGATGGCCGTGGGGTTCGCTGGTGATTTTCGTCATCATCTCCTATGTCATGTTCAAATATGGGGCTGGTTATTGGGGCATTATTCAAGGCGCGGCAACACGCCTCATTGAAGCCAGGAAAACCAATACAAACCTGCCCGCCGCGCAAAAGGAATATGACCAGGCTCGCAACGCGCCGCACGCAATGATCGTTTCCGTTGTCGGAATCGTCGGGCTTGCCATCATCCTTTGGCTCATGAGATTTAAACCGTTCTAAAATTCATACCCGCTGGTTCCTCGATAGAATCTGCACCCACCTCATCGCCTTCGAAGGCGAGCCTATCCCGCGTACTCGCGGGACTGGTCTGATTATGAGGTGATGATGATGGAAAAGTTTGGGAAGGATTTACAGCCGCATCGAGTCAAGTATCGACAGTTGAAACGCCAAGCCAAGTATGTGATTTACCCTATATCCAATTGAACAGGAATTGGTTTAACAAGATGGAGTTATTGTTTGCCTCGACAGAGAAGAGAAGAACAAAATGAACCCAAAGAATTCCTTATGGCAGTTTGTCAAAGATGGGTTGATAGGTGTTGTTGTTCCATTGATCCCCTTTGGAATACATACAGCTATAATTATATTCATCTGGAAAGGGGAGCTTAACGGCAACTATTTTGGTGAGATGTTTTTCTTTGGGGGTTTTACTAGCCCCATGGCGTTTGTAATGTTGATAGGATTTATCAGTATGGGGATAAGCGGGCGGTTTCTGGAAAACATCACGTCTCGCTGGAGTTGGATAAAATCCATCCTGACTATTTCAATCTTTTCAATGTTAATTGGTGTTGTATTAATTCTACTACGAGTGGGTGCTTGGGATTGGGCGATCGTACCTTACGTGGGTACTTCCGCAGTCATAGGTTTCTTAATCGCAGGCTTAGCTGGTGTAATATTCAATCCAACGAAAAGAATATTTAGATTGATAATCGGGGCTGTTTCCAGCACGGTTGTTGGATATGCGTTTGGGTTGATAATTATTTACAAAATCATTCAATAAATTCATAAATCATGGAATAAGCTTGCGAATAAGTGGGATACAATCTCAGTAGTAGCCAAGGAATATCAAATGTCGAATCTATATCAGTGGTTTGTCTGGTTGCATGTGCTTGCTGCGTTTGTCTTTTTGTTTTCGCATGGAGCAGAGATGGCGACTGCCTTCCTGCTGCCGAAAGAGAAAGATGCAAATGGCATGAAGGCATTACTTAATATCACGAAAATTACACTTACCCCGTTTGGCATGAGTATGCTATTGTTGCTGATGACAAGTGTTTACATGGGTGTTACAGCAGGTTGGTGGAAGAAGGGCTGGTGGGAATTATCAATTCTGATTATGGTCGCCATGTTCGTATGGATGCTCTGGTATGCGCGCAAATATTATTCCCCAATTCGCAAGGCGCCTGGCGTGGAATATATGACTGGATTTGGCACCCCTCGTCCTCCCGAAGCCCCCGAAAGTATGGATGTGGTTTATGCTCTGGTTGCCAAGACCAACCCGCGCCTGCTTGCCTGGGCAGGGTTGATCTTCACAGCCGTTCTGTTATTTTTGATGAGATTTAAGCCGTTTTAAAACACGCGTTAGGGGTTTGCTCAGCTACGTCTGCGCCCACACCATCGCTTTCGAAGATGAATCAATTGCCAGGATGTACATCGGCAACCGGTCTGAATATGAAACGATGATGCATGAGAAATTTGGAAAGGATCTCACTCCGCATCGGGTGAAATATCGAACATTGAAACGTTAGCATGTCATTGCGAGGAGGGCTTTAGCCCGACGTGGCAATCTCCTCGTCGAGTCGGGGATTGCTTCGTCGCAACGAACGCTCCTCGCAATGACATAATGATTTGAAGGAGTCGGACATGTATAGCTGGCTGGTACTTCTGCATATATTTTTCGGATTTCTCTTCCTGCTGGCACACGGACCGCATGTGACCGCCATGCTGAAATTCCGCGGCGAAGCGGATCCTGAACGAAGTGTGACCTTCTTCAATACTGTTCCCAATATAAAGTTTGTCAGATACCTCTATGTAGCGATGGGGGCGTTTGGATTTGCCTCTGCATTTACAACATCCTGGTGGAAGCAGGGATGGCCGTGGGCATCACTGGCGGTTTTCCTGATCATCTCCTACGTGATGTACCAGTATGGGACTGGTTACTATAACATCATCCAAGGGGCGGCTGAACGCCTGATTGAAGCCAAAAAAACAAATGTGAACTTGTCCGCTTCGCAAAAAGAATTTGACGAAGCTCGCAACGCCCCGCACGCAATGATCGTTTCCATTGTTGGAATTGTCGGGCTTGCCATCATTTTATGGTTGATGAGGTTCAAACCGTTTTAGGAATTTTTCATGGATGTACTTGAACGCTTTGCCGAAACATTGAACCCCGAAGAATCAGAAGTCCTGGATCATTTGCGCGCTTTTATCGAGTGGTACGTTGGCCGCGAAGGTGAGTTCATTCCCAGCAGTAGCGATGATGTAGCTTTGCGCACGTATCTACTGCAAATAAGAATGAATGGAGCCAGTGCGAAAAGCCGGGGCGGGCAGGCTGCCTCCTTGCGGCGTTTTTACGATTGGGCTGAAAGCGCCGGCTTCCTGCCGGATTATCATCCATTCACCGAGTTCAGCATTGACCGTCCATCCCTGACACGCGAACAGATCCGGCGGCGAAAAGAGATCTTCCCAGGTTCCCCCGAAGAACGTGAGATATCGCGCCTGCGCGCTTTGAATCGACTTGCCGAGCAGCTCAATCGCTCTTCGGATGTGCAAACAACACTGACCGCCGCGCTTGAGACTCTGGTGTCTCTGATGAGTCTGCAAACCGCGTGGGCTTTTTTGCTTCCTACGGCGAGCAGTCCGCTCGTCTCTGTATCGGTTTCATCAGCGGATCGGTTTTCGCTTGCGGCTGCCTGTGGCTTACCTCCTGGTTTGGAAAAAAACGATCGCTACCATCTCAAGGATGTGAAGTTATGTCATTGCCAGGCTGTGATGCTGAGCGGAAACTTGAAGCGGGCTGTCAACATCGTGGAGTGTACGCGTTTGCAGGAAGCGGCGCGGGCCAGCGGCGATAACCAGGGATTGATGTTCCATGCCAGTGTCCCCATCATTGCTTCAGGTCAACCGCTCGGAATTATGAACGTCGCAACTCAGGATTGGCAATTCCTGACCGCCACCGATTTGCAACTTCTCTCAGCAGTTGGAGCGCAGGTCGCTATTGCGTTGGAACGCGCCCGCCTCTATGACGTGACTCATGCTCAACGCTTGCGGCTCGAACGGGAACTCAAGCTGGCGCGTGAAATACAGGATAGCCTCCTGCCTGAAGTGTTACCGCAAATCCCGGGCTTTAGCCTTGCCGCAGACTGGCGCTCGGCGCTTGAAATGGCGGGGGATTTCTATGATATCTTCCCACTGCCTGATGGTCGTTGGGGGATCGTGGTAGCAGATGTGTCCGATAAAGGAGCAGCCGCGGCAATGTACATGGCAATGACGCGTAGTCTTATTCGTGCCAGCGCTTCAAATCATTCAAATCCTGCCGGGGCGCTACATGAAGTTAATCAACGCCTGTTCGCACACTCGA
>JBGPNQ010000361.1:0-5457 GCA_041487615.1 Anaerolineae bacterium
ATTGGTGAATGAAATTGAACGGGAAACTCATCTCCCCATGGAATTGGAAAACATATATTCCTGGTTCGCTTTTCTCGGTTCACGGCAGAATCCAAACATATCGGTTGCGAACCGTTTCTTCGGGATTGCCGCAAATGGAGAACATAAAATTCGTGGCATTGCCATGCGTCGCGGTGACACCTCGTGGTTTGTAGCCGCTGTGCAAAGAGGTGTTTTGGAAATTCTGGCAAAGGAAACTGATTCCGGAAAACTGGTCGATCGATTGCCTGAAGTGTTGGTATTTATACGAGGACAGCTTGATATCCTGAAAAGCAGGGAAGTTCCGGTTGAGGAACTTGTCGTTACCCAAACGTTGAGTCGAGAATTGGATGGATACAGCGTACTTTCTCCGCTGGCGAGTGCGGCGCGTCAGTTACAGGCACAGGGGAGGACCGTGAAAATGGGTCAGCGAATACGGTTCATCTATATCGGTCCGGCACCCGGCGTATATGCCTGGGGTTTGCCAACCAGGCCTGATCCGCGTACGATCGATGTTTTGCGGTATCAGGAACTACTATTGCGCGCAGTATATGAAATCATACAACCCCTGGGTGTGACCGAGAAAATTCTAAAAGACTGGCTGTTTGGCAAAGCCGGTTATATCGTCCCACCCGGGCAGCTCAGTTCCACCGACCCGATCAAATTGGAACTGCCTTTGTTTCATAATTTGAAATACGTACGCCTGGACACTTTTTAGTTTCGGCCGATTATGCGTTCAGACTGTATTCACATCTTTTCACGTCATTGGTCATCTCTGTCTAAACAATTCCATTATCCTTTTATATTTGCCATGACCTTACGTGGAATAAAACATGCCCAAATCGAAACGCACACTCGAAGTTTTCCTGTGTCATGCGCACAAAGACCGGGAAACTGTGTACAACTTATATACTCGCATCCTGGAAAACGGGATACATGCCTGGCTGGACGCCGAAAACCTCCAGCCGGGACAGGACTGGCAGCACGAGATCCGCAAGGCGCTCCTCAAGTGCGATGTTATCCTTGTCTGTTTATCGCGGGAATTCAACAAGCAGCACGGATACCGTCATGAGGAATTGACGCTGGCACTGGAGAAGGCAAAGCTGCTCGATAAAAATGAAATATTTATCATCCCTGTTCGCCTGGAAAAATGTGAGATGCCCGAATCCCTACGACACTTGCACCGCGTGGACCTGTTTGGAACGGGTGGGTATAAAAAGCTGATCCTCTCCCTGCGTACATTAATTCGATCAAGATAGAGAAATTCTCCAATCTTCGGGGAAGAAAGCGCCCGGTCGGTGCGAGGATCGCTATCGCCCATGAAAATCAGCGCACCTTTTCTTATTCCGTTGTGTTTCCAATTAAAATAAAATAAGTTGTCATACAGTCCAACATTATATTCCCCATGTAATGGGGGAAGGAGGACTCGGA
This sequence comes from Anaerolineae bacterium, assembly GCA_041487615.1. GTDB lineage: Bacteria > Chloroflexota > Anaerolineae > Anaerolineales > Villigracilaceae > Defluviilinea. The sequence continues at coordinate 1,450 of JBGPNQ010000361.1, forward strand.
AATCCATAAAAAACGTGCCTGTTTCGTATTCTCGTTGTGTAAAATTATTACTTAAGGAGAAGAAGACATGACTGAAAAAAGTCAAGCGCACGATAAGCAGGTCCTGCATAAATTGGGGTATGCGCAGGAACTTTCCCGCCGTATGAGCGGTTTCTCGAATTTCGCAATTTCGTTTTCGATCATTTGTATCCTGGCAGGCGGGATTTCCGCCTTTCCTGCCGCCTTTAATGCGGCAGGATCTGGTGGGGCGGTCATCATCTGGCTGGTGGGTGGCGCGCTGGCAATGAGCGTTGCCTGGGGCATGGGGCAGATCGCCTCATCCTTCCCAACAGCAGGAGGTTTGTACCATTGGAGTTCCCACCTGGGTGGAAAGTTTTGGGGCTGGGCAACCGCCTGGTTCAATCTGGTGGGCCTGATCTGTGTTGTATCGTCAGTGGATGTGCTGCTGTACGCGATCTTCTTCAAGGGCATTCTGTTCGCGGATACATTGAAGGTAGATACCTCCTCGTGGGGTTACTGGCATCAGTTCATTTTTGTGGCGATCGTTCTGATCACACAGTCGCTGTTGAATCACTATGGTATTGATTTGACTACCAGGGTGACTGACCTCAGCGGCTACTTGATCTTCGGACTTACGATCATTCTCATTATCGGTTTGTTTGCCTTCACCCCGGTCGCGCTCGATATCTCCCGCCTGTGGACATTCCAGAACTTTACCGGTGATACGGGTGGTGCCGTGGTACCCTTCCGCACGGAGAGCCTGGCGTTTGCCTTCCTGCTTGGTCTGGGCTATGTGTGCTATACCATCACCGGCTTTGACGCATCTGCGCACACTTCCGAGGAGACTCAGGATGCCCAGGTGAATGTGCCAAAGGGCATGTGGCAGGCTGTATTCTGGTCATGGGTGGTTGGTCTGATCGCTGTGGCAGCATACGTCCTAACCATGCCAAGCCTTTCAGAAGCTGGCGCGGCTGGCTGGGCTTCGTTCGATTACATGTGGAATGCTTCACTCATGCCGCAATGGCTCAAGATCTTCCTTGCCATTGGTCTGGTGGCAGTTAACTACATGTGTGCCCTGGCTGGGCTTACCTCCTGCTCCCGTATGATGTTTGCTTTTTCACGCGATGGTGGTTTGCCGGGTTCAAAAGCATTGGCTAATGTGAGTGTTACACACCGCACACCCACATATGCCATTTGGGTTTCCGCAGCATTGGCACTCCTGAGCACAGTATATGCACCTTATTACCTGGTGCTGGCCATTGCCTGTGCGGTATTCCTGTATATTTCGATGATCATGCCGATTGGAGCGGGGCTGCTTGCGGAAGGCACAGCGAAGTGGAAGGAAAAGGGTCCGTTCAACCTTGGCGCATTTTCCAAGACGAACGCGGTTATTGCGATCATCTTTGGTTTTGTACTCGCTATCACTGGATTCTTCCCACCCAACGAAAAGGTGTTCCATTTTACTGTAATACTAATTATTGCCCTGTGTGCCCTTTGGTCCAGGCAGTCAGCAATCCTTGGGATTGTGCTGTCCCTGGTGGGGCTGGTCACGCGCTTCCTTCCCATCCCTGTGGGAGCTCTGACTGGCGTATTTGTTCCTGATGCCGCAACGGCATACGCAGGCATTGCGGTCGCGGTGATTGGTGCAGTGATCACCTATATATACGGCGGTGAAGCTAATCGCTTTGAAGGCGTTCCTGAAGGCGATAAGATTGCTCAACGCCAGAAGATGATTGCCGAAGTTGAAAAGAAGTACGGCGAAGCGTAAGATCGTGAGTTGACAGGACGCGGCATTCCACTCGGGGTGCCGCGTTCCTTTTTTGGGAGGGACGCATGAAGTACATCCTGGGGATCGACCAGGGAACAACGCAAACGACCGCGGTTGTGGTGGATGAAAACGCCTCATTCGTGGAAAAGAATTCGGTCCCGTTACCGGCGCGTTTCCCCAGCCCGGGCTGGGTTGAGCAGGATCCATTTGACATCGTTCGAACCGTCAAAGAAGCAGTCGCTCCGTTGATCGAGAAATACGAAATCGCTGCGGTGGGATTCGATAATCAAGGTGAAACATTTGTCGTGTGGGATGGTGAAACAGGCGAACCGCTGACTCCCGCCATCGTCTGGCAGGACAAGCGCGCTGTGGAAGTCTGTGAAGCGATCGCGGATCAGGTGGATAACGATTCCCTTCGCCAAAAAACAGGACTTATCCTCGACAGTTATTTTTCTGCACCCAAATTTCGCTATGCCTGGGAGCATGACCCCAAACTCAAACAAGCCATCGATGAAGGACGCGCACGTTTCGGCACAACCGAAACCTGGGTGATCTGGAATCTCTCGAATCGAAAATTGCATATCACGGATCCATCCACTGCTTCACGTACTTTGTTGTTCGATGTCAATCGCCTTGATTGGGACGATGATCTGCTTGCATTGTTCGGCGCGAATCGAACCATCCTTCCGCAGATCGTTCCATCTGCTGGTTATGCAGGTGATTTGGATTTTGGAAATGGCAAATCACTTCCATTACACGCGCTTCTGGTGGACCAGCAGGCCGCGTTGTTCGGTCAGGCTTGTTTCAAGCCCGGTGAAATGAAATGTAGTTTCGGCACGGGCAGTTTCCTTCTCATGAATATCGGCAAGAAGATGCGACTTTCCAATAATGGACTGCTTACCACGATGGCATGGCATTGGGATAAGGAAACAGCATATGCGCTCGATGGGGGCATCTTCGTCACAGGCGCGGCGGTGCAGTGGTTAACGGAATCACTTCACTTCTTGCCTGATCCTGCGGCAAGTGCAGAGTCTGCTCTGCAATCAAAGGATGGGGAAGTAGTAGTAGTTCCCGCTTTGCAGGGACTTGCCGCGCCGCACTGGCTTTCGGACGCGCGCGGTGCGATCTTCGGCCTGAGTCGCGGCTCCATGCCCGCGGATATTGTGAGAGCGACACTCGATGGCATTGCCTTCCGTGTCTATGAAGTGGTCAACGCCATGTCACAGGACGCAGGTCAAGCGCCACCTCACCTCAAAGTGGATGGTGGTCCATCGGGCAATCCATATCTCATGCAATACATCTCGGACCTGTTGAACCTCGAAGTCCGTGTGGCGGCCGCCCGCGAAGCGACAGCCATGGGTATCGCGGATCTTGCCGCACATTCCGCGCTTGGAATTTCGCTGGAGGATCTCGCCTCCCGCTGGCAATCGGAAGCTGTGTATCAACCAAATATCGATGAAGAAGAAAGACAACATCGTCTTGCAAAATGGAATAAGGCGCTTGAAGCGGTGAAGGTGTATCACAGCTAATGTCATTGCGAGCGTAGCGAAGCAATCCCCAGTTGCCCGGAGATTGCTTCGTCGCTATCGCTCCTCGCAATGACAGAAATGATTCTATGGAAACCATCTACGATATCGCCATTATCGGCGCGGGGGCAGTGGGTTCCGCCATTGCGCGTGAACTTTCACGATATGAATTAAGTATTGTTCTGATCGAGGCCAATTCAGATGTCGGGATGGGAACCTCCAAAGCCAGCACCGCGATCTGGCATACAGGATATGACGCCACACCGGGCTCTCTCGAAGCCACTCTCATGCGCAGAAGTTATCCGCTCATGGAAACGTTCATGCAAGAGGTGGGTAGTCCGTTTGAACGGATCGGTGGGCTGTTGATTGCATGGAATGAGGAACAACTCCAGACGCTTCCCAAATTATTGGATAAGGCAATTCAAAACGCGGATATCGATTGTTACCTTATTGATATAGATGAGTTGTACAAGCGCGAACCACATTTGGGTGATGGAGCGTTAGCTGGCATGGTCGTACCTCGCGAAGGAATACTTTGTACGTTTACCATTCCTCTGGCGTGCGCGACGCAGGCTGTAGCCAATGGCGTGACACTTCGATTGAACTTCGCGGTGAAATCCATTCAGAGCGTGGATGATGGTTCCGTTATCTCAAATGGAAGCAAAGAAATTCGTGCCAAGTGGGTCATCAATGCGGCGGGATTGTATTCTGATG
>JBGPNQ010000362.1:0-5405 GCA_041487615.1 Anaerolineae bacterium
GCGCGGTCAGGATGATGATGGGGATTTCAGCCACCTGTGGATCGTTGCGGATACGCTCACAGACTTCGAAGCCGGTCATGCCTGGCATCATGACATCCAACAGGATGACGTCGGGTAAAAGGGCTTTCGCTTTTTCGATTGCCTGCGGCCCATTCTCTGCCATGATCAGGTTGTAGCCTTCACCTTCCAAAACGGATTGCAGAGTCTCCCGTCCGGAATATTCATCGTCAACGATCAAGACTGTGCTGCTCATGTGTTGCTCCTTGTAAAAGTAGAAAAACCGAAAATATACCCCGTCATGGAGAATTTGTCACGGCAAAACAATCTGTTACGCGACCTGTAGATTTCCTCCCAAAGGTCGCAATTACAGAAGGTGCGGATATCATGAGTCCAAATCCACCAAATGGTATTTGACCGCCAATCGAACCAGCCCTGCCAGATTGCGGACATTCAACTTTTCCATCAATCGGGCACGGTGTTTTTCCACGGTCTTTTCGCTGATGAATAACATTTTGGCGATCTCAGGGCTGGTGTGTTCCTCAGCAATCAACTGCAAAATTTCCTTTTCGCGCGGTGAAAGGCTAGAGAGGGGATCACCTTCCGCTCCGGGCACGTGCGGATGGATGGCGCTTTCCACGACAATCTCAGAGATGGGACTGCTTAAAAACATCTGTCCGTTGGCAACGGCGCGGACGGCCCAGATCAATTCATCGCTGACCGATGACTTGAGAACGTATCCTTTCACGCCGCATTGCAGTGCCTGATGGATAAAGCCTGCATCCGCATACATGGACAGGAGCAGGATATAGGTAGGGAGGCGAAGATCCCGAATATTTTCGGCGGCCTGAATGCCATTGAGGCGCGGCATCATGATATCCATGATCAATACGTCTGGTTTGAGTTCCTGGGTCATTTCCACGGCTTCCTGGCCATTGGACGCCTCACCCAGAATGTTCACATCCCCCGCCTTTTCGAGCAGGGCGCGGATACCGGCCCGTACCATTAGATGATCTTCAGCAATCAATACTCGTATCATGATTTCTCCAATGCTGTGCGTGGCGCTGGCAGCGGGAATTCTGCAGAGAGGATGGTGCCGCGCTGTGGACTCGAATTGATCTTGAATGTTCCGCCGGCAATCGTGACCCGTTCGTTCATGCTGGAAAGCCCGATGCCATTGGCTTTGGTCTCCATTTGGTTGAAACCCTGACCGTTATCCTGAATTGTGAGGGTGATGGCATTCTCCTCCGCAATAATTTCCACCCAGGCCTGGGTGGCATTTGCATGTTTAATAATGTTATTGAGCGACTCCTGTAGGAGACGATAGAGAGTAATGTTGTATACGTCTGGAAGGATGGGAAGGGTTTCATCCGCTTCAAAGGTGACGGGTAGATGTGTACGGCGGGAAAATTCAGCGCAATACGTTTGCATGGATACTTTTAATCCAAGCGCGTCGAGGATGGGAGGACGCAGGTCCTGTGCGAGCCTGCGGATCTTGACAAATATCTCGTAGGATTGATCATGCAGGGACTGTAAACGTTCGAATAATGTTTCGGATGGAATGGAGAGATCCTCCTGCAAGTTGCGCAGGGAAATCATTTGTGTGGTGAGCGCCTGTCCCAGGTCATCATGCAGTTCGCGTGAGATACGCTGTCGTTCCTCCTCCTGTGCGGCAATGAGGCGTTCCGTCATTTCGCGCAGGTTTTGGCGTTGTTCCTGCAAGGTATGGTAACGGTTGAGGCGTGTAATGGTGCGCACGCGTGCTGTCAATTCATAGCGGTCCACCGGCTTGGAAAGAAAATCGTCCGCCCCGGATTCGATTCCCTGCAGGAGAGAGGCGCGGTCATCAAGGGCAGTGAGAAGGATGATTGGCACTTCCGCAAGTTGAGGCGTGGCACGGATGCGCCGGCAAACTTCAAAGCCGTCCATGCCGGGCATCATTACATCCAACAGGATCAAATCCGGTTGAACACGTTGAAGTATCTGTAACGCCTGGAAGCCATCCTTTGCCTGTTCGATCTGATACTCCTCATGTTCGAGCATGGCGAGTAATGTCTCCCGGGCGCTTGCATTATCGTCCACGATCAACAGAGTGCTCATGAGGAGGTTTCCTCCTTACTCTCGAAAAGAATCTTCTTAATGGTCTTTGCCAGGGCCTTTAGATTGACGGGTTTGCTCATGTATTCATCCATACCTGCGTCGAGACAGCGCTGACGGTCATTGGGCATGGCAAGGGCAGTCAGCGCGATGATGGGCGTATCCCTGAATTCGGGATCGCTCCTGAGCTTTTGTGTGGTTTCAAAGCCATCCATGCGCGGCATTTGTATATCCATCAGGATTAAATCGGGATGGGTGAGTTTTGCCTGAGTTAGTCCGTCGACTCCGTCCTGTGCGGTGGCCATGTTATATCCTGCCATTTCAAGATAGTCTACAAGCATCATTACCACTTCCTGGGTATCTTCGACCAACAGGATGGTTGGTTTGTTCTTTGCATTCGGATCGATCGCCTGGAATTTTCCTGTACTTCTTAATCGTGTGATCGTATCGCTGGCCAACGCTGGCTCCCAGGGAAGCTGGACGATGAAGCGGCTTCCTACACCCATTTGACTCGTCACACTGACACTGCCTCCGTGCAGACGCGCCATTTGGGCAACGAGCGCCAAACCGAGTCCGGTCCCTGTGGCCTCACGTGCCAATCCCGAATCCAGTTGGATGAATGGTCTGAAGAGTCGTTCGATATCGCTTTCGTTAATCCCAATCCCATGATCCCAAACGGTGATGATTACCTTATTCCCGGACTTGTCACCGCGGACTTCCAGTCCCAGGCTACCTGATTCAGGTGTGAATTTCACCGCGTTGCTCAGCAGGTTTACCATCATTTGTTTGAGACGGCGTTCATCCGCCCACATGAGACCGAGGTCGTCATCGATCTCAAAGGATACATCCTGATTCTTTCTTTGTGAAAGTTGTTTGATCATGCGCAGGCTGGCCTGGCAGACCGAGTTCACATCCACTTTGTTGATATCGAGTGTGATCTGTCCCGCCTCGATCTTGGCAAGGTCGAGAATATCGTTGATCAACGACAGGAGGTGATGTCCACTCTCGTTAATGGTGGAAAGATATTTCTGTTGTTTCTCATTGAGCGGACCGGCGATCTGCTCGCCGAGGCTTTCAGAAAGACCCAGGATGGCATTGAGCGGGGTGCGCAGTTCATGGCTCATATTGGCAAGGAATTCATCTTTCACGTGCAGTGCACGCGCCAGATTGGAATTCGCGCGGCTCAGGTCGGCTGTGCGCTGCTCCACGCGTCGTGCGAGTTGATTGCGTTCATCCGCAAGGGCGTTCTCCATTTGCTTGCGTTCGGTAATATCCCAGGCGTAATCTGCATACCGTTCGACAGTTTCCAAATCATGATGGGTATATTCTTCTCCCTTGTTGCCAACCCCCAATACAGCCGCAATCTTTTCATCACGAAAGATGGGAATCACCATCTCGCGAATGACTTTTACGTGTCCTGGCGGCAGCCCATTCTTATCCGGCAGCGATTCGTAGTCGTTATGGATGACCGGCCGCCTCTGACGGACTGCGTCCGCCCAGATTCCTGCTGACTCCAGAGGATAATGCATGCTCTGTTCTTCAACCTTTTCCATGGTTTCCAGCGTTTCGGAGGACCACGCCTGCAGTGAGATTGCTTCTTCATTCTCTTCAACGAAGTGCAGAAAGCCAATATGACTGTCCGTCAGTTGGCTCACTTCATCGATTGTTTTTTGCATTAATTCCTCAAGGGAATGATGGGCGGAGTATTCCATCAACTCGAAACGCTTTTGCATCAGGGTTTCGCCCAGCTTGCGCTCGGTGACATCCTTTGCCACCGCCGCCACCCCGCTCGCAGACGGATACGCATTGATCTCGAGAATCCGTTTTTGTCCTTTTGCGATAACCTCTGTCTCGAACATCTTGGCCTGACGATCCTGCAGGACGCTTTTGTATATGTCCTCCCGCCTGAGTTGGTCCTCCGAACTTCCGAACAGCTCCCGGATGGACTTGCCCACGGCATCCTCTGCGGGAATACCTGAAAACATTTCGGAGGCCTTATTCCAGTGGGTGTAGAGGAGGTCGTGATCCAATTCAAACAGGATGTCGGTGATGCTGTCTGCCAGCTGACGGTAATGGCTCTCACTTATCCACAAGGCCGCCTGTGCCCGTTTGCGCTCGGAAATCTCCTGCTGGGCGCCTTGATACAGTCTCGCATTCTCGAATGCGACTGCGGCCTGATTCGCAAGAGTAGCCAGCAGTCGTTCATCCTGCTCTGAAAAGGCATCTGATGTATCGCTTTCCACACTGATCACGCCGATGACTAGATCTCCAATCTTCAAAGGCATGTATAGCCCGGAATGGATTCCCGCCTGGGTATCCACATATTGTGAATGCTCATGGACGTTCCCGGTGCGGAGCGGAATCCCTGTTTGAACTACCCATCCGCTTAATCCTTGTCCAGCTCTGCTAATCATCTGGTTGAAATGGCTTTCCATCGTAAGCTTTTCTTCTTCGCTCAATCCAGGTTGGTTGAAGGCGATCACTTGCAACTCATCTGTCTCACGATGCAATAACCGAATCGCCACATGATGCCATGAAAGGTGGCGGGCGAACGTTTCAATGATGCGGCTGCCAATCTCCGCTGGATCCAGCAGTTTTCCAACTGCCAATCCATTTTCATATAAAGCTTCCAGTTCAGTCAATCTTCGTTGTGCTTCTTCGAAGAGGCGCGCATTGGAGACAGCCGATGCCGCCATGGACGCAAAGGCTTCGAGCAATGCCAGATCGGCAGGTTGGAAGAGTCGTTCTGCACCAGCACGGCGGATGCTGATGACGCCAATGGTACGGTCTCGCTCTTTGAGCGGGGCAAACATGATGGCTTCCTTTTCCTCCTCCTCGGTGCCGGGTACTTGCACGCCTCGTGGATCATTTTGCATCTGATTTACAATCTCTGCCCGACCAGTTGCCGCCACTGCCCCGGTTACCCCATCGCCGAGCTTGATTTTCAAGTCGGAGAAACCAACGGCATTTTCCTGCAATGCCAGAACACAACGCAAAGATTCACCATCGGGTTGCATCAGAAAGATACGGCATCCATCAGCTGTGAAGAGGGTTTTGGCAGAATTGCCAATACTTTGCAAGATAGCATTCAGGTCAAGGTTGGTGAGTGCCAGTGATGTTTCCAGAAGAGCCGTGGTTTCCTGTGCACGGCGACTGATTTCTTCTTCTGCACGCTTGCGTTCAGTAATATCCTGTATTTGAGAGATAAAGTATTGCGGCTTTCCTTCATGATCCTTTACCAGTGAAACGCTCAAAAGTACCCATACGCTGTGGCCTAACTTATGGAAATATCGCTTCTCCATCTGGTAGGA
>JBGPNQ010000363.1:0-5392 GCA_041487615.1 Anaerolineae bacterium
ATAAATGAAACATATGTGCTATAATCGAATTTCCGAGGAGAAATATGACATCCAACTCAATCCGTGTAGTCGGTGCACGTGTTCATAATTTGAAAAATATCACCGTCGAGATCCCGCGCGACAAGTTTGTCGTGATCACGGGCTTGTCAGGTTCGGGTAAATCGTCGCTGGCATTCGACACAATCTTCGCCGAGGGACAGCGCCGTTACGTCGAATCACTCTCCGCCTATGCGCGTCAGTTTATCGGGCAGATGGACAAGCCCGATGTGGATTACATCGAAGGGCTCTCCCCCGCCGTTAGCATCGACCAGAAATCGACCTCGCACAATCCCCGCTCGACCGTCGGTACCGTCACCGAGATTTATGATTACATGAGGCTTTTGTTCGCACGGGCGGGCATCCCACATTGTCCGATCTGCGGGCGTGAGGTAGTCAAGCAGTCCGCACAAGAGATCGTAGATAGGATTCAGTCACTCCCCGATCAGACTCGTTTGCTCGTTCTTTCGCCGCTCGTCCGTGCCCGCAAAGGGACCTATCAAGCCGTCTTCGAGGAGATCCGTAAAGCTGGCTTTGCACGCGCCCGCGTAGATGGAACGGTTTATTCTCTCGATGATGACATCAATCTCGACCGTTATAAACAGCACACCATCGAAGCTGTCGTGGACCGTTTGGTCATCTCACAGGATGGAAACCGGGAAGAGCGAAAGGCTGCCAGCACCCGTCTGACCGACTCGATTGAAACGGCATTGAAATTTGGCGAAGGTTATGTCTCGGTCAATCTCGTCGACAAGAAGGAAGATGTCCATTTTTCGGAGCATCTGGCATGCCCTGAACACGGCGTCAGCATCTCGGAAGTGGAACCGCGTACCTTTTCGTTCAACACTCCGCAGGGAGCCTGTCCGGACTGTCAGGGGCTTGGCTCGAAACTGGAGATCGACCCGGAGCGCATCATCCCGGACCAGGACCGCTCGCTCAATGAGGGAGCGATCGCCAGCATGGAGTGGAGTGGACCCAAGGAAGAGGGCGGCTACTACTGGCAGGGACTTGAGGCCGCAGCGCGAGCGTATAAGATCGATCTTGATATGCCAGTTAGAGAATTGACGAAGGAACAACTCAAGGTCGTTCTGTATGGCACCGGCGATAAACAAGTCCAAATGACCTATAAGAATGCAAACGGCAATGAGTTCAAATTCTCGCGGGCGTTTGAAGGCGTGATCACAAACCTGGAACGGCGTTATCGCGAGACCAACTCCGAGTTCATCCGCGAGAAGATCAGCGAATTCATGTCCGACAGACCCTGCCCTTCGTGTGGAGGCAAAAGACTCAATCCCTCTGCGCTGGCCGTGACGGTCGATGATGCCAACATTATCACGGTCACATCCTGGCCCGTGCTGAAGACTCTTGAATGGATCAAGAGAGTCTCTGGCAAGAATTCCCCGCTTACTTCCAGGCAGAAGGCAATTGCCGAAAGGGTTATGAAGGAAATCAGCGAGCGACTTTCATTCCTGGTAAATGTTGGTTTGGATTATTTGACTTTGAACCGATCGGCAGCGACTTTATCAGGTGGCGAGGCACAACGTATCCGTCTCGCGACACAGGTTGGCTCGCGCCTTGTCGGTGTCCTGTATGTGCTGGACGAGCCATCCATTGGCTTGCATGCACGCGACAACAAGCGCTTGTTGGATACGCTCAAAGGTCTGCGCGATCTCGGTAACACGGTCCTCGTTGTCGAGCACGATGATGAAACCATCCGCGAAGCAGACTGGATCGTGGATTTAGGTCCGGCCGCGGGCGAGCATGGTGGACACGTCGTTGCAGAGGGAACTCCAAAGCAGATTTTGATGCACCCAAGGTCGTTAACCGGTGCATATCTCTCCGGGCGCAAACAGGTCGAAATCCCAAAGGAGCGGCGGTCGGGAAACGGCAAGACGCTGAAGATTCTCAAGGCGTCCGCAAATAATTTGAAGGGCATCGATGTCTCGATCCCGCTGGGAAAATTGGTTTGCATCACCGGCGTATCCGGCTCGGGGAAATCCACGTTGATGAGCGATATTTTGTACAACGCGCTCGCTTCCAAGCTCATGGGCGCCCGGACAATGGCGGGCGACCACGAACGTATCGAAGGCATCGAGCATCTCGACAAGATCATTAACATTGACCAATCTCCGATTGGGCGTACGCCACGCTCAAACCCTGGCACCTATACGGGGTTGTTCGACGAGATCCGCAAGCTGTATGCGGAGCTTCCCGAGAGCAAGATGCGTGGGTACAGGCCTGGGCGTTTTTCGTTCAACGTGCATGGCGGGCGCTGTGAAGCCTGCCAGGGACAGGGCGAATTGCGTATTGAGATGCAATTCCTGCCGGACGTTTACGTACCCTGTGATGTCTGTCATGGTAAGCGATTTAATCGCGAGACGCTACAGGTACTCTTCCGTGAAAAATACTCGATCGCCGATGTTCTGGACATGACTGTCGACCATGCACTGGAAGAGTTCCAAAATTACCCGCCCATGCAAAACAAATTGAAGTTGTTGCAGGAGGTGGGACTTGGATATATCCGCGTCGGTCAGCCCGCCACAACTCTTTCCGGTGGCGAAGCGCAACGTGTGAAACTTTCAAAGGAGCTCTCACGTCGCGCCACCGGAAGGACGCTCTATGTTTTGGATGAACCGTCCGTTGGCTTACACGCAGCCGATGTCCACAAGTTGATCGAGGTCCTGCAACGGCTGGTGGATGCGGGTAACTCTGTACTGATCATCGAGCATAATCTCGACATCATAAAGATCGCAGACTGGCTGATCGACCTGGGTCCGGAAGGCGGGGATAGAGGTGGAGAACTGATCGCAGAAGGCACGCCAGAACAGGTGCTAAAGGTCAAGGCATCCTATACAGGTCAGTTTTTGAAGGCTCATTTGAATCATAACAAATGAAAGAGAAAAGAGGAAAGATGGTTTCGTCTTTCCTCTTTTTGATTCCGGACCCTTTTGCTCTTTGCCTGCACTTATTCACACAAGAACGGATTTCAAAGCCTTCCCGCAAAACCGCTTTTTTTCAGGTAGAATTATTTTTACTGCGAAGAGGGATACAGTTTACTCGTATCTCTTTTGCGTAAAAGGACAAAAAATGCTGAATCGAACACCATCAAATTCATCCAATGTGATCAACTCTTATCGGAAGAGAAGGCTTCAAAAGGGTGGTCCCTTTCTGGTTTATGGGGCGGTCGCGCTCGTGATTATCGGGGCAATCATGCTGGTAGTATGGCTCGCAGGCCCGGGCAAACCGCTCGGCGCAATGTTCGCGACGGACACTCCCACTCCAACGATGACCTTCACGTTGACCAACACGTCCACGCCCACAATGACGGCGACGATCACCGAAACACCCACGGTTACGTTGACAACCACACCTGCGGCGGATTTCCCATATATCATTCAGGAGGGTGATTCTCTTGAATCGATTGCTCAGAGATTCAATCTCGGTGACGAAGGAAGTCTCCTCATCTACTATAAGAACCAGGATGTGATGGAAGCTCAGAACGGAGTCATTTATGTTGGTCAAACCATCACGATTCCCAAACCTGGAAGCGTGCTTCCCACAACCACACCCATTCCACCCAACTTGCCGCGGGGAACAAAGGTTGAATATCGGGTTCTTCCGGGTGACACCCTGGCAGGTATTGCGGTCCGATTTAACAGCATTGCGGATGAGATTGTCACGTTAAACAAGATACAAGATGCAAATGCTCTTGCAGTCGGGCAGATATTGCAGATCCCGGTGAATCTAGTGACGGCGACCGCAACGCTGCCTGCTTCATCCACGCCGATTACCCCCACTGTTGAGGGACAGGGGACGGCCACCCCTGCCGCGTCCAATCCAACACAGAGCAGTTCGGCACAATGTGCGTTTCAGGAAAACAACGCCTTCGTCACTGAATTACAGACACTCATTAACAATAAGCGTACCAGCAGCGGTCTGACAGCACTGAGTGCCAATCCGCAGTTGGCGAATGCTGCCCTGGAACATGCCAAGGATATGGCTTGCAATTACTACTTCAGCCACCGCAGTGAGACGAACGGATCGACGCCTGAACAGCGAGTGGCAAATTCAGGCTTCACCGCCTCGCTGGTGGTGGAAACGATCTACGCCGCAAAAGACGCAACCCCACAACAGGCGCTTGATTGGTGGCTTGCCCACACAGCGGACAGCAACAGCCTCCTGAACACGACTACTTCGCAAATTGGCATTGCCTACATCAAAGCGGATGAAAGTCTCTTTGGCGGATACTTTGTCGCGGTCATGGCAAAGCCCTAAATTTGCTGGACAAATCGTATCGCCTCATGTAAAATACATCGCCGTCAACAAAGAAAGATACCCGCTTGTGCGGGGTCCTGCGGCAGGAAATTTTTCGGAGGAAGACCTTGGCTAATATCAAGTCACAAATCAAACGAAACCGACAGAATGAGAAGCGTCGTTTAAATAATCGCAACGTACGCGGTTCCGCTCGCACTGCCGTCAACCAGGCCCGCGCTGCTTTCGCAGAAGAAGCCCCAGAAACAAAGGAAGCCGTTTTGAAGGCGATTAGCGTGCTCGATAAAGCCGCTGAAAAGGGCGTTATCCACAAGAACAACGCGGCCCGTCGCAAAAGTCGCCTGATGAAGAAACTTGCTTCGTTCAAACCGGGCGAAGCGGGCGCTCCCGTAGCGAAGAGCACCAAGAAGACGAAGTAGTATTTTAGGAAGTGAAAGCGGGAGTCGCAAGGCTCCCGTTTTTGTTTTCCCGACCCCACCGCCCTAGCGGGCACCTCCCCTATTTTCCGACTGAAGTTCGTCGGAAAATAGGGGAGGCAGGGAGGGGGTCTTGATATAATCAAACCATCCACAGGATTGCTTCGCTATGTTTGAACAAGAACAACACCTCATCGAAGAAAAGATCAAAGCATATTGCGCGGCGAATGACATTGCGCTCGCCGAACTAAAGTGGCAACCCATCCCCTTCTCGGGCGAATGGGGTGTTTCCACTTCCTTCTTTCAGACCGCGGCAAATGAAGCGCGCGCTGGCAAAGGGGCAAAGATACCGGTGCCGCAGCGCGCCCAGGAGATCGCCGGGCAGATCAAGGCGGAGATTGGAAGCGTTTCCGGAATCAGTCGCGTCGAAGTGGTGAAGGGCTATCTCAATCTGTATTTCACAACATCTGAATATGCGCGGAGGGTTGTGGATGAAGTGCTCACCTCCCGCGCGGACTTTGGGCGGGGCGCGCCGAAAGGTGAACGCGTTATGGTCGAGTATGCCCAGCCCAATATGCTGCATTCCTTTCACATCGGACATTCCCGGACAACGTTGTTGGGCGAATCACTGGCGCGGATAGTCCAGTTTGCCGGCTTTGACACAATCC
>JBGPNQ010000364.1:0-5362 GCA_041487615.1 Anaerolineae bacterium
CCGGCAGATCCCGCCCAATGCGACTTAATCGAACAAGTGGAGTGTTTCCGATCGCACCTAGAATATTATCGTAGACGCGCTTTTCTGACGAAACATTTAATCCCATTCTGTCTCCTTTGGTTGATTATGAATATTGTACCAAAGCAAAACTCCCGCTGAAAAATCAACGGGAGTTTCTTGTATTTCCTATTTATCTATCCAAACCACCTTGCCCAACGATCCGTCTCAAACCTGACCTTCTGCTCATAATAAGCCTTGGACGATTCTGTTAACTCTACTGTGGGAGCAGGCTCAGCGAGAAAATTTCCTTTGATCATCATCGCTTCGCCGTTACCCACCTCAAAATAGCATCCGCCCTCTCCCGAAAATTGAGCACTGGGTACATTGCCACTGAACACGTCGCCAAGACGTTCGGCTACCGTTTCTCCCATCAGCTCAGCGAACAAGCCCGCTTTCGGCAACGTCTTCTTATTTGCCAACACAATCTGAGTTGAATCGCCGATTGCATACACACCTTCGAAAGAAGTTTCGCAGGTTCGTGGATTGATCTCGATCCAACCCGAATCTCCAACGAGTCCGCTTTCGCGCAGGACTGCAGGCGCTTTGTGCGGCGGAACACCCAGCAGCAAATCGAATCCGATTCGCCGTTTCTCAAAAACAACCTCCCCGGCCTCAATTCTCAACGCCCTATGATGTCCATAGGTTTGAATCCCGTTCTCTAATAACCTGCTATCCACTGAGTCGCAACTTGCCTGACTAAGAATTGGCAGCGTGACTGGCTGTGGCGTGAATACTTCGATGCTTGCCTGCACGCCACTCCTCTTAAATTTCTCGTGGATCAACATCGCCATCTCGAGCGGCGCGGGCGGGCACTTATACGGCGCGCCAAAAATACCGATCACCAGTCGCCCGCCTTTGAATTCACTCAACGCTTTTTCCGCGCGCGGAATATCATTCGGGTCATACACGTTGTAGGCATGTTCGGCAAATCCCGGCACAGCAGATGGATTTAACTCCGCGCCCAAAGCGACGACCACCGCGTCAGCATGGATTTTCTTCCCATCAACGGTAGCAGCCTTGTCTTGAGGATGAATCGCTTCGATTGTCGCCCGCCTCACATCGACCCCGATCCTGCTGAGGCTGTCGATCGGCTTCTGCCCCACCTCTAGCGGACTCTCCCCCACCAGCGCCCAACTCTTGCGGAACCCGACCATGAAATATGGACGGCGATCCACAAGAATAACTTCGACTTTATCTCCGAGCTTTTGTTTGAGCCGATGAGCAGTTGCTATGCCGCCAAATCCACCACCGAGAATCAGTACACGTTTCATAAATCTCCTCCTAAAAACGTAAGGGCGACCGGTTGGTCGCCCCTACAAAATTGTGTTAATACAATGGCAAGCTCTGATCTACTTCTCTTGCCCAGGCGTTAATTCCGCCTTTGAGGTTCTTTACCTTTTTGAAGCCTGCACTGGCTAAGAGTTCCAGACCGCGCGCTGATCGACTGCCTGATTTACAAAAGATGATCATTTCGTCAGCAGAGTCCAATTCAGAGAGGCGCGCGGCTAATTGTCCAAGCGGGATATTGATGGCGTTCGCTATGGAAGAAATTTGCAGCTCATGTGGCTCACGGACATCCAATAACTTGAGATGATTTGTCTTCACGCGCTCGGCTAATTCCGGCGCGGTGATGTCCCAGTTCGCGCCTGCAGAACCTTCTTCATGGTCATGGCTTGGGACACCGCAGAACTCTTCGTAATCGATCAATTCCTTGATATCGGCATTCGGTCCGCATACGCGGCATTTGGGATTCTTCTTCAGCTTCACGAAGTCAAAAGTCATATCGAGCGCGTTGTAGAGCAGCAATTTGCCGATTAGTGGTTCACCGATACCAAGCAAAACCTTCAAGGCTTCCGTGGCCTGAAGTGTGCCAATCGTTCCGGGCAGGACGCCAAGCACGCCGCCTTCAGCGCACGAAGGGACGAGTCCCGGCGGGGGCGGTTCGGGGAAGAGACAGCGATAGCAGGGTCCCTCCTTCGCGTAAAACACACTGACCTGCCCATCAAAGCGATAGATGGAGGCATAGACATTGGGCTTGCCGAGGAATACCGCCACATCGTTGGTGAGATACCGCGTCGGGAAGTTGTCAGTTCCATCGAGGATGATGTCATAGTCGCGCGCGATCTGCAGTGCGTTTTCAGATGTATATGGCTCGTTGTAAACATCCACCTGGATATCGGGATTCAAGTCAAGAAGTTTGGCGCGAGCGCTTTCCACTTTGAGTTTGCCAATGGTAGATGTACCATGGATCACCTGCCGCTGCAGATTCGATGAATCGACCACGTCGTAATCCACGAGGCCAATGCGACCGATGCCTGCCGCCGCCAAATAAAGGGACACCGGCGAGCCGAGTCCGCCCGTGCCGATGATCAGCGCAGACGAACCTTTGAGCTTGCGTTGACCGTCCAGGCCAACTTCGGGAATCAGAAGGTGGCGGGAGTAACGCAGAATTTCTTCACGAGAAAGATCAGGAAGTGACATAGAAACTAACCTTCTACTAAATCGAGGAGATTGCTCCCCGGCACCGAACCGCCGGGACGGTGTCGTCGGGCTACGCCCTCCTCGCAATGACGTGAGCCTCCAGCAATAGACGGGATTAATACAAGTCTATCACCGTCCTTGATGGGCGTATTCACTCCCTGCAGATCCTTGATATTGTTCTCGCCAACGAACAGATTCACAAATGGACGAAGCTCACCGCTATCATTAAACAGGTGCGGCTTGATCGGTGGATACTGGGTGGTGAGGTCAACAAGCGCCTCCGAAATATTCGAGCCGCCAACCTGGACTTCGCTCTGTCCACTGGTATAGGTACGCAGGGGAGTGGGAATTCGTAAAACGGGCATGTAATTATGTTCTCCTCGACTTATTTTTCGCGGTGGTCGAGTGGCTCGAAGCGGAAGCTAAGAGCATATCGAGACCACCTGTTCTCAAGTTATTCTTTGGACGTTTCTAACGCGTTGGTCTCGATACGGACTACGTCCTACTCGACCAGCAAAATCCTTATTCATAAAGTCTGTAACTGCTCCATCAACTTTTCAACACGCGCGACACCGTTGTTGACATAACGCGCCTCGCCGTGGGCGTCGAGCAGGAAGGTGGTTGGGACACTCATCACGCCCCAGATTTTTGCGAGATCGGGTCGTTCAGTGGCATCGATTTCAACCACCTGCAATTTTTCACCCAATAACCTGGATACGTGGTTAAGTGCAGGGCGCTGGACTGTCTTACATGGGACGCATTCAGGTGTCGTGAAATATACGATCACAGATTTCCTGGGCAGTTGATCGAACAGGGTAAAAATATTGTTGCGGGCTCGTGTCAACAAGCGTTGATTGAGCATCCAGTAACCCAACCCACCGATCACAATAATGGCAATTGCAAATGCAAAACGCAATAGGATGTCGGCGCTCATACGCTTGCCCCCGCTCTTGGCTTCATGCCAGGAAATGTCCCTGCGGGTGGCTGCTTGCTAAAGCCGGGGAGATTGAACCGGGTGAGCCAGTAATAGACCGCGCAGCCAACACAAAACCCACCAAAGGCATTCAGCGCCGCAAGCGCCACAACGAGCCAAACCAGTCCCCAGCCTAAAACAGTTGCTCCAAGGAATAACGCAAGGGAACCGGCGGTCATGAACACGAAACCCAGGATCTGCGAAAAGCGGTGTGGTTCAGGATTGTCGTCCAATATGTCGGGCTTCATCCAGCCGCGCGGTTTAAGAAAGTTCTTATATATAAAACCAAAGCCCGGGACTCTGAGCGCGGAGCCCAGTCCCATCATGAACGCGACGAACGCCGCAAGAATGGGCAGATTAAGGATAAAAGCCAAAATGCTTAGCGAGATGATAAAGAGCTGATTTGTTTTTAAAGCAGAGTGGTCCACTTTTTGTAAGGTTTGCGAGGTCATATTATTTTCCTAATTGGTGGTCGAGTAGGGCAAAGCCCGTATCGAAACCACCAGTTAATTGAGATAATTTTGTTACGTTGTGGTCTCGATATGTTTCTTGCTAACGCTCGAAACTACTCGACCACCGAGACCATCATGAGATTCCTATTTCTTCTTCCTCATACTCCGAACGGTCTTCCAACAATCTCCATGAACGGCTATTGACAGCCTTGCCCTCATCTACGCGCGTGATGATATAGGAGAAAAATGGCTGTGCCCACTCACGGTCATACTCAGAGGGAACATTGGGGCAATCGGGATGGGAGTGGAAGACACCGATCAGACTCAGCCCGAGACTATCCGCTTTCAATTCGGCTTTGAGATAGTCTTCAGGCGTGAACAAGAAGCGATTGTGCCGCGCCCCATCCTCGCGCGAATTCGACAAAGCCACAATTTCCTTGACTTCGCCGCCTTCACCGATCAGGAATCCCGCGCCTTCCTCGGGATAGGCTTTTTCCACATGAGCATTCATCCGCTCGATCAATCGATTCGGCACAAGCAGCATTACTTCGTCTCCCAAAGAACCTTATCGCTCAAATATTTGTAGCCCGCGTCCGGGAAAAGAGTTACCACCACACCTTCATCCAATTGCTCGGCAACTCGCAATGCTGCGACTGCTGCCGCCGCAGATGATATTCCAACAAACAGGCCTTCTTCCCGGGCGAGACGCAAAAGCATCGTGTGCGCATCTTCAGTAACGAGACCCAATGTCTCATCCGCAAAGGATGGATCATAGATCGCGGGTTTGATCGCAGTGGGCATGTGCTTCAGTCCCTCAAGTCCGTGGAAGGAAGCATCGGGCTGAACGGCTATGATCTTTACATGCGGCAATTGCTCGCGCAGATAGCGACCCGTACCCATCAATGTCCCGGATGTCCCCAAGCCTGCGACAAAGTGTGTGATCTTTTCATCGGTCTGGCATAGGATTTCCGGTCCCGTGGACTTGTAATGTGCCTGCCAGTTGGCATTGTTGTTGTATTGATTGGCGTACCAGTACAGATCCGGCTTTTCCGCAGCCAGTTGACGCGCCATTAAGATCGCGCCATCTGAACCTTCAGTGGGATCCGTGAGAATTATCTCCGCGCCTAACACACGCAGAATAGAGATCCGCTCGGAGCTGGCGCTGGCAGGAACTGCCAATGTGATGGGGATGCCCAGCGCCGCGCCAAACGTGGCGTAGGAAATTCCCATGTTGCCCGAGGTGGAGTCAAGCAGGCGTTTTCCATGCCCCAAATTGCCGTTCGCCAGCGCGGTCTGGATGATATTGATCGCCGGCCGGTCCTTGACGGAACCGCCCGGGTTGAACCATTCAGCCTTGGCAAACACTTTTACACGCGGAGACAGGTTTCGGCTGAGG
>JBGPNQ010000365.1:0-5361 GCA_041487615.1 Anaerolineae bacterium
CAAGAGGTCTAATGAGGAACACGTCTTATTGCAGAACTTGCCGGGATATGCAGAATACCTCCAAAAGGTGAAATACCGCCTGTTGCCCGGGATCTGGTAGATAAGCTTAACTGGCTGAGGAAAATCATGAAACAAATAGATCGTGCTCACAGCAATAAGCATGAGCAAAAGGTAGTTTGAAAATCCGGAGTATCAAATGAATCATTACTCTCAACTCGACTCTGTTCTTCTGGAAATTATGTCACACTGGGGCATTCCTGGTCTAGGCGTGGGCATCGTTGAGAATGGCGAAATCGTTTATGCTAGGGGCTTTGGAGTCCAAAGTCTGGAGACCGACGTCGCTGTCACGCCAGAATCGCTCTTCTGCGTCGCTTCCGTCTCAAAGTGTTTCGTCGCCAGCGCCATAATGCAGTTGGTCGAGCAGGGAGAGATCCAGTTGGACCTACCAGTCGTTGAATATCTGCCTGGTTTCCAGATGAATGACGAACGATACCGACAGATCACCATACGCCAAATGCTCAGTCATACTTCGGGGATGCCAGACATGGATGAAGCCGAATATGACCAGCTTGTCTATCATGCGAAATATGATGAAGGCGCGCTGGAGCGCTACGTCCATGCACTGGCCAGCCGCAAAATGATCGCCGCACCCGGCGAGCGCTTCGCATATAGCAACATTGCCTACAATGTACTGAGCTACCTGATCGCCCGAATTTCCGGGAAATCCTTTGAAGAGTACATGAAGGAACATATCTTGCTTCCTGCCGGGATGCCTGACAGCACTTTCTTCTTTCCAGATGTATCACCTGACCGATTGGCAGTTCCGCATCTGCGCACCCCAACCATGATCGTTAATCCTGTTTATCCGTATCACCGCGCCGATGCCGCAGCCAGTTTCCTTCACTCCACTGTGATTGACATGTGTCAGTGGGCGATCACCTGTCTGGAAGGTGGCATCTTTGATGGTCGATGTATCTTATCCCAAGCCAGCTATGATTTGATGTGGTTACCTGTCGCTGAGCGTGGATATCCGCCGCTATATGAGCACAACGGTCTGGGCTGGGTGCTGGGTCACTTTGACGGAATAAGAACAGTCAGTCATGGAGGCGGAGGATTCGGCTGGACAGACTTCCTGGTCATGCTGCCGGAGAAAAAATGTGGCGCAATCATCCTATGCAACGAAGAGTCCTCGGCACGCAGCCGCACGATACGTGCGGTACTCCATTGCATGCTAGGCAAGGAATCCATCGTAAATACTGTCTCGTGGATGGTACCGATCAGCCGGGCGATTGCAGAGGATGGATTGCCAGCCGCTTATGCCCGCTACGATGAAATCAAGGATCGGGCCGAATACTTTTTCGAAGAAAATGAATTGATCAACCTGGCCGTCCAATTATGCAGTGTAAAAAAGCTTGACATGGCAATTGATGTGCTGGAATTCAACATCCATGTATTTCCTGAACACCTGGACTCATATATGTTTCTAGCAAAACTTTATATGCGGAAAGGTGATCGCACACGAGCCGAATCTGCCATTCAGAAAGTTCTGGCGCTCGATCCCGGCAATGACATGGCACAACAATGAAAGAGCACATAAATCATTAGCTGGGTTCAAGTTGAAGGAATAAACGGCAAAAATCAAAATAATCACAATTTTGGAAAAACTCTCTTCCGCTCAAGAGATGTACCCTGCTTCTCCAGAGACTTTATTGGTGATGGATTGATTCTGACATCGATTAATGCCTATAATGGATTGAAGCGGATTATCAGGAATGGCAACGGCTCCATGCCCTACCCAATACCTTAACTATCCAAAATCAATAATCAGTCGCAAATGGAAAAACATACCATGCTCAACCAAATCGATACTACCCAAACGATCCTTGCGCAATATGCCGATGGACCCGCGTTTCTGGACTCGGCCCTAGCTGGTCTCTCCGAATCGGACCTCGACCTCGCCCTGAGTGCCGAGTCCTGGTCGATACGACAGATCGTTCATCACCTTGTCGATGGCGACGACATCTGGAAGACCTGCATCAAGACTGCTCTAGGCAACAGCGAGGCAGTATTCAGCTTGCAGTGGTACACAGTGAAGCCGCAGACGGAATCGTCAGAGAGTTGGGCATATGCGCGTCGCGGTCTTGAGATATCCCTGGCGCTTTTCCATGCCAATCGGCATCACATTGTAGACCTGCTGGAACACATCCCTGGTGCTTGTGAAAGATCGGTTCGTTTCCAGCATCCGGAGAAGCCGGAAATGCGTATCACAGTCTTTGACGTAGTCGAACTCCATGTTCAACATCTCACGGATCACATCAAGGATATTCAGGCGATACAACAGGCGCATGGAGTCTAAGAGGTGACTCCACACTTTGCCACTTCGCCTGATTCCACCCACTGCGCTTTTGATGTAAATGGCACAGGGACTCCAATCCTACTCCTGCATGGTGGAGGCGGATCCCGCACTGACTGGCACGAGCAAGGCTATGTCGCGCGTCTGGCAAAGGAGTTCACTGTCATCCCAATGGATCTGCGCGGTCACGGCGAAAGCGACAAGCCTATAGATCCAGACAGCCACTCCACGGAAAAAATGGGACAGGATATTTTCACCGTGGCTGACGCATGCGGGTTTGAAGACTTCGTCCTTTGGGGATATTCCTTAGGGGGAAATGTTGGTCGCTATCTGGCTGTCCGCTCAGACCGCATTTCCAAAATGGTCATGCTCGGTAATCGGCTGTCAGGTTCATCGGATGAGCACCGTCAATTTGTCTTCGACTTTCGCACCCGCTGGGAGCCCGTTGTCGAAACCACGTGTGGCGGGGCATTTGATCCGAAGTTCCTCTCCCAAAAAGATCAGGAAGACATCAGGCAATTGAGTTTTCCCGCCGAGTTACTTCCCTCGGTGTTGGCTTGGACGATAGCCATGTTCGATTGGGGCTTGGTCGCTCCCACCGACTTGCGCTGCCCAACCCTGTGGCTGATCGGCTCTGAAAATGAAAAAGCGGTGGAAAGCTTCAAGGAATATGAGAAGGAGATCCTTGGATCAAACGTTCAAGTCCGCATCATCAAAGGACTGAACCACGAACAGGAGTTCAATGATATCGAGCAAGTCCTGCCGGTCATTTTGGATTTTGTCAGAGGATGAGCAAAATGAAATGGAGGACGGTCTTCACCTTGATTCTGATTGCAAGCTTCCTGGCAGGCTGTCAAAGTGGCGCTCCAACATCCTTGAGCACTAAAATCATCCCGGTGACATCTACGGCTTCGCCAGCATCAGACGCCAGTCTTTTCCTGAGCATGTATGTATTTCCCGTATCCATCGACCCAACGAAACGATACATGTGTTACCTGCATGGCAGGATCATCGAAGATCAGGGAATTCCGGCAGTCAGTTCCGAATACGGCACATATGAATATGAAGCAATCCTGGAGAAACTCGCCGGCTACGGTTTCACACTGATCAGTGAACAAAGGCAAAAGAATACAGATGGAATGAAATATGCCGAGAGAGTTGCGGGGCAGGTCACTGAATTACTGGATGCAGGTGTCCCTGCCAAAAATATTACGGTCGTCGGTGCGTCAAAAGGCGGATCGATCACCATTGCCATCTCAGATATGCTCGCGAATCAGGGACTGAACTATGTTCTCATGGGAACGTGTGACTCTGAAACAGCTCAACTCTATCAACAGAAAAACATCTATCTTTACGGAAATGTGTTGACAATTCGTGATACTGTTGACGAATTGTCTGGTTCCTGCAAGGAATTGTTTATGTTCTCCGTGGGAAAGATCGCGCGGCATGAGGAGCTTGTACTTAATATTGGTGCGGGCCATGGCATTCTCTACAAACCGTTAGACGAATGGGTACTTCCCGCCGTGCAATGGGCTGAACAGTAATCCGTCATATGAGGTGTGAACTCATAATGCGAAAAAGATTTCTAATTACCATGATTGCATTGATCGTCGCTGCACTTCACTTCTTCAAAGGAAGGATTTTTCAGGGGCAATTTCACGTTTTCGTGAACGGCTACATGATCGATTTCCTATTGCCGATGACGCTTTTCCTCTTAATGGGCTTGTTCCAAAACAGGACCATCCGCTCCCCGTTCTTTCGCGTCGGCGCAGTATTTGGATTTGGTTGTTTCGTGGAAGCTACTCAGTATTTCGGTCGCCCCGTTTTCGGGAGCACTTTTGATCCGTTCGATATCCTTGCATATGCAAGCGGCGTAGTACTTGGAGCATTGCTAGACCTGGTTTTATTTCCACGCATGATCTCGCATTGGAATGATGCATAAAGATCGGTCACATCGTGAACACATCTGAACGAAAGAATCTTCTTATTCTGTCATTCCCCTGATTTTGGTCATGTTTGGGATGCTGGTCAGGTCCGTCGGATTGCGGAAGGAGGATTCGGGCAGGAAGACACCTGAGCAGGATTAAGTTGAGAAACGTAGAGAACATTCATGAATAAATATTCCATCAAATCGTATGAACAAGGTTTTGACGAGGAGCAGGCACGCATCGGTTTCGAGGTGGCAAATTCATGGCTGTGGCCGCTCGCCCATGATGAGCAGGATCTGAAACGTATCCACAGTCAGCCCAATTTTGACCCGGAATCCAGTTCGTATTGTTTTGATCGGACTAGGATAGTGGGATTTATTTCAATGTCTTTGCCTTCGCCTGAGTCCAGCAACGGGTCAAAGGCTGTTCTGTTTGTTCCTCGCTGCCTGCCCGGATACGAAGAAACGTCGGACCTGCTGATAGAGCACTCGCTGGAAGTGTTGCGCAAAAAGAGAGTCAGGAAAGTTGAAATCCAGGTATCAACGATGTTCAAGAATAGCAGTGCGCTGCTGGAAAGTAGGGGCTTCGCGCCCAGCCAGGATCGAGGCTGGGGATACAAAATTTACTATTCTTACAAAATGCTGCAGAATGAACTGGGTGTAGATGCCAGGAATGTGTGCGAGGTAAAGACTTCAGAAGAACATGATGAAAGCGCAGAACTGGCAACCAATTGGTACAAGAAGCCAAAGGATTGGTGTAAGAACCTTCTGGATGAATGGCATGCCACTGGAGAGGTGATCACTCACTCATTCATCAAACATAGAGGCAGGATGGTTGCATCCTGCATGGCGGCGCCAAATAATGTATGCAAGGATATCGCGGCGATGTATTTTGTTTATGTGAAGGAAGTGGAATATTTACCGCCACTACTTTCAGGAGTCATTCACGGTTGCATTCAAAAGAGATGTAATACCTTGATCGTTGATTTGATCAACGAACCTCGTAGCTATGAGGATGTTTACTGTTCACTGGGGTTTGCGAAATCCGCGGATTGGGCTACATATGAAAAGGAACTTTGAA
>JBGPNQ010000366.1:0-5337 GCA_041487615.1 Anaerolineae bacterium
ACCCGAAGCTAATCCACCGACATAATCTGCAGATTCATAAATGACGATTTCGTGCCCTGCCTTTTTTAAATCATAGGCGGCCGCCATGCCGCCAAACCCCGCTCCGATGATTGCAACTTTCATTTACTCTCCCAAGATTATTCCGTCATTGCGAGGGCGATGATTTTTCGCCCGAAGCAATCTCAAATAGAGTAAATGAGATTGCTTCGTCGCAAAGAACGCTCCTCGCAATGACGATACTTATTTTTTAATTCTTTGCTCTACCTTCGCGGCCAGAATTTTGAGTTTGCTCCAATCCTGCCGGACGATGTAGATCATCCCCAGATTTTGGAGCCAGCGTGCTTCGCATTGTGGATTTTCTGCAAGCTGTTCAAAGACTTCCACCGCCTGGTTATCCGTGCGGCGGGTCTTTGCATATTCGCCCGCCAGTTGTTTGAGATATGTCTCATTCCGTTGGCGTAGTTGTTCGGCCTGAGCCAGATTTTGGCGGACCTGTTGCACGCGTTCGCTGACGTGCCCAATCGCCGTTTCCAATTCTTCGCCGGTGAATGGCTTGATCAGATATTCCTGCACGCCAATGGACATGGCGGTGCGCAATGTCGTAGTATCCTTTTCCGCCGAGATGATGATGCAGCCTGTATCCGGATATATTTGCGCAATGTGCCTGTACGCAGTGAGACCATCCATTTCGGGCATGTTGATGTCGAGCAGCACGATGTCGGGATGGTGCTCCCTGGCCAGATCAACTGCCTGGACGCCGTTCGACGCGATCGCGACCACCTCCACATCATCGATCGTGGCTAACATCAATCGGGTGTTGCGTCGTGTCTCCTGAATATCGTCTGCTATGAGCACCCTCAATTTCCTGCGCGGGGATCCCTCGGTCTGCGTCATAATTGCTTTCCTTCGCTCTGACTGATAAAGGCAACTGACTGTTCGGTATTAAGTATAACTCATGCTTAATTGCCAAATATCATTCTGGGCGCGGCGAAGAATCTCTACGATTATTTCAGAGACTTTTCGCTCTCGCTGAGAGTGATATTCCTGAAGGATACACGGCGACAGTGTCGCCTTGTTCGATGAGCGTGCAATGTTATTACTCGAAGATCAGGAGTTGACCGGTTATACGTCTGCGGTCTCCGAACGCAGCGAATCGCTCCACTTGACGCCTTCACGAGCCAGATAGTAAGCACCGAGCAGTGTGATCGGCAGCCACAAAGCGACATGTAGCACAAGCGTATACCCCGCCGCCATGGAACGTTCCACGCCATAGGCAGTCAGCACGGCGATGCCGGGTGCGTCGAATGTACCGATATACCCGGGCGCCGACGGGATGGTCGTCGCCAGATTCACAATCCCATTCATTAACATCAGAGCAAAGAATGAAACACTGAAATTAAAGGCCTGCATCACGAACCAGTATTTCCCCGTTTCCAAAAGCCAGATAATGACCGACGTGAAGAACACCATCAACACGTTGAACGGCGAGCGAAGCGACGCAAGCCCATCCAGGAATTTGTTCATCACGCTGATGATCCTTGTGTGCAGGCGCGACGGAGTAAAGCGTTCGATCATCCACAGGCCGATTTTTGCCGCCGTTTGAGGGAACATCGCGGCTACAAGAAATATTCCCAGCGCCCCGAGAAAGACGCCTGTTCCAATCACGGCCACTTGTTGGATATTGCCCACGAAACCCGAACTGCCCGTCAGCCTGGCGAGTTCAGGCAAATTGACGAAGACAAACGCCAGCATGACCACGCCGTCAAAGATGCGTTCAACGATGATCGTTGCCAGCGAAGCCGAAACGGAGACGCCTTCCCTACGTTTCAAAATTACCGCGCGCAAGACCTCCCCCGCGCGGGCGGGATAGACATTGTTACCCATGTATCCAATGGTTGTAATGGGAAACATGGTCTTCGTGGGAATCTTCTTGATGGGACCCAGCAGATAATGCCATCGCCACGCCCGGACCCACACCCCGACAAAATAAACCGCGATGCCTGGCACGAGCCAGATGTAGTTTGCCTGTTTCACGGCGCCCCAGAATTCATCGAGACGCATGCCGCGTAACGCCAGCCAGATAAATATGATGCTGATCAGCACGCCGATCCAGAACTGCCATTTTTTCATAAATTTATTATATCGTAGGGACGGGCAGCCGCCCGTCCCTACGATATAATGATTCCATGCAACTCAACGGACCTGCGCCCGACTTTGAACTCCCCGATCTTTGTGGGAAACTTCATAAACTAAGTGATTATCGCGGCAGGATCGTGATCGTAAATTTTTGGTCGGCGGAGTGTCCGCATTCGGAGCGGACAGACCGTTCGATGATGGCATGTGTCGCGCAGTGGGGCAGCGATGTGGAACTGCTGTCGGTTGCGGCGAATCGAAACGAATCAGCTCACATGCTGGAAGATGTCTCTAAAACGCGGCGAATCCCCACGCTCCTGATCGACGCGGAACATGTCATCGCAGATTTGTATGCAGCGGTTACCACTCCTCATGCCTTTGTCTTGGACCGGGAAGGAATCCTGCGTTATCGCGGCGCCGTGGACGACGTCACATTCCGTCGCAGGCAGGCGACGCGCCTCTTTTTGGAAGAAGCTGTAGCAGCGCTGCTTGGCGGGCAGTTGCCTGAGATACAGGAAACCATCGCATATGGATGTGCCATCGTGCGTGAAATTTGATAGAATCAAACCGTGGTCGAAACTTCTGCAAGAATCGAGTTTCTCAAAAAGATCCATCTCTTTTATGGGCTGAAAGACGATGAACTTCTGGCTGTTGCCGAGCAACTGAGTGAGTCTTCGTATGCAAAGGACAGCGTAGTCTTCCAACAGGACAGCAAACCCGAAAGTTTTTACCTGATCTACAGCGGAAAAGTAAAGATCGTGCGCAAGAGCCAAAGCAAGGAGATCACGCTTGCGACCCTTGTGAAGAACGATTACTTTGGTGAGATGGCTCTGGTTACAAACCGACGTCGTTCAGGTACGGTCACTGCTTTGGCCGACACGTTGTTATTGGTCCTGCCGCGTGCAGGCTTTGAAAAACTTTTCAAAACTGCTCCTCATATTCGTTTGAACCTCGACCTTGCCATACGGACTCGCCAGTTGGCGCAATCACTGCAATTCAAATGGCTTGCGCCCGATGAGGTCATCTACTTCCTGGCACGAAAACATCCCGTTGTCCTGTATCAAAATCTGGTTTTGCCCCTGTTTGCGCTTGTGGTTCCGCTGGGTCTATTGTATGCATGGTTTGCGATTGCCAAATTTTTGATTGTTTTGTTTGCCGCTCTTCTTTCATCGGTCGCGGTGAGTCTTTGGATCGTATGGCAGGTAATCGATTGGGGCAATGACTATTACATCATGACCAATCGCCGCGTGGTCTGGCTCGAAAAAGTTATCGGTGTATATGACAGTCGGCAGGAATCGCCGCTGAGCACCATCCTCTCGGTGGGCGTGGAAACAGACGCCGTAGGCAGGGCCCTCGATTACGGAAACCTCATGGTGCGTACATTTGTTGGCAAGATCCCATTCAATCATGTGAGTCACCCCGATCAGGCGCGACGCATGATCGAGGAATATTGGAATCGCAGCAAGGAACAGGCTGTGGGAATGGAAAAGGAGGCAATGAAAAATGCGATCCGCAGGAGACTGGGGATTCCGATTCCTCCGCAGCCACAAGCTGCTCCCGTGAAACCGGCAGACGTGCCCCAAAAGCGCAGCAGAATCAATCTTCTTCGTTTCCTGGGTGCAAACACCCTCAAACTCCGTTATGAAAAAGGGGAGGATGTCATCTATCGAAAACATTGGTTTGTTTTATTGGAACAGGCCTGGATACCAATGGCCCTTACGCTGGGAGTGGTAGGGTTGTTGCTTTATCGCCTTTTCCAACTTGCATTTATCCCCGGGAGATTTATTTCTTTCGAAGGCGGACTTTCTGTGGATGCCTGGGCAGGCGCCCTCATCATTGCGTTTTTTCCATTATTTGCCTGGGTGATCTACGAAGTCGTGGACTGGAGCAATGATATTTTCGAGGTGACCAACGATCAGATCATCGACCTTGATAAAAAGCCCTTTGGCACCCAAACGCGCAATGCCGCTCAGCTGGAAAGCATCTTAAGCACAGAATATAAGCGCATCGGTATTCTGGGTGAGTTGTTCAATTATGGAACCGTATATATCACCGTCGGTGGTACCAAGCTTGCCTTTGAAGATGTGATGGACCCCGCCTCGGTCCAATCAGATATCGACCGACGCCGTGCGGCCCGCATCGAGAAGAAGAACCAGGCAGCGGTCACCGCAGAGCGCGAACGCATGGCAGAATGGCTTGCAACGTATCACCACAGTGCAACGGAATTTATCGAGGAAGAAAAAAAGAAAAACCAGAAACCAGAGTAAAATCGCCCTCACCCCGGCCCTCTCCCATAGGGAGAGGGGAACTTAAAAGGTAAATCCAAAGAATGACTCTCCGCAAGATCGTAACGCTCCCCGAACCCGTATTGCGCCGCAAAGCGCACGCAGTAACCCGGTTCGATAAAAACCTCCAGACCCTGATCGAAGACATGGTCGAAACCATGCGTGAAGCCCCAGGCGTGGGTCTGGCCGCGCCGCAGATCGGACTCTCAGAGCGTCTCATTGTGGTCGAATATTATGAGAAGGAGGAGGACGAGGAGAAGGAGGACGCGCCGAAAAAAGTATGGGCTGTCCTCAATCCAGAAGTCGTCAAGGTCTCTGATGAAAAGGTCCTTGGTGTTGAAGGCTGCCTTTCCATCCCGAATCTCGTCGGCGAAGTGGAACGTCACGTCGCGATTCAGGTGAAGGGATTTAACCGTCACGGCAAGCTGATGAAAGTCAAAGCCGAAGGCTGGTTGGCGCGCATCTTCCAGCATGAGATCGACCACTTGAACGGTGTCATGTTCACGGATCGCGCCACCCGCGTCTGGCAGCCTCCGCAGGATGTCGAACCCGAGCAGGAAGTGTAACAGTGATCACGCTCCGGCGATTGACGCAGAATGACATCCCGCAGCTTCGTCAGTTTTGGAAGGAAAATTGGGGTGCAGAATTTGTCGTTGCACATGGAGTCATCTACCACCCTGATATCCTGGAGGGATTTGTTGCGCTCGACGGTCAGGACTGGGTCGGTGAGATCACGTATACTGTTTTAGATGATGACTGCGAGATTGTGTCCCTGGATAGCAAACGGGAAGGTCAGGGGCTCGGGACCAAATTAATCAACGCCGTCGTGGAGGAAGCGCACAAGCATGTTTGCAAACGTGTCTTTCTCATCACAACGAATGACAACCTGAACTCGTTGGGTTTTTATCAAAAGCGCGGT
>JBGPNQ010000367.1:0-5335 GCA_041487615.1 Anaerolineae bacterium
AAAGATCATCGAACAACAAATTAATACCCTTGGTCTCGATTACCAGCCTGAAATCGTTGACAATGCCAAATTCGATCATTCGTCGAAATACGCTGCTGAGTATTACGAGCTTCGTAATCGCAAAGGCTTGACAATGGTGGACGCGGTCAAGAAGGTCCGCGAGCCGAACATCCTGGGACCCTTGATGGTCAAGATGTGTGACGCGGATGCGTTTGTTTCCGGGTTGACATATGATTATCCCGAGGTGATCCGTCCTGCGTTGGAGATCCATCACACCTCGCCGGGAGCGAAACGGGCCGCAGGCGTGTATATCATGATCGTAGAAGATCGTGTCTATCTCTTCACGGATGCCACTGTGAATATCGAACCGTCCGCGGAAGACCTTTCGGATATCGCCTGCCTCGCCGCGGATTTCGCCAAACGTTTGGAGATCGATCCGCGTGTGGCGTTCCTTTCCTTCTCGAACTTTGGATCAACTCCGCATCCTCTTTCAGACAAGGTCAGGCAGGCCGTAGCATTGACGAAGTCTCGTCGCCCGGAATTGCCCGTCGACGGCGAAATGCAGGCGGATACGGCCGTTGTGGCCGAGATCATCGAGAATCGCTACCAATTCAGCTCGGTGAAGGATGCAAACGTTCTGGTCTTCCCCTCGCTTGAATCGGCCAACATCGCCTACAAATTGCTGGCTCGTCTTGGCAATGCAAAAGCGATTGGACCGATCCTTCTGGGCATGGGGGCACCGATCCACGTACTGCAAACGGGTGATGATGTGAATGCCATTGTTCAGATCGCCTCCGTCGCTGTCATGGATGCAATGGGACGCGCAGGTAACTGACAAAAACTTTTCAACAAAAATGCGGACGAAGATTCGTCCGCATTTTTGTTTTCCCGGATGGGGATTAATCCTGCGTCCAGGATTTTCTACGCAGCAGGATCGGAAGAACAATGATGAAAGCGATGACGCCACCCAAAATGACAATTCCATCGGTCGAACCGATCTCAGAGACATCGTTCTGCTGTGGAGTGGGCGTGATTTGAAGGAACATCGCGGCAGAAGAAAATTTTCCCCGCAATGGAATGGGCGCTGAGTACGTGAGTGTGGCGCTGAAGAAGGCGAGAAGCAGGCTGATTGCCACGGTTATGGTGGGGCGCACAAATTTTCTCATGATTTTTTCAAGTATATCATGACCAATTCTTGCGGAATTCTATCTTCTATATGTACTTACATGTGCTTTTGCAGTATAATGCCCGCGTCGCTGGCGGGGTTCGGCGACGCGCGATGAGGAGAGAGTGTTGATATTCTGCTGATTCACATTCTTTGTTTACCAACTCGTCCCATCATTCCATAGATGATAGGGGCGAGTCTTGTGTTTGTGCAGGTCGTGCCTTCATTTGAATATCGATCGCTCCGTGGTGAAAATCATCGATCATATTCGAAGTAGTTAATGTGTACATTTATGTTGCTGGAAGAATGAAAATACCTTGGCATAGGAGTGTGCATGATTAGGAACATTTTTGAATGGCTGCGACAGCCAATGGGGCGGGTTGCTGTGCTGATCACAGCAGTGACCTTATTCACCGTGGCTGCGTTTGGGATTTACTCGACCCAGCAGCCTCCTGAACAGCCGATCCAGTTCAGGCATGATATTCATGTGAGCCTGGGGGTGCAATGTTTGTATTGTCATCCGGGTGCTCTTCGAGGACCCTCTCCCGGTTTACCCACGTTGACCAAGTGTTGGGGATGTCACCAACAGATTTCCAAGACGGATACAAGTCCACGCCTGGCAGTATTGAAGGATTATGTTTTGAACCACAAAGACATCGCCTGGGTTCCGGTGGCGCAGGTTCCGGACTTCGTTCATTTCACACATCGTCCTCATATTGCGGCCGGCCTGAATTGTGAACAGTGTCATGGTGACATGTCCCACGTTGAGATTGCGAAGAACCCACAGGTGATGAACATGGGCTGGTGTTTGAAGTGCCACCGGACAAGGGCCGCGAACGATCCTGAAAAGCTGACCAAGCTCACGGATTGCGGCACGTGTCATTATTAAACCGGGTACAAAGGAACTAATAGACTATGAGTGAAAAAATCTCCCGGCGTGAATTTCTGAAACTTGCCAGCGCAGGTGCAGCAACCACAGCGGTGCTGACCGGTTGTGGCCCGTCCTCGCGCTATGTCAAGCGCGAGCCGTATACGAAAATGCCCGAGTACAACTACAATGGCTTGAGCACCTATTACGCCACGACATGCAGTGAATGTGCGGCGGGTTGCGGACTCATTGTCCGCACGATGCAGGGACGGGCCATCAAAGTGGAAGGCAACCCGGATAATCCTGTCAACCGCGGCAAGACCTGTGCGCGCGGTCAAACCACATTGCAGGGCTTGTACAATCCGAATCGTGTGCGCGGCCCGTTGAAGCACAAACGCGGTGAAGCGCTGTACAACAAAAAGTTTGAGGATGTGGAAGCGAACATGAAATGGGATGACGCGTTTCAGGTCCTTGCGGATGCACTCAAGAATCCCTCCGAAGTTGCTTTCCTCTTGGGGATAACTTCCGATCATCTCTTTGATCTCATTTCTGATTTCACGACTGCCATTGGCGCGGCAGCTCCGATTCGATTTAGCGCCTCGAGTATGTTTGATGGAAATGCAACCCTGAGTAAAGCGGCTGCAGATCTCTTTGGTCAAGCCGCAATGCCTTTCTTCGATATCGGTAATTCCGATCTCGTGCTTTCATTTGGTGCCAACTTCCTTGAGACCTGGCTTTCGCCGGTGGCATACAACCGTGAATATGCCAGAATGCGGCGCGGAAATCCGAGCCGACGCGGGCACTTCATCCAATTCGAAGCGCGGATGTCACAGACGGCTGCCAAAGCAGACGAGTGGATCCCGATTCAGCCGGGGACCGAGGGACTGGTTGCGCTGGCGATTGGCAGGCTAGTAGCGGAGGCGCGGGGCGGAGCGATTCCCCAGGCGTTTGCTGCAGCTGACGTGAAGAGCATTGCATCCACACTTGGCATAAAACTCGCAATCCTTGAAGATATCTCTCAACGGATCCTGAAGTCATCTGCTCCACTTGCCATTCCCGGCAGCTCGGCGCTGGCTCTGAGCAACGGGCTGTCTACGGCGGAGGCCGTGCTTGCTCTCAACGCGTTATTGGGCAACTTTGGAAAGCCCGGTGGCGTATTCATTTCTCCGCTTTCACCAAATGAGGATACCTATCATCGACCTGCCAGTCCGCAGGAGATGAGCGATTTCATTGGCAGGATGAAGAGTGGTGGCGTGAAAACATTGTTTGTTCACGGCACCAATCCTGTATTTGAATTACCGAAATCTCTGGGTTTTGAAGAGGCCCTGGCAAATGTGGGGACTGTGATCTCGTTTTCAACCTTCCCGGATGAGACGGCTGTACAAGCTGATTACATATTCCCCGATCATCATGGACTTGAATCCTGGGGTTATCAACGCCCGGTGACCGGCGCCACGCAACCGGTGCTTTCGGGTGCGCAACCGGTCGTTTCACCGATGTTCGATACGCGCTCGACAGTTGACGTTTTGATCGCGGCTGCGGGGCTTGTCGGAGATAAAGCTGCAGAAGCATTGCCGTTCCAGGACGAAGTGGAATTCATCCAAAGCAAACTGGCGAGTCTCATTTCGCAGGCGGATGGTTCGTTTGTTGCGCCGGAGATCAATTCCTTCTCGGCATATTTTCAGCAGCACGGCGGTTGGTGGAAAACAATCCCGGACCTCGGCGCCCCAACTCCCGCGACTGCGTTGGGACGTGAACTGAATATTACTCAAGCTGACTTTGGCGGCGAAGGTGATTTCTTCTTCCTTCCGTTCGTGTCTCCAACGTTGGGTGTGGCAGGCGCAAACATGCCGTGGCTGCAGGAATTGGCCGATCCTACAACGACCGTCATGTGGAATACATGGGTGGAGATCAACCCTGCAACTGCCAAGAAACTGGGCATCGAGGATGATGATATTGTGCGCGTCGTAAGCAGTGCAGGGACGGTGGAAGCCTCTGTTTATAAGTATCCTGCCATTCGCCCCGACACGGTTGCTATGCCGTTCGGTCAGGGTCATACTGCCTATGGAATATATGCTCAAGGACGCGGAGTCAACCTCAATGACCTGATGAGCGCCCAATTCAATGAAGCAGGTGACCTGGCATTTGCCGGAATGAAAGTAAAGATCGAGCCGACTGGAAAGAAACGGCAATTGTCGCGCCTCGAGGGTAAGCTGGGTGTATACGGGTTTACAGAAGAGAAATAGGAGACTTTATGACTACAGACTTGGAATTGCCGGTATTCACGAATCAATCGGAAGCGGAGTTGGGTGGGCGCTGGGGGATGGTGGTCGATCAGGATCTGTGCACAGGATGCCAGGCGTGTGTTGCCGCCTGCTCCATGGAAAATAATGTCCCAATTGTCGGCGAAGACGATGCCAGCTATGGACGCGCGATGCACTGGATCCGCATCGAGCGTTTGTGGGAAAGCACCGAATACCCGGATGTCAAGATGACTTCGTTCCAGCCAACCATGTGCCAGCAATGCCACAATGCGCCCTGCGAACCGGTTTGTCCGGTGTACGCCTCGGTTCACAGTGCCGCTGAGGATATCAACCTGCAGGTTTACAACCGTTGTATCGGCACCCGTTATTGTGGGAATAACTGCCCCTATCAGGTGCGTGCTTTCAACTGGCGCGATTACACTGATTTCCGGGACGGTAACACTGCAAAAAATAACCCTATCCAGGCTGTTTTACAAAACCAACTCAATCCGGATGTGACCGTTCGACGCCGCGGTGTGATGGAGAAATGTACGTTCTGTATCCAGCGTATTCACAAGGCCGAGGACAAGGCAAAGTCTGAAGGAAGAGAAATCCGGGATGGTGAATTCACCACTGCCTGTGCTCAGGCATGTCCTGCCAATGCGATCACCTTTGGTCGCATCGATGATCCAAAATCCATGGTTAGCCAGGCTGCAACCTCGAGTCGAGGAAAACATTTGCTTGAAGACCTGGGAACCTTGCCACGTGTAAGGTATCTGGCAGGAGGTGCTTAATGGCGACCTATGCCAAACCTTTGGCTCGTCAACCTCACGCGCAAGAGCATGAAGAAAATCCGCGCGAACATCTGATGCATGATCCATTACCGCGCGGTCAGATGAACGCAATGGTGATGGAGTCGATGCACGAGACCAATCCGATATTCTGGGTGATCACCGCTGTGCTGGCGGCAATTGTTGTTTTTGCTTTGGGATACGAATGGTATGTGCTCATCATGCAAGGTCAGGGCATGGCAGGTGTTACCCGTCCTGATTACTGGGG
>JBGPNQ010000368.1:0-5333 GCA_041487615.1 Anaerolineae bacterium
ATGAATCCAAGCGATGGTATCGCTGTCCTGGTTTCATCATAGTCCAGTGTATCGGCACTGGTGTCATCGAGCATCACGTAACCGGGATGCCAGTTCCAACCATGGCCCCAGAAATACAACGCGTAATGGCTGGCAGGATAATTGGTTTTTGTCCAGTTGATGAAATCGATCAGGGTTTGTTTATCACCCATGTCCTTCTCACCCCAGTCGGCCACGGCGCTTGCGGAGTCCGCGATCATCCCCTGCGTGACATGGTATAGCTTGGTCGATTGCCAGTCACCGCGACTGGTATCGTAGCCCGGTCCGCGGTCTGCCAGGGCGACAACCTGTACATTCGCGCTCGAACCTGTTGGAGCGAGTTCCAATTCAATGTCTTTCACAACGTAATCTTCAAGATTGTTATCCCCCGAAATGTAGACCATCACCGTCCATTTGGCTTGCGCTGTAGCACTTGCAGTCCCGGTCAGCGATCCAACAAGAACGAACACGATCAGAGTCGTGAGGACGAACCGTATCTTACGCATAGCATCTCCTTTGGCAAAGAATTCATTACGCTAAATACATCGCAAGCTGAATGGGAACCTGGTCTTATAGACAGACCTCCTTGAAAGGGTTTTGAAAAGTGTAGCATGAACAAAGTTCAGATTCAAGCATTACATAGGTTCGAAACCTTCGTTACTTTCCTTTTTCTTACTTGTCAGGAATTTGAAAGGCACAAGAGGTTCGACACAGGGCATAATTCGTCTGGAGATTCATATGAGCCACAAAGAAGACTACATCATGCGATATGAAACGGCCCGAGTGGAAATGCGCGAAATGCTAATATTCGCGCAGGGGAATCCCACGATCTATCAGCCCTGGAGGATGAAGGATGTGCTCGACCACATCACGGGCTGGGATGATGCGGTGATCGCATCCATCAAATCCTTTTTGGCGGGTGAAGTTCCGGCGACACCGGCATCCCGCGGCATCGATGCCTATAACGCGGACACGGTCTCTTCCCGCGAAGCCATCCCTTATGATGTGACACAAAGAGAATGGGAAGCCTCGCGTGCCGAACTGCTTGGCCTGTTGCGCAAAATGACTGACGAACAATTGCACACTCCTTTTGGGTTTCCGTGGGGTGCACATGGAACCATCGAAAATCTGGTGGAAATCTTCACTGAGCATGAAGAGACTCACGCAAAGGAAATTCGTCAGATTATCGAAAAGCAAATCCCTGCATAACGAGACTTCCGAAGTTTGGGAAACTTCGGAAGTCTTTTTTTCACCTCTTGACAGAATTAAATATACGCTGTATATTTACAGTGTATATTTATCTAGGAGCCAGTATGGTCAGACCTACCAGGAAGAA
Source organism: Anaerolineae bacterium (assembly GCA_041487615.1). Taxonomy (GTDB): domain Bacteria; phylum Chloroflexota; class Anaerolineae; order Anaerolineales; family Villigracilaceae; genus Defluviilinea. Next base: position 1,355 of record JBGPNQ010000368.1, read on the forward strand.
ACAAATCCCAAATTTGCAGGAAGCCATCAAGAAAACGGCATGGAAACAGATAGCGGAGCACGGTGCCCCTGCCCTATCGCTGCGCGCAATTGCTCGTGAACTCAACATTACAGCACCCGCCATCTACAACTACTTCCCCGACCGCGACGCGCTGGTCACCGAGCTCATCATTGATGCTTTTACATCCTTTGGCGACTCGCAGCTCGAAGCGCGTGACTCGGTTGCCACAGAAGACCTCACTGGGCGTTTCAAAGCCATCGGGATTGCATATCGCAAGTGGGCACACGGTTATCCACAACGATATCAACTCATTTTCGGAACGCCGATCCCGGGCTATGAGCCCCCTGTTGAAAAAGTCTTCCCCTCCTCCGCGCGTTCGATCATGGCGCTTTTTAGCGTTGTCGAAAGTTTTCGTGCAGCAGGAAAGCTGACCGCGAACACGTACCCATCGGTCAAGAAGGAATATCAAGCCCATTTCGATCTGTGGAGATCACAGATCGGCGAGGTGCATCCGGTCTCTCACTTTGTTGCCATGCTGATCTGGGCACGCGTACATGGCATCGTTTCACTGGAAATTCAAGGAAACCTTCCGCCGTTCGGCACAAGCGGTGATGACCTCTATTTATACGAGCTGGACTCCATCGCCAGGCAATTTATCAAGGACTGAATCTCGATGAAATGAGCGCTTTTCATGAGCTACCTGTTGAACTGTATGTTACTTCTCCTGCCCATCATGGTATGGAATCTGATCTTTACCAGCAAATTGCCAAACCTGTATTCACTGGAGGTTTTCGAGAAGGAGATTCCAGCATTCCTTACAAACGGTGAGAATATCCTTCGATTGTTTGTTTTCATTCTTCCGATCCTGATGCCCATTCGTATCGAAACGCAAACTCAGAAGGTCGGATTCGGTCTCTATATCGCAGGCGCGGCAAGCTACTTTTTATCGTGGCTGGCACAAATATATTTTCCGCAGAGTGTATGGAGTTCAAGTGCATTCGGTTTTCTTGCCCCAGCCTATACCCCTTTGATCTGGCTGATCGGTATCGGTTTGATTGGCAACACTCTATATCTTGCTTCATCCTATCGCTCCTGGATGTACATCGCCACATCGATCATCTTTATCTCATTTCACCTGTCTCACGCCATCACGGTATATCTGCGTAACTCTTGACCGCAACTCAACAAAAAAGGATGCTCCTATGAAAACTCTAATTCTCGACGGCTCTCACGCAAATGATCCGCAGGCAGGCAACATCACCAGGGCATTGCTCAAACATCTTCCCGATGCTGAAACAAGCGTTCTTCGTGAACAAAAGATTGGCAACTGTGCTGGTGACTTCTTCTGCTGGGTCCGCAGCCCCGGCATGTGCAACACCGATGATGACAACCGCCTGATTGCCGCGAAGGTCATCCAAAGCGACCTTCTCATCTATCTAACACCGGTCACATTCGGTGGCTATTCGTCCGAACTCAAGCGCATGGTTGATCACCAGATCCAAAACATCTCGCCGTTCTTCGCCAACATCGGAGGCGAAGTCCATCACCAGAAACGTTACGACCATTACCCAAATCTGCTCACCATCGGCTGGATGGACGAACCGAACCCGCGAGCCGAAGCCATCTTCCGTCACCTCGGACATCGCAATGCGATCAACATGTATGCAAAGACTTCAGTTTGTGGATTGGTGACTGGCACCCAGCCCGAAGCAGAATCGGACTCGCAAACCCAACGCTGGCTCGAGGCGATTTCCAGCGGATCGTCCTCCCCGGTTCCTGCGCTGCCTCCAATCGATGTTCCCTCCACTAGTGCAGCTCCCGTCCGCCGCGCGGTGTTGCTGATCGGCAGTCCGCGCACAAGGAAGAGCACATCAGCATCGCTTGGCGGTTATCTCTTTGAACAACTGAACGCTCGCGGAATTGATACACAGACCATTCATGTCTACACATCGCTCAACTCGCAGGAACGAATGACGGCTTTGCTGGATGCTCTCGACCACGCAGATCTTGTTGTTCTCGCCTTTCCTCTCTACGTGGATAGCCTGCCTGCGCCCGTCACCGCCGCGCTGGAACGAATTGCTTTACGTCGCAAAGATAACCAATCACCTCTTCGTTTTACGGCAATCGCCAACTGTGGTTTCCCTGGAGCCAATCACAACGACACTGCTTTGGCCATCGCGTCTGAGTTCGCCCGCCAAAACGGATTCGCCTGGATGGGCGGTCTATCACTCGGCGCAGGCGAAGGAATTGTTCACGGCATCCCACTCAACGAACTGGACGGACGTGCAATACCACTGAAGAAGGCGCTTGACATTGCAGCCGAGTCATTAGCCTGCGGAAATCCGATACCACAATCTGCAAAGGATTTGTTCGCCAAGCCCATCATCCCAGCCTGGATGTACACACTGCAAGGCCGCTTTGGCTGGCAGCAACAAGCCAAACAATATGGCATGGAAAAAGAATTGAAAAGACAAGCTTATCGATAGGAGAAAAATCATGGCACAAACATTTAATGGCAGGTACACAGCGAAAACAGATCAACCCTTTGTTGTATTCTTAATCGGAATGCGCGTGAACAAATGGTGGCGATTCGACAAGTGGCTCCCCGTCGCCTCTGCAATGGGACCGATGTTGCAGGCGCTATTCACTAATCCCGAAAAAGGATTCCTGCACGCCGAATTCTTCTGGAATTTCAATGGGCCAGTCCTCATTCAATATTGGCGTTCCTTCGCTGACCTGGAACGATTTGCCCGCCAGCCGTCTGACCCACATCTCAAGGCATGGAAGAAATTCAATCAGGCGATCGGCGCAGATGGAAGTGTTGGAATTTGGCATGAAACCTACACTGTCAACCAGGATCAATTCGAGAGTGTCTATGCCAACATGCCCAGGTTTGGTCTCGCCGCAGCAATGGAACATGTGCAGGCAGTAGGCCGCCGTGAAACAGCCCGCAAGAGAATTGAAGTAAATAAATCAAAAGAACTGGTATTGGAATCCAGATAAAAGGTAAATCGAAATGTCAGCAATTCATGTAATTTTGGGCACAGGTGCTATCGGCCGTGCAGTCGCAGAGGAACTCGTCAAACGTGGAGAATCTGTCCGGATGGTGAATCGCTCCGGGAAGATGGACGAAGTCCCTGCCGGGGTGGAGGTCGTGGCGTCAGATCTCTATGACCCGTCCAGGGTCCGCGAAGTGACGCGAGGGGTAAAGGTTGTGTATCAATCTGCCCAGCCGCTGTACCATGAATGGCCCGAAAAATTTCCGCTTTTGCAGAAGTCCATAATTGATGGCTTGACGGGTAGTGATGCGAAGCTTGTGCTCATTGAGAACCTATATATGTATGGTGATACAAATGGCAAACCCATGACTGAAGAGATGCCATATAATGCTCACACGCGCAAAGGCAAAGTCCGTGGAGAAATCTCTACAGCCGCATTCGAGGCTCACAAGCAGGGACGAGTACGAGTCACTGCCGCGCGCGGAGGCAACTTCTTTGGTCCATGGGGTATTGACTCTACGATGGGAGGGCGCGTGTTTTATCCACTGCTGCGCGGAAAGCCGGCTCAGCTGATCGGGCGCATAGACTTGCCGCATACACATACTTATATAAAAGACTTCGGACAAGCACTCGTTATTCTCGGCGAACGCGACGAAGCAGATGGACAGGCATGGCATGTACCGAATGACCGGCCATCAATGACGCAAGCTGAATTGGTCCGACTGTTTGCTAAAGAAGCAGGTGTCGAGCCAAAGATGAGTAGCCTGGGCAGGACCATGCTGGCAATTGGAGGAATTTTTGTCCCGGGAGCAAGAGAAACAGCAGAAATGATGTATGAGTTCGAGAATCCTTTTATTGTTGACTCAAGCAAATTCGAAAAGACATTTGGCATGAAAGCCACGCCGACACGCCAAGCAATCCAGGAGACCCTGGCTTGGTATAAGAGTCATCCGGAGAAACACTAATCTGTCATTGCGAGG
>JBGPNQ010000369.1:0-5324 GCA_041487615.1 Anaerolineae bacterium
GATGCTATGGCGACAGTTTGGAGCAGCAATCGACATGTTAGGCGACACTCTGCGCGACTGCCCGGATGAACTGTGGGAAAAGCGCCTATGGGAAGACCAACCAGACCAGTGGGTGGCCTCCGGTTTCTCGGCGTTCTGGTATCTGTGTTACCACACGCTATTCTGGCTGGACCTATACTTAACTGGGGCGGAAGAGGGCTTCGCTCCGCCTGCGCCTTTTGACCTGGTTGAGATGGATCCCAACGAGGTTTTGCCGCGGACCTATACACGCGAAGATCTGCTCAGCTACCTGGAATACTGCCGCCGAAAGTGCCAGGAAACAATTGACGGTCTCTCAACTGAAGATGCTTACCGGTCCTGCCGGTTCGGCTGGGGCGAGCTGCCCTTTGCGGAGCTTCAGCTCTACAATCTGCGTCATGTGCAGGAGCACGGCGCACAACGGCGTATGTTCCTGGGTCAGCAGATGGGAAAATCCACAACGTGGGTATCCCAGGCTAAGTAGGAATTTCCTTTCGATGGGTTTTCACGCACGGTAAGCATCTTCATTACTGCCTTGTCTACTATTTAATCGCTTATTTGTGAAATCGAAAGTGAAGCTGAAATGAGAAGGATCGTTACTTTAGCAGCGCGCCTGGTTTTCGTCTTCATTGGTGCAGTCCTCCTGATCGCCGCAGCAGCTCCGCATGAATCGAGCCAGTCATCAAATATCTGCTGAGGGAAAACTTCCACGCCGACATCCGGATCTCAATTCACAAAGACGCCCACCACGGTCGGGACGTATGTTTTCAACGCCAGAGTAACGGATAGCATTGGGACTCAGACATCGCAGCAATTCAGCATCACGATCAACTGATTCGCGAATAGATAACAATTCCCGCTGCGTGGATGACCCTCGCGCAGTAGAAACACGAGTGGAAAGGAACGTTTTATGACAATGTTGGACACTGTCGTTGTCGGCGGAGGACAGGCCGGTCTGGGGGTAAGTTATTTTCTTCAACAGAATGGACACAAACATATCGTCTTCGAGCGCGGGCGGATCGGTGAATCCTGGTTATCGCAACGCTGGGACTCGTTCCAGTTGAATACATCCAGTTTCATGAACACGCTGCCGGGACTTCCCTATGATGGACCGGAGGCCGATGGCTTCTGGCGAACAGATAAATTGGTGAATTATTTTCAAGGATATGTCCATCATTTCCAACTGCCGGTTCGGACCGGTGTGACCGTCCTCTCGGTTGAGCGGGCGGAAGATCAGGAGAACTTCATCGTAAAAACAAGGAAGGATGATCAGCCGGAGGAGTCGGTATCGAGCCGTTCGGTAGTCATCGCTTCCGGCATCCAGCGCGTACCCAGGATTCCCGCTTTGCATGCAAAACTTCCAGGGAATATTATCCAATACCACACAGCCGACTACCGCAACGCGGAAGCGTTGCCGCCTGGTGCGGTCCTTGTTGTGGGGAGCGGACAGTCGGGTTGTCAGATCGCCGAAGACCTGTTGGCGGCCGGCCGGACCGTGTATTTGTGCACCAGCAAAGTTGGGCGTGTCCCCCGCCGCTACCGAGGCAGGGACCTGGTGCAGTGGTGGGTGGATATGAAGGTTTGGGATATTACGTATGAAAGTCTGCAGGATAAATCCATCAGCCGCGCGGCCCAGCCCCAGATCTCTGGCATCGGGCGTTACGGACATACCGTCAGCCTGCAATCTTTAGCGAGGCAGGGCGTGGTGATCCTCGGTCGCCTGCAGGATATTGAATCGGGCAGGATGATCCTCAGCGATGACGCGGCAGCCTATGTACATTTTGCAGATGAATTCTCGCAGCGCGTGAAGAACGATATCGACACTTACCTGGAGCGTATGAATATCACGCCCCCACCTCTTGAGGATGATCCGGCCGACGCACCCGACCCTGAAGCGCTGTGCGTCTCCCCATTGCGGCAACTGACCCTCAAGGACTCAAACATCAGCAGCGTGATCTGGGCAACAGGGTTCATAGGGGATTTTAGCTGGATCCACCTGCCGATCCTCGACGATCAGAATAGGCCGATCCATGAGCGGGGTGTTTCACGGGAGCGCGGCTTGTATTTTGTTGGCTTTCCGTGGCTGAACAGCCGCAAATCGGGGATCCTCTATGGAGTCGAGCAGGACGCAAATTTCATCGCGAACGCCATACGCAATCAATTGGCTTCGTAGCAAGCCTCACATTCGTTGTGAGCTAAACAAGCCGGCGCAGGGTCTTCGACCTGCGCCGGCATAGCGACGGGAGGTCTCCTCTGGTCATGCTAAATTTGAGACATGCGGTCAACGTTCCGGTGGGGTCAACCCTCCTTACAGGGTGCTACGCGAAGACCCTCGCCGAGACGGGAGATTGCCACACGATGATCGAGACAGGGCATCTATCTCTTCTATTTGGTTTCTGCAAAGCGGCGATACAGCACACGTACACGCATGCGACCGAGACGCAAATGGGAGCCGCTCGGCAATGGATATGATTTATGGGGAATCAGTCTTTCCTCATTCAGCCAGGTGCCGTTGACACTGCCCAGGTCAAGCACCTCGTAGCCATCTCCGGTCCGCCGGATGGCCACGTGCCGTCTGGATAGTCCCAGGCTATACCCCCCGAATGGAGCAAGATCGAGCAGCATCTCTGAACTCGTCCCGGCCGTGCGACCCAGGACAAATTCTCCTGTGGGATTGATATAAGCAGGCATGGAGTGCCCATCGACATAGAAGGAAATCCCGCTGTCCGGAACCGCAACCTCTTTTGCATCTTTCAAGGACCAGTCTCTGATCATTTCTGGAGTCACGGCCTGCATGTCGGTCGTTTTGGTTTTATACCCCGAGTCGATAAAAGGATCGTCCAGCTTGGCACCGCAGTGCCCGCAAACAATGGCTTTGAGCTCGTTCTTAGTCCCACAAATGGGGCAGACGTTCTCAGAAATATTCATGATCATTGCTCCCTAACAATAGACTCTTTGAGTCAAAAATATCTGATCAAAATCTTACTACCGATGACTTGAAATTTCAATAACACCTCTGTACCTCAGCCTGGAGATTGTTACGGTCGCAATGACTGAAACCAAAAGCGGAGATGCAAAGCGCCTCATCCGCTGTATATGAATTGTTTTGTTTTCGTTGTACAATCAAGCAAAGGAAAGAGAAAAACCAGGTGATAGTCACATCGCATTTAACTTGGGAACATCAAATTGCATTTCGGCTCAATCACTAGCCCAAAAACCTTGAAAGGCAAAATCAAATGGGACTCTTTGGCTTTGGCAAGAAATCTGATAAAAACATTCCTGCACTTTCTGTGGATCTGGTTCGGCAGCGTTTACTCGAACTGAACCGTGACACCGCCCCTTATCAGATCCTTGACGGTGCGTCTCAAAACGTGGACCTGATTGCCGAGTGGAAGATCGTGGACGCAAAATGGTACGAACTGTTTGCAAAGGCGAATATCACCAGGGTCTTCCGTATCTATATGAAGTTCGATGTGGACAAACATCAAGTGCGCGCCAAGGACGAGGAATTTACGGTGGAATGGCGTGCGGGCGTACCATCGCTTTCGATCGCAGCTTCCAAATTCCAGGGACAAATGAACTCTGTGGAGTTTGGTGCAGCGTATGCCTTTACGGAAGAGCTGAAGCCTGGCGTGGTCTACAAGTACCGCTTCAATACTAATGAGATCAAGAAACCGATCCAGGAGGCAGTAACCGCCTGCGGCTGGGACTACAAAGGTGTGGCGTTCGGCAAGCTATAAATTAGCGAACATGATGAAATGGGTAAACCAAAGGTGCTGTCACATCCCCTCTTTTGCCTTACCTGTTTTTTCTACGATACAAACAGCCGCCTTCCAATGGAAGGCGGCTGTTTCTTTTTGTTGTTACGGCGGCCACTGAATTTAGACCACTATATGGTCTTGGGAATTCTGAATCGCTTTCTTTCCGGCTTCGGCAGCGTGAGAGACTTGATCCAGTTGTTTGACGAGCAGATCCTGTCCTTGATGCCCCAGGTCCTGGACCTTTATCTGCACATCGGCTTTGATCTGATTGGCTTTGGTTTTAACCTGCGTGATCGTATCTTTCATGGTTTCGGCCGTCCGGTTGCGTAATTCCAAAGCTCCCGTCTGAAGTTCGGTGCGGGTCTTTTTTCCGGGTTGTGGCGCAAATAGCAGCATCGTTACAGCACCTACCAGGCCGCCAATGACCATCCCGGTGAGGACGGACAATGCATGACCTGATTGCTCTGTATGTTGAATTTCCTGAGTATTGGTATTCATAAGTTCTTCTTCTTTCTGGGCGGTTCTGAGAGAACCACCCGAACACGTGATTGATTTGTTGCCTGGGCGCAAACATATTGGCATTGAGTTCTCTATAAGGGTAAGCCAATTTGTTACGCCTACTTAATTGATAACATGCAAAACGTGCAATTTCTATTAATCTGATGTTAGAAGTTTCTAATTCTCTTGCACAACGGGACTAATGACCTACTGGAAACCGTCTTGATGTAACATCAAACAAGGGTCGGGTTTTGTCGTAGATGTCCCCGGCTTGGTCAAAAGAACGACTGGTGTTCATGGCACATCCTGCACTTCTAAAGTGATTTTATTGTACCTAGTTGGAAAGGGACAGTAGGGCATTTTACTGCCAACGGTCTACCGCTCGATGGTCTTTCCTAAATTGCAGGAGCCTTTTTACTTAAAAGATTCCTTTTTGACTTCTCCCGCACGCTTGACTGCAGCAAACTTTAGCGGCTCTGCCACACGCTTGAGCGCAGCAACCACAGGCTGGAGAAGATCAGCAGGACGATGATGATCCATTCAAACGCCGCCGGGCTGAGGCGCGTGAGAGTCCTCCGGGCGACCCAAATCCCGACTGGGATAAACGGGAACACCCACCACAGCGAAAACAACAACTGAAGATTGAGGACACCTGTATATAAAAAGCCGGGAACTTTGATGAGGTTGAGTAACGCGAAATAGATTGCCGTCGTGGCGATAAAAGGTCGTGCCTTTAACTTTTGCAGTAACAGGTACGAACTGAACGCCGGACCACCGTAATTGAACATACCAGAGGCTAAACCTGACAATAAACCTGCCGCCGGAGCATGCCAGAGCCTCGGCTCATATCGCAGCGCCTGAATGCGATCGCTGAGGAACTTATATGCCACCAGCACCAACACAAAGATTCCGAGAATGATGCGCAATCCATCCGGCGACATCGACGAAAGCAGGAACGTGCCAGCCAGGGCGCCTACGATTCCAGCGGGCAACATACGCTTGACCAGATCAAGGTCCCACTCTTTCCAATACATAGTAACTGCAAAC
>JBGPNQ010000370.1:0-5299 GCA_041487615.1 Anaerolineae bacterium
CATTTGCCAGCCCGGAAAGAACTTTATCGTAATTGCTGATGACGACCACATCGCCACGCTTCCCGGCTTTAAATGTCTCCACCGCTTTGACAGTTTCCGACGTTGTTCCTGAGCGGCTGAGGGCAACCAGGAGGTAGGTTGGATTGCCAATCCGACTTACAACTGTTTGCGGATTCAACAACAACTCGCCCGCAGGAACCGCACGCGCCGCGCATCCTGTCAGCTCCTGATACAGGGCCGCGGCAGCAAGCGAAAGGTAATACGTTGACCCGCAACCTGTGAAAACAACCTGCTGGTACTCGCTGGACTTGGGCAGGGAAACTGTCCGCGCGACGTCAATCGCCTGCCCCCAGGCTTCGGTCTGTGATTTGATCTCACGATAGGTTGCGTACTCTTGCAGTGAGGTCATGTTCATCCTTTGAGCACTGCCGATAATTTTTGTTCATACTCATTCAGCATCCGCATCGCGATGTCAGAAGGAGAAACAATGGGTTGCCTGAGCACCGCCCTGCCAATGTCCAAAAGCATCTCATCCAGAAATGCTTCAATACGTCGCCACAACCGCAGTGCCGGGTGTGGGCGGCCTGTTTGTAGTATCTTTTCGAGTGTCGGTTTTGTTGTTTCCAGGGGAAACGCCAATTCGTCGTACGCGTCTGAAAGGGCCGGCAAAATATTTTCCATCCTAAAAAGTTCGACCTGGGTTTCTTTTTTGCTCAAATAAGTGACCAGATCCAGCGCTGCTCTTTCATACTCTGCATCTGCCAGGACGTTTTTCCAGACAACCAGATGATCGCCTCCGATCCATGGAACGCCCGGCAGGGTTGTCACTGCCACGTTTTCGCGCATTTCCTGTGAAGCGTATGGACTCAACATCAACTCACTGCCGATCTCCACCCCGCCAATCATTACCGCTACATCGCCGCGTGCAAATGCATTGGTGCATGCTTCAACATTCAATCCACGCAGCGCAAGAGGAATGAATGGGAATAGCTCAAAGAAATCCATCAAGCCCACATTCGCTTCGGGTCGGGCAAACATCGGCTCGCGTCCATCACTGCTCATGAAGTCACCGCCATTCGCACGCGCCCATGAGGATGCAATATGGACCAGGTCCGCATAGGGATGCAGGCTTGGGAAAGCCCACGGTGAGATTCCATTCCTGCTCAATACAGTGAACGTTTCGCGCATCGCGGCCGGTGTCACAAATGCCGCGTCAGGGTCAATCCCTATTTTCTGCAACATATCGCAGCGATAATATAAAACGAACGTGTATATGGACCATGGAATCGCCCACACTTCGGGACGGTCCGCAAATTTGACGGATTGCCAGGCCGCGGGCAGGAAATGAGTCTCGCCTCCAGCAGCAGAAATATCGTTCTTGTTGAAGACGCGTAAAGCGTCCAGCATCGCCATTGTTGCAACCCACGTCGAACCGATCTGCGAAACATGCGGACCTTTTCCTTCGACTGCATCCATCAACAGGGACTGCCAGGCGCGTTCCCAACCCACGCGGCGCAGGGAAATTTGGATCTGCCTTTCGCGCTCAAAAGATGCAAGCAGGCTGCGCAACGGCTTCAGGTCTTCAGGTGAATCGGCGATGGTAAGAAAATTAAGTTCCATAATGCCTCACCGTCCCAACACTTTTTGGGCGTTGGCGTAATAGACCTTTTTCAACACGTCATCAGGCAGGTACAAACCACAGACATACCAGCGTCCCTGTTGCGGGACCTCACTCGTGTTGTAGTTAAAATATTCATCGTCCGTTTCGAGGAAGCGGTAATAAAGGCGATACGCGTCCAAATCGGGACTCATATCAGAGCCAAACAGGATGCGATCCTGATACCGGATGAAAAATTTCCGCGCGCTATAGGGCTGTCGTCCGAGTTCGCCAAGCCGCGCGGAAATATCAATGGAATAGTTTGGACATTCATCGAGCATCTGCCCCACCCAACCCAGATTCTCTCCATAGCACCCCACATGCGCACCAATAAAACGCGTGGCGGAGTGACGGGTGACGAGATTTTTCAATCCATTCAAGATCTCCATGAACGGTGGGAAGGGTGGACTCGTAAAGGCCCAATCAGGATGCTCACCGATCTCCTCCCAGCGTTCGTTCGTATCATCTATCGGGTCAAAGAACGCAACCGGGTCGGCGACATGGATCAAAACAGGCAATCCCAATTCACCTGCTGTTTCCCAAATGGGACTCAGGTGCATATCGTCCACTTTGACCAATAATCCCTGATGATCCTTGACATGCAGTCCAAAGGGCTTCCAGATCTTCAATCCCTGTGCGCCCGCCTCCTTCTGGACCTTCAGCCGGCCCGCTGCCCAGGCTGGGAATGCATCGCCCATGCTCTCCCACTTCGACCAGTCCACGCCGCCAAAGATTCGGAATCGCTCGGGAGCGCCTTCCTTGAAATGCTTCAAATGGGTGTACAGAATATCCTCACCCCAACCACCATCGAGATCGACATAATGGGTCACACCTGCTTCATCGAGCAGGTCCAACAATTCGCTGAGAGGCTTTTTATCCCAGCCGCCTCCAAACGGTTCTCTCAGATGATTATGGGCGTCGACCACAGGAAACTTTGGTTTGTTTACCCGAGTCCTTTTCGTGATGAGCTTGGATTGAGGTTCGAAATCTGTTAATAGCATTTAATTCTTATTCCGGTGCTCACGCAACAATCACATTGATTCCCTGTTTCTTCAACACCTGCAAAAACTTCCTGTCCGCTTTTGCATCGGTCACAAACGTGTTCATGGCATCCAACGGTGCGAGTAATGCTGTAGAGACTCGATTGATTTTCGAATAATCTGCAACAATAACCACGTCCCGCCCAATTTTCAGAATGGCACGATCCGTGAGGGTTTCCTGCAAATAATCATTCGTGAGTCCATGCTCAAGGCTGAGTCCTCGCGTGCCCACAATGACCTTGTCCACACGGATCTCGGTCAGCGCCTGTTCGGTAATATGCCCGATAAAAGACATTTCACTGTCACGCAGCATCCCGCCTAATGAAATGACCGTGATCTCTTTCAGACCTGCGAGCATGTTCAACACAGGCAGGGAATTGGTGATCACGGTCAGGTGTTTGCGGTCACGCAGGTGGCGTGCTACTTCAAGCACGGTCGTGCCGGAGCCGAGGAACACGGTCTCTTTATCGGCAATCAGGCCGGCGGCTGCGCGTCCGATGCGTGATTTTTCATCCACCTGTTCGTTTTGACGGTCAAGGATTGGCAGTTCGGGCGGAGCCTGTTCTACAGAAATTACTCCACCGTGGACGCGCTGAGCCTTGCCCTGTGAAGCCAGGGACTCCAAGTCACGCCGCGCCGTTGCCTCGCTGATCGAAAACTGCTCCACGATCTCGCTTACACTCAATCGTCCCTGCCGCGTAAGCAGGGACAGGATCTGTTTTTGTCGTTCGGGGGTGGGCGTAAAATCAGTCACAAGCAATCACATTCGCTCACAAACAATCATAGCACTTTTGAGACAAATTTCAAGAGGCAATTTGTGGTTATACAAGGTATGCACAATTAATGTCAGACAAAACAATTGACCCGCGAAGCCGCGAAGGGCGCCTAGAAAACCTTCAGAATCTTTGCGGTCTTCTAGAAACAGTTCACCCACACCGTCATCTGGGATTCCCCTCGATTCCCCCACAGGAAATATGGAATCAATTTCATGGGCTTGCCATCGATCGCCTTGCCGTGAATAACGACACACCCACCCAACAAATCGGGGACAAACTCATCGTGCAGAGATGCAGGGTCCAGTTGTGCGGTGAAAATATCGACAGCGGGGTTATCTACACTTTCGAGGCAATAGACAAGTGGTCCGCGCGTAAGTGCAACTTTGCCTGCATGTCCCTTCACTCTGGGATGCGCACGACGAAGCTGGATGGATGTGTCGAAATTGAATTCCATTGTTTCACCATCCATAGGCCAGCTACGCGAGATGACTTCATATTCAGAAACGCGCGGGTCATATCCGGAAGCCGTTGTGTTTTTGGAAGAAGCAGTATTCCATGAAGGTTTACGCAAGTGGAAAGTGAATTCTTTCTGCATTTCAGGCTTGACATGAATTCGCACTTTCCCCTTCCACGGTAACTCCGATTCGATCTTTACTTTTGTTCCATTGATCGTAGTTTCACTGCTGATATATTGATGAATCCAGATATTGTTATCATCATACGAATAAATGTATCGTCCCAGGTCCGCAAACGTGCGTGATAAATTCGATGGGCAACAAGGACAGCTATACCATCCCTTTCGCGTGACGCCATGATGCACGGTCAACGGATTATTGTAAAGATACGTCTCGCCGTTTTGTCCCATGCCGACATTGGTCGCGTTGTAGAGCTGCCACTCAAACAAGTCGCTGTAACGGGCATTTTCCGTAAGCAGCCCCATCTCCCAATTCCAGAAGAGACTCGCCAGCGACGCGCACGTTTCAGCGTACGCATACTCAGGATCCAGTTCATAGTCGCTGCCAAAGCCTTCCAAGCCAGGCGCTGAGCCTAGTCCGCCCGTGATATACATGCGACGGGTGACCATCCGCTCCCAGGCTTTTTCCATGACACGCTGTAGGTCGGATTGTCCCACAGGGACTGCCGCTGCTTTGCGCGGCGTTCGCGACCAATCCGACTTACCTAATTCCCGGCACAACATGGCAATTGCAGTTTCCAAATACCCGAATCGAACTGAATGACCGACAGGCGCAGTCTGCTTACGAATGGGAGCATGCTGCTGGGCATAGAGTCCACGCAAGGCATTGATGCGGTTGCGCAATCTACTAAAAGGAGGTGTCTTGGCGTAGTTATCTCCCGGCAAATGAAAGGATTTGTATTCAGGATGTTGGGCAAGATATTCCTGCCTCGATTGATTCACGTGTGCTTTCCGCTTTAGATGATTACTGCGCTCGAGCCACCAACGGAGTCCATACAACGGAGTCCGTCCGCGCCGCTCGACGAATTGACGCGCAAGCTCGAGATAATTTTTATTTCCTGTCACACGATACAAGCGGATGAGTGCAAGCTCGATCTCTTCATGCCCACAGGTTTTATCATTGGATGCGTTGAGAAAATCATGCAGCAGCAAGTCCGCAGCTTTGATGCAGAGTTCAAGCAAGTCCCGGCGGCCGGTGGCTTCGAAGTGTGATACGCCCGCTTCGATGAGATGTCCGTGGCAGTAGAGCTCATGCTCAATCTGCAAATTGACCCAACGTTGCTTCGGGAAATGGATCTGGTTGTAGGTGAAGATATAACCATCCTCCATTTGGGCGCGTGCGATCAGGGCG
>JBGPNQ010000371.1:0-5255 GCA_041487615.1 Anaerolineae bacterium
GGAAGCCCATTTACAGCATGGGTAGCGCAACCAACAGATATCATCATCGGAAAATTAGAGGCGTGGAATGAAGGCAGGTCAGATAAACACCCAAAAGACATTTACTCCATGGTGGTTTTTCATCTAAGCGATTTAAGCGATTTATCCATCGATTATAAATTGGTCACAAAAGAAGCTGCGCGTATTGGGCAGGAAACGCTTGATATGTGGAATCAATCTGTGGCAAAAGCAGAGTATGAAGTTGAGAAATCCAAAAAATAACCTCACCGAACACGTTGCAGAGATTTTCAGGCAGGATTGACATCAGCACATTGGGTAGACACAATTCAATCAATGTAATTGCGTTTCGAAAAGGATAAAGCCATGGAAGCTCAAACATATATCGATCAACTAAAAAACTATGCGGTGGAATTCCAAGAATGGTGGATAAAACCTTACGAAAAGTTCCGTTCAGATTTCGACAAACAAAATCAAAAATTTCTTTTAGGATTTCTTCCCGTAAAAATAAATTCCAAGGAAAGTATTGCGAAGTTCAATGAAGCTGCTGAACAATTTGAAAAGGAAGTTGTACAAAAAAGAGATTTATTTAAAGAGATATTTTCATTCTTTGACATCAACCATGAAGCATATCGAAAAGCGACTGATTTACAACGCCGTGAAATTCGGTCTATTATTATCGACACCTCCTGTGTTCTCCGTTACGAGGAAAAACCACTCAATCACTATATGGGTAGTTACATGCAAATGTTAATTGAGAAATATAGATGGCTTGCATTTAAAGAATTTAATTCTACCAGTGACGAAATATATCTAACTCGTGCATTAGTAGCAGTGTCAATAGAAGATTGTTGTTGCGATTTTAGAGAATTATTAACTTATCTATCAAGATTGTATGTAACGGCTGAACGAAAAAATATTGAATCTAGAAAAATATTTGATTCAATTGCTGAGATTTCTAGCCGTGAAATCCCAAAAGGAGGAAGTGCCACATCTGTCAGCGAGATGTTGATGAATATTGGTACTTATGAAATAACAAAACAGGAAAGATCATTTCAAGAGAAACATTCATGACAACCCCTCACACACACTCCCCCACCCTCCTCAAACCCGTCAAGCCAGTTGGCATTGTTGGCTACGGCGCGTACGTGCCACGCTACCGTCTGCCCGCCAGGGAAGTCGCCCGCGTATGGACAGGCGGCAAAGGCGGACTCCCCATCAAGGAGAAAGCCGTCCCCGGGCTCGATGAAGATGTCATCACCATGTCCATTGAAGCGGCGCGCAACGCCATGAAACGCGCCCAGATCGACCCGACCGAACTACGGGCGGTCTGGGTCGGGTCCGAGTCCCATCCTTATGCTGTGAAACCAACTTCCACACTGGTCGCGGAGGCGATCGGCGCGGTCCCCAATACACAAGCCGCGGACTGGGAATTCGCCTGTAAAGCGGGCACCGAAGCGCTGGTCGCCGCGATGGGCTTGGTCGGCTCAGGCATGGGACACTACGCCATGGCGATCGGCATGGACACCGCCCAAGGCAAACCGGGTGACGCACTCGAATACACTGCAGGCGCGGGCGGCGGCGCGTATATCGTCGGTCCCGCGGAAGAGTCGCTGGCGATCATCAACTCCGCGTATTCTTACGTTACCGATACGCCTGACTTCTGGCGGCGCGAATATCAGAAGTATCCCGAGCACGGTATGCGCTTCACGGGCGAGCCGGCCTACTTCAAGCACATCACCGAAGCCGCCACGCACATGATGGAAGCATCGGGCACGACTGCAAAGGATTACAAGTGGGCTGTCTTCCACCAGCCGAATACAAAGTTCCCGCAGCGCGTCGCAGGTCAGCTCGGCTTTTCGATGGAACAGATCGAGCCTGGGCTTTTGGTCCCCGTAATTGGGAATACATACGCGGGCGCAGCTCTGATCGGACTCACTGCCATCCTCGACATTGCCCAGCCTGGCGATCGGATTCTCATGGTCTCCTTCGGGTCGGGAGCCGGATCTGATGCCTTTGACATCGTCGTCACCGACAAAGCTCCGCTCCGCGCAGGTTTGGCGACAACGACCCGCGAATATATTGCGCGCAGAAGTGAAATTGATTACGCCACGTATGTACGTTATCGTGGCAAGTTGGCGATGAAATAATCATCCGCTGGTCGAGTAGTCCCGCGGTGCTCGTCGCGGGACGTATCGAGACCAGAACTGACAAGAAAAAATAAACTTGAAAGTGGCGGTCTCGATACGGGCTTCGCCCACTCGACCGCCGAGGAGAAAAAACAACATGGCATTCTTCGACCTTTCTCTCGATGAACTCAAGACCTACGTCCCGGCACGTGAAGAACCCGCGGACTTTGATGCATTCTGGAAATCCACCTTGGATGTAGCGCGGGCATTTCCACTAAATGCAACTTTCGAAAAAGTGGATTACGGTCTCGTCGCGCAGGAGACATTCGATGTCACATTTAACGGCTTTGGCGGGCAGCCCGTCAAAGGCTGGTTGATCCTGCCCGCCCAGGCGCAACGCAAAGGGAAATTACCCTGCGTTGTGGAATACGTCGGCTACGGCGGCGGACGCAGCTTTGCGATTGACTGGCTGCTCTGGGCAAGCGCGGGTTATGCTCACTTCGTCATGGACACACGTGGACAGGGAAGCAGCTGGTCAGCAGGCGATACGCCCGATCTCTATTCTGATGGAGGCAACGCCCATTTTCCCGGCAGCATGACCAAAGGGATCCTCGACCCCAAACATTACTATTACCGCCGCGTCTTTAGCGACGCCGTCCGCGCTATCGACGCGGCGCGCAGCCACCCCGAAGTGGACGCGTCACAGGTCGCTGTGACAGGCGGCTCACAAGGTGGAGGCATCACCATTGCCGCGGCAGGACTCGTCCCGGATGTGGTCGCCGCCATGCCCGATGTGCCGTTCCTCTGTCACTATCGCCGCGCCACCGAACTTGTGGATACTTATCCTTACAAAGAGATCGCCGAGTTCTGCCACATCCATCGCGACAAAGTGGATACAGTCTTCAACACACTTTCGTATTTCGACGGAGTCAATCTCTCTGCGCGTGCAAAAGCAAGGGCTTTATTTTCCACCGGTCTCATGGACCAGGTCTGCCCGCCATCGACAGTCTACGCCGCGTACAATCACTGGGCCGGCGAAAAGGACATCAAGGTCTATCCGTACAACGGCCACGAGGGTGGTGGGAGTTTTCAGACAATGGAGAAGCTCAAGTTTTTGAAGAATATCTGGAAATAAATTTTCCGTCATTGCGAGGGCGGTGATCTCCCGCCCGAAGCAATCTCAGACGAAGTTTGAGATTGCTTCGGCGAGCTAAAGCTCTCCTCGCAATGACGAAGAGGAATTAAGATGACAGAAGTCGTTATCGCAGGTATCGGACAAACACAAGTCGGTGAACATTGGGAGATTGGTCTGCGTGAACTCGCCCTTGCCGCCATTCAGGACGCGCTCAAGGACGCGGGTGGGCTCAAGCCTCAAGCGCTATTCGTCGGTAACATGCTCGCGCCGAATCTATCTAACCAGGCACATCTCGGTGTGCTGCTCGCCGATTATGCGGGCCTGCTCGGCATCGAAGCCGTGACCATCGAAGCCGCGGGCGCCTCGGGGGGCGCAGCATTGCGACAGGGTTATCTCGCGGTCACCAGCGGTATGGTGGATGTGGCACTCGTCGTCGGCGTGGAAAAGTTCACCGATAAACTTGGTTCGGATGTGGATACTGCACTCGCCACCACCAGCGACTCTGATTTTGAGGCCGTCCAGGGGATGACTCCTACTACGCAAGCTGCGCTCCTCATGAAGCGATATATGCACGAACACAATGTTCCCAGCGATGGATTTGCAGGCTTTGCGTTGACGGCGCACGCGAACGGCGCAGGCAATCCGTGTGCCATGTTCCGCAAGGCGATCAAGCCCGAGACCTATGCCAACGCCGAGATGGTCAGCGACCCCGTCAACATGTTCGACATGGCCCCCAATGCGGATGGCGCTGCCGCACTCGTTCTGACACGCCGGGAGTTGCTCCCGGCAAATCATCAGAGTCCACTGGTGAAGATTTCCGGCTCCGCAGCTTCGTCAGGTACACTTGCATTACACGACCGCAAAGATATGCTCTTCTTCGACACTGCGCAGATCTCTGCGGGCAAGGTGATGAAGCAGAACGGTTTTTCATTGGATGATATCGATCTTTTCGAATATCACGATGTATTCAGCATTTACGCCGCGCTTCAGCTCGAAGCTGTTGGATTTGCGATCAAGGGCAGAGGCTGGCGACTCGCCGCGGACGGCGAGATAAGCAGAACCGGAAAAATCCCATGTGCCACGATGGGAGGCATGAAAGCGCGCGGATTCCCCGGAGGCGCCGCGGGAGTGTACCAGGCCGTCGAAGCAGCGATGCAGTTGCGAGGTCAGGCGGGAACGAATCAAATCCCGAATGCGAAGACCGCTTTGATCCAATCCCTTGGCGGACCCGCATCCACGGCAGTGAGCCACATCCTTCAAAGAATGGATTAAAGTACCATGTACGGTCTATCGTCCATGGTCCATCGTCATTTTATATAAGGAGGGAATTGTCAGAGCTGCTAATAAAGCCGCCAATCCAAAGAATAGCGTGGGGATAAGCCAGCGCGAATTTACCAGAAAATCCTGATAGAGCAAGATGCCTTGAATGTGCAGTTTGGCCAACAGAATCGGAGGCAGGTTCTGCAAAGCAAACCAGAACGCGGCAAGGCAGGTGGCGATGACTAAACTGAAAGCAAAGTCGCTCCAGGTGATGAGGGTCGGGCGCTCCTTCGTTTGAATGCGTACCATCACATCCGCAGTGATGCTGCGTGGCATGGGTACGAGCGGTTGAGATTTGAGCGCATCTTCGATCAGTGCATCCTGTTTTAGGTGTTTATCCATGATTCCTCCAGAAAAGCAAGCGACTTGCGGAGTTGTTCCTTGGCGCGGAAGATGCCAGTTTTGACGGTGCCGAGCGGCAGGTTGAGTGTCGAGGCGATCTCGTCGTAGGAAAGTTCGTTCTGGTAACGAAGGCTAATTAGTAATTTGTAACTGGCGTCCAATTCATCAATGGCTTGATGTAAATGTTGCCGCGTTTCGTTCGACTCAAATTCCAGGGCGGGCGCGTTGAATTTCGTTTCGGGAATATCTTCCATCGCATCATCACCGAGGTCATTGAGGGAACGACGCAGGTTGGGCAATCGGTTGTAGCACAGATTGGTCACAATGCGATA
>JBGPNQ010000372.1:0-5242 GCA_041487615.1 Anaerolineae bacterium
AGTATATATGCCATCAAACTTCACACTGCACGACATTTCGAGCCTGATCTTTGCGAGCCTGCTCTTTCCCGTTGTAACGGTGATTCCAGGCTATGTAATTGGCTGGACATTTGATATCTTTTCGTTCAAAAAGAGGACGCTCCTTGCTCAGTATGTTTTTGCAACAGCACTCTCAAACGCATTGATTCCCATTATTCTGTACCTGGCATATCGCTTTGTTTCAAATCAATTTGGGATGGGGATCGTGATCTTATTCCTTGTTTCATGGATTGCAATTCAAATTCATCTTCTACGAAAACGCCAAATCGATATGGATATTGCCCACAACAGAATTGCTCTTGTGGTAACTGGAGTCTGGGTTGTATTTTGCGTCCTTCTTCTGGTCGATATTCAGGTTGGACAAAGGCTTTATTTCAATGCCGCTTCCTACGATTTTACAACCCGCACCGCGCTGATTGAAGCAATCACGCGAGCAGGGATTCCTCCCGTCAATCCAACTTATTATCCCGGCCATTTTGAAAGAATAACGGAGCTATACTATTTTTGGTACATAGCAGCCAGCGTCATCGATTCGCTTGGAGGAAACTGGATCGATGCACGAATCGCATTGTTTGGGGGAATCGCCTGGAGCGGGCTGGCACTTATGGCAACAATCTCGACCTATCTGCGAATCCGAAACCGCCAAAACGGAGATGAAAATAAGCGTCTTTCTTTGATAGGCATAAAACTGTTGGCAGTCTCAGGGTTGGACTTTATTCCTGTGATTTCATTGATGATTGCAGTCAAGACCACAGTGGGAACACTGCCATTCGATGGGCGAATCGAAGGCTGGAATTTACCAGTTATGTCGTGGTTGAATGCCATTACCTGGGTGCCGAATCATGTAACCAGTATGGCTGCCTGTATGATCGCCTTGATTGCAATCCTATCGAATTATCAAGAAACCAAAACCCATCGGCGGCTCATTCATGTGATTTTGGCAGGTGCATCCATAGGCTCCGCCTTCGGCCTCTCGGTGTGGGTAGCAGCTACATTCGGGGTCTTTATGGGTGTTTGGGGTATGCTGCTCTTATTTAAGAAAACGGATCATCCGCTGTTTTTCACGATCATGGCCAGTGGCATATTTGGACTCCTAATCGTGTCTCAATTCCTCCTGGAAATACTGAATAGTGGTGGAAAATCTGCCGCAACAGGAGGAATGCCAATAGGATTTTTTGTGAGACCATTCATGTTTACCAGACTTTTGCCGCATGGCTTTCGAGAAATTGTCGAAACATTGCTCCTGCCTGTAAATTATTTTTTCGAGCTTGGTTTCTTCTTTGTCATTGCTTTGCTTTGGGTCAAACAGAGGCAAAAATCGGGAACCTGGCAAAGCAATCCTTATATGCTGCCAGAAACGATATTACTCGGAACTGTGGCGATTTTATTATCTTTTGTAAAATCCACGGTTATCGTTATAGACGATTTAGGTATGCGAGCGTGGCTTCTTGGCCAGTTCGTGCTTATTATTTGGGCAGTCGATATTCTTGGCGCAAACTCAACGGAACAATCACTTTCAAAACTTGCATCAGGGAAGGCTGTTGCCTTATCAAGGCAAACCAGGGACCTACTGCGCATTTTATTAATTGTAGGAATTATGACCACATCTCTCGAAGCCTTTTCGACGCGATTTTGGACGATCCTGGTTGATCTGGGAATCACCGGCGTACCCAACGAACTCACTCCTGACACACAGTTAGGAGAACGTACCTATAATGCCAGACTGGCATATGAATTCATCCGCGATCATACTCCACAGAATCTAATTATTCAAAATAATCCGTTGGTTTTGTTAGACCGTCCAAGCGGTCTATACGGTACCAGGCAGATGGCAATCGGTGACCGGACCATTTATGGCGTTCCGATTGAGGTATTCACACGGATGTCTGAGGGAATCGGGAATATATTCAACACCAGGAACACGACGGATTGGACGAACATCGATCTACTATGCAATGACTATTTCATTGATGCAATTGTTGTGAACGACACGGATCCACTTTGGTCAAGTATTGACAAGCTACGAATCAGGCGTCCACCCATGTATCAAAACGGCTATTATGCGGTGTTTGCCTGTGGAAACTAAACAAACAGAGCCTGTTAACTGACAGGCTCTGTTTCAACTCAAACAACGTGATCTACTTCTTCTTGTTCTTCGTCCTGCTGCTGCTCGCGCTTTTTGGAGCACCGGCTACAGCGGCGGGAGCCACCACAGCAGCCGCCATCTCAGGAGCGGGCGCCTTGGAGCGCATCACCGCCCAGGCAAGTACACCCAGTAACGCAACCGCAACGACCCAAACGCCGAGGGAAGCGCCGCCGGAATACTGCACTACGATCGGCGCGATGATCACAGAGACGAGGTTCACAACTTTGATCATTGGGTTGAGGGCGGGACCAGCCGTATCCTTGAATGGATCGCCGACCGTATCGCCCACCACGCCCGCCTTGTGACGTTCAGATCCCTTGCCAAGATTCTTTGCCGGGTCCTTCGGTTCGTCTTCGATCAACTTTTTGGCATTGTCCCATGCGCCGCCAGAGTTATTGAGGAACACAGCGAGCAATTGTCCTGAGACGATGATGCCAGCCAGGAAACCGCCGAGCGCTTCCACTTGCAATGTCAGGCCAACGACAATGGGAGTTACAATGCCCAATAGTGCCAGCGAAACAAGTTCCTTTTGGGCGGCGGTTGTCGAAATTTCCACCGCCTGTGCATAATCGGGCTTGATCTTGCCTTCCAGAACGCCCAATTTAAACTGACGACGGACTTCCAACACAATCAGGGAAGCTGCGCGCGCGACCGCCTGGATCGCAAAGGAGGAGAACAGCCAGGGCAATGCCGCGCCGATCAACATACCCACAAAAACCTGAGGGTCATCGGCACGAATACCGATATTCTTGATCCAACCGGCTTCTGGAATCCCCAACGACCGCTGGGCACGAGTTACATCTACAATGAAGGAACCAAAAAGTGACACGGCTGCTATGACCGCGGAACCGATCGCGACACCTTTGGTTATCGCTTTGGTCGTATTGCCTACCGCATCCAGGTCGGCCATGATTTGTTGAGCGTCTTTCGTGGCTTTGTCTGTCTTGCCAGACCAGGCCATTTCGCCGATGCCATTCGCATTATCTGAAATGGGACCGAAGGAATCCATGGCGACATTGTTACCGGTGAGTGTAAGCATGCCAATACCGGTCATCGCTACACCATAGAGAATGAATGTAGCACGGTCCGTACCTTCAACGCCGGGAATGGTACCAAAGATGAAAATGGAGGCAACGATGGTCAAAGCGATCACGAGCACAGACCATACAGATGATTCAAACCCTACGGAGATACCGTTCAAGATCAGAGTCGCAGGACCGGTGTCCGCGGACTTCTTGATGTCGTTTACAGGGGCGGCGTGCGTGCCTGTAAAGTATTCTGTGAGACGGTCGATCAAGATCGCCAGCAAGACGCCCACGCCCACTGCGGTCGGCAACCGCCACCAACCGCCCCATTTTGCCATTTCAGGACTATTCAAATAGAAAAAACCGGCGAGGAAGAACAAAGCTGCAGAGATCGCAGCGGAGGTAAGAAAACCGCTGAAGATCGCCTGCATTGCGGTTTCACTCTTGCCAGTCTCTCCGGCGCGCACAAAGTACGTTCCAACGATGGAGGAAAGCACGCCGATGCCGCGCACGATCAAGGGGAAGATAATCCATTCGAGTTGGCCGGTGGCATGCCACAGAGCCAAACCAAGGATAAGTCCTGAAACGATTGTCACTTCATAGGATTCGAAGATGTCCGCGGCCATACCTGCGCAGTCACCGACGTTATCTCCAACGAGGTCCGCAATCACGGCAGGATTTCTCGGGTCGTCCTCAGGGATGCCGGCTTCCACCTTACCGACCAGGTCTGCACCGACATCCGCTGCTTTGGTAAAGATACCACCGCCCACGCGCATGAATAGCGCGAGCAGGGTCCCGCCAAATCCAAAGCCCAGCAACGCATCCGGGGCGGCAATGCCAAGGATGATGAAGATGATCGTTCCACCGAGCAAGCCAAGTCCATCGGTCAACATGCCTGTGATCGTGCCCGCCCGATAAGCGATGCGAAGCGCCTCACCGAAGGAGCGTTTGGAAGCGGAAGCCACGCGCACATTTCCTTCGACAGCCATGCGCATACCGATCCGTCCAACCGTCAGCGAAAAACCAGCGCCCATCATAAAGGCGATGGCACGGGCAAAGCCAATGATCCAACGGACCTGATCTGGCGTTGAATCTTTGAAGCGTTCCAGCGCTTCCGGAGATGGAGGAACAATGAAGACGGAGAAGAAAAGCACCACCGTCAACACAGCGATTAAAGGCAAAATGGAGCGCAATTGCTTTTGCAAATAAGCATTCGCTCCATCTTTGATCGCATTCCAAACTTCCTGCATTTTTTCGGTTCCCTTATCTTCGCGTAAGATTTGGGAACGAAGGAAAACTGCGTAACCGAGGCCTAGCCATGCTACGGCAAATACAGCCCAAATTGCGACAGTCTCCAGTGGGGTAAGTCCCATTACAAACATGTGGGTATATCCTCCTAAGAGAATTAATATGTGGGCTTTCGCCCGGAAAAGCAGAGGGATTTTACAGTCGCAATAGAGTTGTGTCAAGAATAACAATCTGACCTTTGGAGGGCAGCACGGACAATTCCTTTTCCAGGAGAATTCATGAAATCGTGCGCGGAGGGTAAATCTGTGGCTCGCAACCGATCCTCCGAACTCCTGCCTGAACTTCAAGATTGACTGGTTGACAGTCCAGTGTGAATTTGATAAGATATGTCCACTTCACTCCAAAAGGAGAAAACATGTTACAAGAACTCGATACAACAACAATCACAACGATTGACACTTCCGTAGTCACTCTATCTGCTGCCGCTTCGGATGCAGTTAGAAATATTCTTGCGGAACGCAATCTGGAAGGGTACGCTCTACGTGTGTATGTTGCCGGTGGTGGATGCTGCGGCGTGAATTTCGGCATGGCTCTCGACAATAACATCCGTGACGTCGATTCCACATTTGAATCCAATGGCGTCAAAGTGATCGTTGACGAAGTATCCATCGATTATCTGCGCGGCGCGACCATTGATTTTGTCATTGACCCTGTGCGCGGCGCAGGTTTTGCAGTGGATAGCCCGAACGCGCAGGCGCACAGTCACGAACATGCTGACGAAGGC
>JBGPNQ010000373.1:0-5226 GCA_041487615.1 Anaerolineae bacterium
GATTTGAGTCCATTCAATTATTTGTGGAACGTGCATCTGCCGCGAATCCCAAATTCCATCTCACCGACGAGAACGCTTCCTCCGTCACCCAAATCTGCTCCCGTCTCGATGGCATTCCCCTCGCTCTGGAATTAGCCGCCTCACGCGTAAGCGCGTTTGCACCCGAACAAATCGCAAAGCGACTTGACGACCGCTTCAAACTATTGACGGGCGGCTCGCGCACCGCATTACCGCGGCAACAAACTTTACGCGCGTTGATTGACTGGAGTTACGACATCCTAAGTCAGCCTGAGTGCATGTTATTGCGAAGATTGTCGGTCTTCGCGGGCGGCTGGGTGTTCGAGGCCGCTGAATTCATTTGCAGTGACATGGACGTGTTGGAACTTTTGCCGCAGCTCGTAAACAAATCACTGGTGACGATGGACGATGAAGGCGACGAGCCGCGTTACCGTTTGCTCGAAACGATACGTCAATATGCCCGCGACAAACTCATGGAATCAGGCGAAGCAGCGGAGATTCGAAATCGTCATCTCGATTATCACGTGCGACTCACGGAGAGCGCCGAACCGCAACTGTATGGCAGCATGGCGTTGAACTGGGTGAACCGACTCGAAGCCGAATACGACAACGTGCGCGCCGCAATTGAATGGGGCATGGAGAAGGACGTGATGGCAGTGTTACGAATGGCAGGCGCGTTGCCGAACTTCTGGTTCAGGCGCGGATATGAAAGTGAAGGCATCAAATGGATTCATGAGGCGCTCGAGCGCGTCAAAGGTCTACCTGAGGTCGAGGGCGAAGCGGCGCGTGAACGCCTGGCGGTTATCGCAAAGTCTTGGCAATCCATTTCGTTTATGTCATTCAGCCAGGGCGACATGCTCAACGCGAGCGCGGCGGCGGCTACCTGCGCGAACTATGCGCGTCAACTTGGCGATAAAAAATTACTCGCAACCGTGTTGACATTCGAAGCGGCTTCCAACATGATGTCTGGCCGATTCAACGATGTGGATGGCATCATGGACGAAGTCCTTGGGATTGTCGATGAATCAAACGACCCGTATGCCATCGGCATGGCCTATGGCATGTTCGGCACGCGCATGATGATGGCGGGCAGGTACGACGATGTATCCCGGGGGATGGTGGCAAAAGGACTCGCCGCTTTGAAAAACAATGAAAATCGCTTCGGGCACACGATGGTATTGTTCGGGATGGCGATGGGCGCAAGATTCAACCACCGCTTCGATGAAGCCCGCGCACAATTCGCGCCACTCGTCCCAATCTTTCGGGACGTGGGCGACCATCATCGCTCGAACATGGTTCGTAGTGAGATGGCGCATATGGAACGGCTGGAGGGCCATCACGAGAAAGCCGTAGCGATGTACCGCGAGACCATCCTCGAATGGAAGCGGCTCGGTCATCGCGCCGCGGTTGCCAATCAACTGGAATGTTTCGCCTTCATCGCCAAAGCGCACGAACGACCTGAGCGCGCTGCAAAGTTATTTGGGGCGGCGGAGGCGTTGCGTGAGAAAATCAACATCCACATGACCGAGATGGAACGCGTGGAATACGAGCGCGAGGTCAATGATTTAAAAGTGAATATGGATGAAGCTGCTTTCGCTTCCCTGTGGGCAGAGGGTGGCGCTATGACGATGGAGCAGGCCATCGAATTAGCGTTACAAGAATAACCATGACGAACACTTCACCACCGAGCGGCACCGTCACCTTCCTCTTCACCGACATCGAAGGCAGTACCAAACTCGCACAGGGACATCCCGACAAGTGGGAGTCGATACAGCAACGTCATCATGCCATTTTGAAATCTGCAATTGAATCGCAAAATGGCTATGTTTTCCAAATTATTGGTGATGCATTTTGCGCAGCATTTCATACCGCTGGTGATGCGATACGCGCCGCGGTTAAATCTCAAATAGATCTACATAACGAAGATTGGGGTGATGCGCCGATCAAAGTCCGCATGGGAATTCATACGGGCGAGGCCGAAAAACGCGAGAATGATTATCGCGGATATCTCACACTGGCACGCGTTCAGCGGGTTATGTCCACCGCTTATGGCGGACAAATTCTGCTCTCCAATGCAACAGCAGAGTTAATTCATGATCAACTTCCAGAGGGTGTCACTCTTCGGGACATGAAAGAAAATCGTCTCAAAGGCTGGACAACCTCCGAGCATCTATGGCAGGTGGTTTCGGCAGAGTTGCAGCAAGACTTTCCGTCGCTCTCAACAATCAATTCCATTCCAAACAATTTACCTATTCAAATGACAAGTTTCGTTGGGCGTGAACAGGAGATTGCCGAAGTAAAGCAATCGCTTACAAAAACGCGACTGGTCACACTTACAGGTTCAGGTGGTACAGGCAAGACGCGCCTGTCACTTCAGGTTGCAACGGAGATACTGGATCGTTTCAAAGATGGTGTTTGGTTTATCGAACTCGCGCCAATCACAGACCCAATTCTTGTTCCGAATGCGGTTGCGAGCATTTTGGGAGTGCGCGAGGAGCCTGGCCGCCCATTGATGAATACATTGATGGATTGGTTTAGCGATAGGGAACTCTTAATCATCCTCGATAATTGCGAACATCTGCTCGATGCTTGCGCCCAGTTTGCCGACTCGGTTTTGCGTGGAAGTCCCAGGACTCGAATCCTGGCAAGCAGTCGCGAGGCGCTTGGCATCGCAGGCGAAACAGCCTACCGTGTGCCATCCCTTCCAATACCGAATCCAAAAGAACAACTCAGTCTTGAACAACTTCAAGAATGTGAATCCGTGCGATTGTTTATCGAACGTGCGACACAGACATTGCCAACATTCAAAGTGACAAATGCCACCTCTCCGACTGTCACCCAAATCTGTCATCGGTTGGATGGTATTCCCCTTGCCATTGAACTTGCTGCCGCGCGCGTCAAAGTGCTCTCTGTGGAACAGATCGCCGAGCGGCTGGATGACCGTTTCCGTTTGTTGACAGGCGGCAGCCGCACCGCCTTGCCGCGTCAGCAGACTCTACGTGCGTTGATTGATTGGAGCTACCAGCTGCTTAGTGAGCAGGAACGTCTCCTGTTCAGGCGGCTGGCTGTTTTTGTCGGCGGGTGGACGCTTGAAGCGGCAGAAGCAGTTTGCAGCGGTGATGGGATCGAATCAGTTGACATCCTGGATTTGTTGACTCATCTTGTGGATAAATCCCTGGTCGTTTTCGAAAATGTCGGAAAAGAATCCCGCTACCGCAGACTTGAAACCATCCGCCAATATGCGCGCGAAAAATTATTTGACACCGAGGAAGCCGCGCAGATTCGTGATCGCCATCTTGATTACTTTCGGGCACTCGCTGAAAAAGCAGAAGTAGAAATCGTAAATGCCAATCAAGTGGCATGGCTAAAACGGCTGCATGCTGAATTCGACAATATCCGCGCGACATTGGAGTGGTCGCAGGAAAAGCGGGCAGAGGATGGTTTACGGTTAGGCAGCGCCCTCTGGCGATTTTGTCTTCGATATGGATATACCAATGAAATTGTCGAAAAACTGAACCAACTCTTACAACACCCGCAGGGAACCAGGCGAACCCTGGTGAGAGCAAAAACGATGTATGTATTATCGCTTCTCGCAGGCGTAGGGCAGAGTGATCGCAGTCGCCAGCATGCTCGAGCAGAGGAGAGTTTGGCCATCTATAAAGAATTAGGTAATCAGAAGGGTGAGGCAGCCAGTCTGTATGCTTTGGGAGTTGCGGCAAATTTCAGCTCTGACCAGAGAGCAGGGCTAGCGCTTCTCTTACAAAGCCTGGCATTGTATCGTTCTATAAATGATAAAACCGACATCTGCGATGTACTGATTGTGATCAGCCAAGCGAGCAAGGATCCTACCCAGCAGCAAGCCTGCTTGGAAGAAGCGTTAGCCTTGGCTCGCGAGCGAGGTGACGCGATTACGATGGCTGGTGCGTTAGATAATTTAGGAAATCTAGCCACAAACTTGGGAATTTTTGCTCAAGCGCGTGTATGGCTTGAGGAAAGTCTGGAACTTCAAGTTCCTTTAGGCGCGCCAGGTTTCGTAGGCACCTTGGGATACTTTATTAAATTAGGAATTTATGATGGTGATTCCGTAGCGGCGCGTGCGTATGGCGACGAAGTACACTCGATGAGTAAAAACGCCGGCATGACGATGTCGTGGCCATATCTTTGGTCGCTTGCCAACTTGGGGTATATCGCTTTGCGAGAAGGTGATATGGTGCAGGCAGAAGAGATGTTCAGCCTTGCTATTCAACAATTTCAAAAAGCAAATAATCTCATCGGTGTGATTTACGCAGTAGAGGGATTAGCCAGCCTATCTGTTAATCAAGGACAGCCTAAACGCGCCGCGCAACTTTTCGCCTGGGCAGATGCAATGCGTGAGCAGATTAGCGATCAACGACCGCCTGTTGAGCAGGCTTCGGTAGAAAAAGATTTCGCAGTCATTCATTCCAAAATGGATGCTGCTGAATTTACACGTCTCTCCGCAGAAGGGCGTGCAATGACAACTGAACAATCCATTGCTTTCGCACTGGAAGAGAACTCATTATGAATCTCCCCTCCGGCACTGTCACCTTCCTCTTCACGGACATCGAAGGAAGTACCAAACTGGCACAACAATATCGGGAGGCGATGCCTGCTCTGTTGGCACGACATAATCAAATCCTGCACCAGGCGATTGAAGCGCATGACGGATATGTCTTTCAAGTGGTGGGCGATTCGTTCGCGGCCGCGTTCCACTTCACCAGCGACGCGCTACATGCCGCGGTGGACGCACAACGAAAGCTGCATCACGAAGCATGGACTCCTGCCATTATCAAGGTCCGCATGGGGATCCACACGGGTGCGGCGCAGTTGCAGATCGATTCAACTGATAACCCTTATGCAGGCTACGCAACCATCGCGGCAACCCAACGGGTTATGTCCGTCGGGCATGGCGGGCAAATCCTTATCTCCGGCGCGACACGGGAACTCGTCCGCGATGTTTTGCCAAAGGACACCGAACTATTGGACTTGGGTGAGAAACGCTTAAAGGATTTATTGCGACCCGAGCATTTGTATCAACTCAACATCGCTGGTCTCCCGGCAACCTTCCCGCCGCTGAAGACTCTTGATCTATTCCCGAATAATCTCCCGGTTCAATTGACTTCCTTTGTCGGGCGCGAAAATGAAATAGCCGAACTCAAACAAGCCCTGAGTCCCCCTCTCCCGGCGGGA
>JBGPNQ010000374.1:0-5215 GCA_041487615.1 Anaerolineae bacterium
CAGATCGAACAACGCCGCTTGAGCGAAACGCGCAAATACATGGATGAGGTGCGCGACGCACTATTGGGCTATGCCATATCGACCGCGAACAAACACTTGCCTTGCCCGGACACCAACGGCGATGGCATCGCGGAAGCGGCCTGCACCACTGTCGCGCAACAAGTCGGCACACTGCCTTACAAGGATTTGGGTGTGGCGGAAAAAGATGCCTACGGCAACGTGCTGGTATACGCCGTCACCAAAGAATTTGCCGACAGTGCGGCGCATTTCACGCTGAACACCACGGGAACGATGCGCGTCTGCACCGCCGCAGCTACCTGCCCCGCCACCTTCCTAACCAACAACGCAGCCGCCGTAATCGTGTCGCGCGGAGCAAACTGGGCGAACACGCCCTCAACCGACGAAGCGGAAAACACCGATGGCGACAGCAATTTCGTCAGCCATGACTTCGTACAGACTGGTTTTGACGACCTGGTGATCTGGATTTCACCCAACATCTTGTTCAACCGCATGGTCACGGCCGGGCAGCTGCCGTAAGACATTCCGTATAGTCGGATTCCTGTAGGACAAGAAATCATGCGCCTCCACAAACCCTACCATCCGTAAGCTAAGGTGAAGTATTAGCTCCAAATACGGTTAATTGCTTAATGACCGGAAACAAACCGGTCAAGTATAAATGCCACACAGCCGCACAAGAAGTCAGATAAGGAGATCACCTCCCATTGCAGGCAGTTGAACGTCTATGTGAATGCTTAGTCACATAGACGTAGTGCAATTAAAGGCTTTTTTAAGGAGAATAAAAAATGAAAAAGATCAATGCTGATTTTGCCAAATATTTTCGATGGCTTGCTGTCGGCATCCTGTTGTTCATTATCGCTCTGCCTGTCGTAGTATCTTACGGTACATCCATCTAACTCTTGCAAGCCCACACCGGTCATGCTCATCCACGCGTACTATTCGCGCCTATCACCTTGAACGTCCGCTTTCTCGAATCGCGACTGGCCGCTATGTGTCGGAGCGAAAGTTGGGCCAGTCACTGCCTGACAGGTCAATTCTGGATTAACACATATAAGCGCGTCGCCAAGTCATACCCGTAGCGCTGTCTTCCAAAGACGGCAGATCAGTGATAGTCGATATCCAGCTCATCACCCGCGTAATATTTTTGCATCTCGAGGATGACTGTTTTAGTTCTGGTTTTAGATAGGATTTTCTTGATGATGGTGCTTCTGTATTCGTCCATGCGTTCACGCAGTATGGGCTGATATTCAGGCGGGATTTTTTTGAGCAATTCGTTCCAGCCTGTTTCGATATCGGGTCGTGTTTCACGGGCGTGAAGGATCAGGTTCTCGATCTCTTTTTGACCGGTGCGAGCGACGATTCTCCCGTCACCCAGAATCGCGAAAATAACAGCGATGGCGATAACGGCATTGGCATCAAGGTCGGTATCTTTAACGGGGCCTGCATAATGTTTTTTGCGCAACCATTTCGCACATTCGATGGTTGCCTGGATATGCTTCCGATCCAGCAATTCATTTTTATAGACGTCATTGCCTGTCCACGTTGAGCTTGGCTCCGCGCGGCATATCTCTGAAAAAAGCGCTTTGACGTTGCGCTGCTGTACGAACGGGTCGTTGTAAAAATCCGACACGAAGGCTACATAGGGCAGGCCGGATAATTCTTTGATATGCCGGAACCCCATCTGGAATACATGTTCGGCGCCGTGGTGCAGCAGGAAGGACAGTCTGGATTCGTCGCTCTCCGGGATATCAGCCTGACTGATGCCCAGCGAGATACATCCGACAGTCAGGTAGAACGCTTCGAGCAGGCCATCCGCCGTTCTGTCATTGGTGAACTTTTTGGCGACGAGCACGGTGATACCGCTTAGCTCATCGAGCAGAGTCTGCGCCGCCGCCTGATGATCAGCGCGTTGTGCAAGCGCTTCGAGCGCTTGCACTAAATGAGGAGGGCGCGTGGTGATGCTGGCGAGTTGCATGGATGATTTTCCGGGAACGTGCTTTGACTAACGATTGAGTATCACGCAAAAATATCCTCGCCCAGACTTGGGCGACCACCTGTTTTTGGCGCGCTGACCGATTTGCTTGGCACTTGTTTGCGCAGGCGCAACAGCAATTCTTTGGTGGTTCGGCCTGGGGCCTCTTCATGCTCTTCATCATCGCCATCAGACTTCACAGGCAATTTATTTTCACCGGGATGCCAGTCGGGGAATATTTCAAATAACACCCGATCCCAGGCATCTGCATCGGTTTGGGCGATTTCCAACGCCAGTGGAATTACGTCGTGATCGGACGTCGTCGGGCCGCTGCTGTGCGCACCACGATCATGGATGTCATTGGCGATTTCGATGATCTCCTCGGCGGCTGTTGAGAACAGCACGGCAAAAGCCGTCGTCCCCCAGTCGGTCGATAACGCTTGGTGGATAAGCGCTGCGCGACGTTCCGGATCATCGCTGGCGAATATGACGCCATGTATATGCGCGAATAGAGATTCGGCCAACACTTCCGGCTCATCCTCGATCATATCTTCGCTCCAAGTGGCAGCAAAAAAAGCCAGGCTTTCTGTCCAGGCTTTTGGCGAAATCAACAGCGTGGCCAGCGATAACTTACCGCCATCGAAAGCAGACAGGTGCAGAGAAGTTACTTGCGGCTCCAACGAGTCCAGCACTTCAACGACGGCAAGATCGCCGAATTGTTCTGCCGCCGCATTAAATGCCTCTTCCGCATGTTTGGTCGATCCTGCCAGAACCAGTTCGGTGACCTGACTACTGATGGCGGGAAGATTGGTTTTGTCAGTCATCCCCATCTCCGCGCGAGTCAAACAAATGTTCAATATCGTGCCCCGGCGTGAGTTGATCTTCATCCTCATCCTTATCGTCGTCGCCTTCTTCTTCCTCAAGGGCTTCGAGCGTCTGGTCATCAGTAGCCCAGCGCTTCTGGTTCTTGAACAGAAAAGCCGTGATGATCGCCTTGCGCGCCAATTCCGGATTGTTATTGGAAACGGTCGTCAAAGCTTTGCTTGCGTCAGCGTCAGCACATGACACCATTTTCAGGACTTTTGCGGCATCGCCTTGATCATATTGCGCACTTTGCGCCAGCAGACCGGCAGGATCGTCAAAGCGTATGTGGTCGATAAGAGCGAAGCTCAACAGGTTCACATCGTCGATCTCGGAGCCGTTGGCAAATTCGCTGATTATCGATTTAATGACTTTTGCATAGTTCTTTTTGTCGGGCGGGTCGCCCAAGGTATCTTCGATTTGGGCGCCAAGTTCGCGGGACTGGAAAGCGAATTCAGGATGTATATTTTTCATATGGTTTCGTTTTAAGGTATTGAGCTGTGCTGAGGAATAATTCCGCAGCGATCGAACAGTGAATTCCACAATGAGCGCGCTTCATTTTCCGGATCGATGACGATGCGGTTGTTGAGGCTCTGATTATATTCAGTGCGTTTTTTGGGATCGGAAAGTAACTCGTACGCCGTTTTGATGGCGTTAAATCGACTTTCCGCGCCGGGATGCGTATTCCTGTCCGGGTGATGGCGCATGGCAAGAGAGCGGTATGCCTTCTTGATTTCTTCGGTCGTGGCGGTCGGAGAAACGCCAAGAATGTTGTATAGATTTTCCAATGGATGCCTTTTGTGAGGCGGAGATTCTACACATTAGCCAGAATTGGGTACTAAAAATTGCTGCCATTGCCTGATTGGACTGGCGGGAGATGGCTGAATTCGAACACATTTACACGGTGCAGATGCGTTTTTCCTCTTGTTGCTGTCTGCATTGCTGACGACAGTGGAGATGGAATGAGCGACTAGCCGAAACCCGCAGATGCTGAAATTTCCTGATGGTCACCTCCTGATGGTCATCTCTGGGGTTGATTCACGGCGTCTCCCTAGTCAAGCTTGCCTGGCAATAATACGCATCAGCACCTTTACTGCCGCATATACCAGCAATACCACAGCCAAACTTGATAGAAATCCGGCCATTACGTCCGCCGGAAAATGCGCGCCCAGACTGACTCTGGAAATCCCAACCCACAACACAAAGAATGTCCCTGCCACACGCCACCAACGGTTCAGCATGGGCCACAGACTGGCTACGCACAACATTGCAAATGACGAATGCCCGCTCGGCAGGCTGTGGTGGTATTCCGCTACGCCAATAATGTGCACGGTGTCCAGTGGCAATGCCAATGGTGGACGCGGGAAGTCAAGCAGAGGCTTGAGTGTGCCAATCAGCAGACCATCCAGCAAGTAAGCGATGCTGAACACCGCTATTACAGCCATCCAGCGGGTTGCCTGGGCCTGATAACCGGTGGAATCCTGTATCGGCGCTCTCACGACTGCAGCAAGTGCAACAACTGCCATTAACCCAAGGTAAAGCGGGAAAAGGGTATGTTCTCCAAGTTGGGTGCCAAGGAGCATGAACTTATCCAGATACTCGGAGCGAATATCGTTGATGGCGTGAAACAGCCAAACGTTGGCGCCACCCCAGTCATAAAGAATTTCTTTCATGGAGATATTTCCCTACGCAAAAAGGGCGGTTCCCCACATGATGACACCACCGGTAGCAGCCACAGCCGCCACGTAAAACAACCATTTCTTGCGGGTCAGGACGGTAATGGAAGCCAGAGAAATGGCAATCTGGATTAGAGTCATAGCCTGCGCCAGCTTGTGATGCGGATGCAACAAATGTTCACTTTCTGCATTGGCTTTCTCTGACTCAACCTCGAGCGCCTCTGCTTTCAGCTTGATTTCCTTCTTTTCTTTTTCGTATCTTTGCAACTGCTCCTGATAATGGCCCTGCTTCCCGGCAGGAGCCAAGTCAGCAGCGAGCGCCATCAAATGCCCCTTGTTGCTCTTGGACTGATAATAATTCCACTGGTCGGAAGCTTGGGCTTTCTTCAGGACTGCCTCATTCTTCAATAACATCGCCTCATTCTGGGTAGCAGCTCCTTGATAGCTGATGATCGCGCCTATGGAAGCAAGAATTGCTGTAAAAATTGCGACTTGACCCGCAAGTCCATCTCCACCCTGAGCATGATGCTCGACCTCGTGTTCATGAGCACCGTGAACATGGAATCCGTCTTCTGACATATTGTTTCCTTAACTTTAGTGTGAATTTGCGATTGAATATTTTATGCGGACGATGTATCTGATCACCTGATCCGACAACATAACCAACTAGCGCGTTGCTAATTTTTCC
>JBGPNQ010000375.1:0-5211 GCA_041487615.1 Anaerolineae bacterium
GACTCCGATCAAACTATCGGGGCGAATCGGGTGGATTGAGCGGAAGTCCGCTGCGGCGCCAGAGTGAAGCGGTGTTGAGTCAAATCATAAAACGGGTCGATGGAAAAATCCCGGTCGTAAGTGTGGGCGGGATCATGAATCCGGATGATGTGAAACGGCGTTTGAATTTGGGCGCGGCGCTGGTCCAGATTTATACGGGATTAATTTATCAGGGACCGGGTCTGGTTAAGAAAATGGTGGAGCAGTGATGCTCCACCATTTTCTTATTGAGCGGGGCGCAACGCGGGCTGCGGCGCTTCCTTTGGATTCTTGAAAAGATCAGGTGGCAGTTGAATAGGTTGGAAGTTTGATCCTGTATTCAGTGCGCCAACCGGAATGTAATATAAAACGGTCGAGGCGCTTTCAGCCAGTCCTTCATTCTGAAATGCGAAGAGGAGATACGTGCCGTCCGGGCTCCACCGTGCATCCCGATAGCAGCATTTCTTGTCAATGGGATTGACGGTGAGTGTGGGCCGGTGCGTTTCCCAATTATAGATATGAAGGTCACCCCAGCCGCCATTCCGTCTCGCTGTGTTGAAAATGAATTGAGATAAACCGTCCCAGTCAAAATCGGGCATGATCCGGTTCTGGAATCCGGATGGATTGAACCGCCTGCCGGGAAAGTTATCGAGAAAGTCCATCGTTTCAGGTTTGCAGGACTGGATGTTATAAATGCTCACCTGTTCAGTCTGCAAGGATGGGTTGCCTGCGTCCACGCCTTTGAACAGCCAGGCCACTAATTTGTCATCCTTTGCCCAGCGGGCCTCTTTTACTTTCACAGCAGATTTGGTTTTGCCAATGGGGAGAATGCAGGCATCTGTCATCGCAAATAGGTTGCTGCGTGACTGGATGGTTTTCATTCTTTCGAGGTCGAATGGCACAACGAAAATCTCGTTGCTCATCGCGATCATAACCATCTTTCCATCGTGCGAAACCTGGAACGCATCCAGTGAAATTGCTGACGGAAAACTGGTGATCGTATCCACCGTATCGGTGCTGAGTTTATAGTAATTTACGGTCGTGCCGCTTAGAAATAGGAGCGTATCTGCATCGAGCCACTGCAGATCATTTTTGGTGGCTCCATTGGATGTCACCTTCTTAAGGTCGCTGCCATCCACGTTCATGATCTGGATCTCATTGTTGGCAACGAACGCGATCTTATCCGCGCCGCCGAGCTTGAGAGGTGTGGGCGCTGCTGGAGTCTCTGTCTCAGCGGCTGAAATTTCGGTCGCGGTTTCAACGGGTACGAGGGCTTCTGTTGCAACTTCAGTGGGAGCAGATGTCTCAGTGAAAGCTGGCGCAGATGTGGATGTATTGATGACAGGTGCTTCCGTTTCGGAGGGACGGTTGCCACCGTTTGCGAAGACCGCTCTCAAAGCGAAGGCGCCTCCGGCAAGGACGACGAGCGCAATAACCGGAAGAATCACGAATAATGGATTGAACGCTTTCGCAGCCGGAGTCTGGACCGGACGCTTGGCGACCACCGTCCCTTTTAAAGGTGTTGCTACTTTCGTTTGCGTTGATGCTTTCGGTTGCAGTTTGGTAGGTTCATTGCGAGCCAGATCGCGCAGGGCATTTGTCATTTCGATGGCAGTGGAGTAGCGGTCATTCTTGTTTTTCGCCATTGCCTTCTGAATGATCTGGTCCATCCCTTCCGGAAGCTTGGGATTGGCAGTCAGGATGTGAGGGACGGGGTCGGTAATGTGCTTGATGGCGACCGCCATCGGAGTATCGGCTTCGAACGGCTGTCTGCCGGTGACCATTTCGTAGAGAATGATGCCAACTGCATAAATATCGGCTCGACCGTCAATTTCATCACCCTGGGCTTGTTCAGGTGCCATGTAAGCAGGCGTGCCAATAATGGCACTGCCGGTCACATTGCCAGACTGTGCCTGGGATAGTTTCGCAATACCGAAATCGGAAATATATGGATTATCTCTCTTATCGAAGAGGATATTACTGGGTTTGATGTCGCGATGGATAATGCCTTTGGAATGTGCCTCATCCAGTGCAGGGGCGATAATTCCAAGGATTCGGGCAGCTTCCTCCACCGTAATGATGCCGGCCTTGATACGCTCGGAGAGGGAGCCGCCGTTCATATAACGCATTACGAAATAGGGTTGTCCATCTGCTTCGCCGACATCATATACCGGAACGATCGCGGAGTGCTCGAGCTTTGCGATGATCTTGGCTTCACGTTCGAAACGCAACCGGAATTGCGGATCGGCATGAAGCAACTCGCGCGGCAGCACTTTGACGGCAACCTCGCGTTCAAAGCGCGGGTCATAAGCCAGATATACCGTTGCCATTCCGCCGCGGCCCAATTCGGACTTTACTTCGTAGATGGCGATCTTTTCCGGTTGCATAATATGTCAAGTATACCTATCCCAAAGTTTCAGCGCAAGCATTCACGAATGGCAACTTGGTGATAATTCGACATATCGTAACTCGCATGAAACAAATAGCTCGATTTTCCGTCTTAGTAATAGACGCGGAAACGCGCGGGACGAAACTGCGTACGTTACAGGAATAGTTTGCAGTTCCGAAAGAAACAGATGTCCAGAATCCTTGTAAAAACGTAGGGCATTGGCCATCCAATCGTAAGGTTTTCAAAAATGCTTTTGTGGTATATTGGCGGCACTATGGATGAAAAAATTACAATTATCGAAGGACCCCCTCCTGTTTTTGAAGCTGTAAATGACGGCTGGGCATTGGGTTTGAACGAGAGTTCACGCTTGTCGGTTCCCGCACTCACTCGTTTGAGGACGTATAACGGTCCGGCGCTCGTGGAGCGTTGTTATCGGGCCTGGAATTCTCAATCTCCGATACACTTGCACTATCGCAATGATATGGGCGTGGAGCAGGCGGCTCCGATCCTGGCAGCTCGCAACGTGGAAACACCTGATGGACATGTGCTCCTTTTATGGGTATATCTTGACCATGATAAGGTTGAGTATGAGTTGGATAAGGGGGATGATGAAACGGATGAAGACAACCTGGAATAAACAAAAAAACCAGACGAAAGTCTGGTTTTTTTATGCTTTTAGTTGATTTTAGTCATATTGACGAGTATTTGACTCTCGTGATATGGTTAAAGATGTAAGACAATTACAGAGTGCCGCAAAATTTACCAAGCTTGACCTTTGATTCTTGATTTACAAATTGATGTGAAACCTGAGTCATTAATAAGACAAGCGGTAGCTGGAAATCAACCATGAATATGTGTTCGACATAACCCGAATTGAAAGCGGGCTCCCGTCCGGGATGCCCGCTTATATTTTCTCTACATTCAAAACTCTATTATAGGAGAACCTCAATGTCAGAACAAATCAATGCATTCCAAATTGCCCAAAAACAGTTCGACAGCGTTGCTGAAAAGATGAATCTTGATCCGGGCGTCCGGGAGATCCTGCGTTGGCCGGCCCGTGAATTTACCTTCCGTATCCCTGTGCGGATGGATAATGGCACGCTGCAGGTCTTCACCGGCTTCCGCGTCCAGCACAACGATGCGCGCGGTCCGAACAAGGGCGGCATTCGCTTCCATCCAGATGAGACCATTGACACAGTCCGCGCCTTGTCCATGTGGATGACCTGGAAGTGCGCCGCAGTGGATATCCCTCTGGGTGGTGGCAAGGGTGGTATCATCGTCGATCCTTCGAAACTCTCTTCGAATGAAAAGGAACATCTGTGTCGTGGTTGGGTACAGCAAATGATCAAGAACCTTGGCCCACGACAAGACATCCCCGCTCCCGATGTTGGTACAACACCCCAGATGATGGGCTGGATGATGGACGAGTTCTCCAAATTATCCGGTTCTTATGCACCCAGTGTGTTTACCGGCAAGCCCGTGGGTGGTGGTGGCTCCCTGGGGCGCACGGAAGCGACAGGCTATGGTGTGATCTATACCGTGCGGGAAGCCTTGAAGCACCTCAAAATGGATCCGACGAAATGCGTTGCGGCGATTGAAGGCTTTGGCAATGTGGCGCAATATGCCTCGATCGGTTTTGTGGAAATGTTGGGCGGCAAGGTCGCTTGTGTTTCCTGCTGGGACCGCAACGATAAAAAATCCTTCACGTACAGCCACAAGGACGGCGTGGATGGGCGCTTCCTGCTTTCGATCGTCGATCAATATGGAACGATTGACAGAAAAAAGGCAGAGGCAGCCGGCTACGTTGTCGAAGATGGCGATGCCTGGATCACCAAGGAAGCGGATGTGTTGATCCCTGCCGCGATTGAAGGTCATGTGAATTCCGAGACCGTCAGGAAAATGTCGAGTCGTATTCGGCTCGTAGCGGAAGGCGCCAATGGTCCCTGTACACCTGAAGCGGATGAATTCTTAAAAGCGAACAAGATCTTCAACATTCCTGATTTTCTGTGCAACTCCGGCGGTGTGACCACCTCATACTTTGAGGGTGTACAAAATGACATGAACTTCTACTGGTCAAAGAAGGAAGTACTGGATCGGTTGGATGCAAAAATCACGAACGCCTTCAATGATGTGCTTCAAATGGCTGAGAAGGAAAATGAGTACATGCGCGATGCAGCCTATATGGTTTCCATCCAGCGCGTGGTGGATTCAATGACGATCCGCGGCTGGCTGCACGGTGATTGGTAAGAATAGTCAGTAATTCGTAATCCGTAAAGACGCGTCCATGACGGATGCGTCTTTTTTGTTGAATTTATATCGGCTCATTCCCACCCGGAATTTGATTCCGTTAGCTCAATCTTTGTGCGCTTCCAGGCAGATGACCCCCTGCGCGCCGACGACCGCGTCGTGGACAGTACCCGCGGGCAGATCAAGCCGGTCACCTGCTTTCAGAGTAAATTGTTGGCCGAGGTCAGGCAGACCAAAGGTGATACTTCCCTGCACAACGTAGATCACCTTGTTATATGGATGCCTGTGCGCTGAATACATATCATGCGGTCCATTGGACCACGAATGGGGACTCAGTCCCTCGTCCGACATGAGTCGCCAGAGCGTGGATTGGGTTGGGGGAACGGAATCAGCCCAGGGCGTGAGGAGAGGCGTATTCATCAGTTTCTCGCGTAGGGTGAGATCATATCTCATACGCATCAAGCTAAGGGGAAAGTAAGGTGCGCCAATTGAGAGTAGGCATTGGGTTGCTGCCGCCGTTTCTGCTTGAGCGAAAAGCGTTCGACGTGGAGTAAGAA
>JBGPNQ010000376.1:0-5173 GCA_041487615.1 Anaerolineae bacterium
GATTCTATTTCCATTATTCTTTGATGACATAACCAGAGCTGGTCGAGGGTCTTCGCGACATCGCACTCGCACAATAAGCACCCCGACCAGCATTGCGGCTGGTTTGGTTAGCATTGGCGTTGTAGGCAATCGTTATTACAAGTACTTACTTTATGGAAGATGTTGATAACCAATCTAAGTCGTGAAGGATCCACTCCTTCTCATTTGTAAGCGCAGTAACGTTTTCTCCTTTGAGATCCATGACATAAATTTGCATCCCTTCATACTCACTACTTCCACTGGCACTATCGTCTTTAATTCTACCAATAAAAGCCAGATAATTACCATCAGGAGACCAAACTACATCTCTTGCGTAGTCAGAGAAGTTTGTGAGACGGGTTAAGTCACTTCCGTCTGGTCTGACAATAAAAATATCGCCATAAACCAAAGAATTATCTTCAGAAACAAAAGCGATCCACTTTCCATCTGGGGACCAGTCAATCCTGCCTGGTAGAAGACGCTCTGAATTGATCAAACGTTCGGTCTTCTGCCCACTGGCGTCCATTATCCATAATTCAGCAGGCCAGTCAGGATATGGAACATAGAGATACGCGATTTGTTTCCCATCAGGAGACCAGGAAGCAAATATTTCACTACCTTTTGTAGAGGTCAAAAGATGGGATGCATGATTCTTTACATTTACCAAAGCAAGGTCAGAAGGTCGACCTTGGTTAGAATAACTGTATAAGATCGTCTGACCATCAGGTGACCATGCCACATCACCTTCTCCCTCAGGACTATTGGTAAGCCTCGTAAAATCACTTCCATCAATCTTAATGGTAAATATGTCAAGTTGTTCTGCGGGTGGAATCCCGCCATTGAAAGCTATTTGTACTCCATTGGGGGATGATGACAAAGTATCAGACCCGTTATTAGATAGCCCTTTTATTGTTTTATCTTCTAAATTGAGCAATGCGATACCACTGTGCGTTTTGCTTATATTTGTGAAGGCGATTGTGCCATGCAAAGCAAGTTCTACTGTAGCAGTCGAAGCTACTGTAGGGCTTGGTGGTGGAACAAAAGATGCTGTTGAAGTGTTCGCCAATTTCGTAGGTGTAAGTGGCTGCGGAGTCAATGTCATTAATAAATCGCTCGTAATATTTCCAGAACATGCAGTGAACAGCCCCACAATTAATATGGCAACAAACCCAAAAGTGCATTCTTTATTCAACATGATCGCCTCCAACTCATCGACTAATTCATACCCGCGCGTTTGACCGAAAGTCTCCCAGGAATATAAATCTATATGGAAAGACATCACCTCGTCGAAAGTGGGACTCCTAGAGTTTCACCTTTTCCATCGTCAAACTCCGCGCTTCCTCCATCGCGGCCGCGCGGATCGTGATGGGGAAGCGATTGTTTAGTGGGCTGATGCGCGCACCTAGCGCGGTCGGTTTAACCATTAACCATTCCACCAGCCCACGCACAGGACCTGTCATGGCGGTCGCTTCCTCGAATTCAGCCAGGGTCGCCTCATCCCAGCCGCCAAAGAGTCCATATAGGAACATGAAGACGGTCAGGCTTGGCAGCACACCGATAAAGAAAATAATGATGCTTGTGATCTGGTCGCCTTTCCAAATGAAGGCAGAGAGACGGTCCATGAGGAGATAATGTGCGCCTCCGGCCAGAAGCGGAGCGCCAACAGATTGCCAGAAGAAGAATCGCTGAGGAAAACAAAGTTTGTCATCAACGTAATACGCAACGAAACCCTTAGTCAACAGGCCGACAAAATAGGCGATGATCAATGCATTTACCTGGTAGTGCTGCAACAGGATCAATGCGAGAACAACGCGGATGACCTGTTCGCCGGCCACGAGCGCGGACTTAAGATACGGTTTGTTCGAACCCAGTTGAACGTTGTCACCCACCCAGGATGGATACTGTATCGCGCCCCAGATGAGCAGCGGCACTGCGTATGTCGCAGCCCGCGCAAAGTCCGGCCCGGAAGCGCCGATGATGAATCGCGGTCCCACGGCCAGCAGGACTGCTGCAAGGAATGCAGATACAATTCCACCCCATTTGTAAACCATCACCGTATAATACTGGCTCAAAATTTTTCGGCCATGAGAGATGGCTTCTGAGATGGACGCCATGGATCCGTCACTCAACGTGCTGACCACGTTGAACGCAAACACGAAGTTTTGTGCCAGCACCCAGTTGCCCCAGATCTCCGCGTAGTTGATGAGCCGCGCCTGTGTGATCCAGATCTCCGCCGCCTGTCCCGCCGACCAGGCCGCCGAGCCAAGCATCTCAAATACGCCAAAGCGAAAGCTGTCTTTTACCATATCCCAATCGAAGTGCGCCAAAAACAAAATTCGCAAATTCAAACCGATGCGGCGATACAGCCAAAGCCCCCATAGGAATGTCAGCAATTCCGCTGCATACGCGGCGATGCCCATTCCCAGCAATCCGCCCATCGCACCGCCAAATGCCGGATGTGCCTTGCCCCACGCATACGCGATGGTCACAAAAATGGGCTGGACGATCATCGGAAGTAACACATTCAGTCCGATGTCGAGATAGCGCGCGTAATCGGTGCGTTGAAACCCTGCAAACGCATACAGGAACACGCGATAAAACCCGGGGATCTGGATGAACGCGTGGATCGCCACGCTCCAGGCGTACAACGCATAGGCCGAACGCGGCGCAGCAACCGACGCCAGCGCGATCACGAGCGCCACCTGCACCGCGCCCGAAAGGAACTGCCACCACACGAACACCTGTCCGTATTGGATTCCTCGCTTGGGGTCGTCCACGCGATATTGGGCGAGATACTTCATGAACGCAACGCTCGTGCCCATGTCAAAGAAGAACCATGCCAGGTTGAAGAACTGTGTCACGCGTCCCCAGATTCCCAGCGCCTGTGCGGAGGGCAAAATGAACGAAGGCAGGATCAGATTTTGATAGATGATGAGCGGGATGAAGAGTACGACGCCCGTGGATAACCCCACCAAAAAGCCTGACAGCGGACGATGGAATCCCACCGTTTCCCATCCAGTCGCTTCTTCATGGACCTGGAACCTGGTTCTGTCCGAGACGATCGAGTCCAACGCCTCAGGGTGACTCTGGCTATACCTGCGCACAAAGTAGAATGCTGCGAACGTTGTCAGAAGCATGAGCGCCATGATCACAAATAGAACATTTCGCTCGGCAGCATGAGGCACAGGTGACACGGGATAATCCGCAAACGAAAGAGGACTCCTTCCCGCGGCGCGCTCGACGAGATGATAGACTAGATAATTGAAATACGCCCACTCCTGGATCTGCGGATTGACATCATCCAGGAACGCAGTGAAAACGTATTCATTGGGCCGCGCCTGCCACAGAATCCACCCGCTATTTTCATAGGAGGTTACCAACGGCTGCACCGATGAAAGGGGAGTCATCACCTCGAACCGTTCACGGACTTGCGGCGCGCCGTTCCAGATGATCTCGGTCAGCAAAGGATCGTTGAGCTTCAGGTTTGTCAAGCTGACAGCATCCTGCTTCGCCGTGAGAGTGAGCGGGATTCCCAGCACAGTGCGGACCTGCTCTTCGTTGAGATTCGGCCCCAGGAACAGAACCAGCCCTGCTCCTCCTCCG
The DNA here is from genome assembly GCA_041487615.1 of Anaerolineae bacterium. Taxonomy (GTDB): domain Bacteria; phylum Chloroflexota; class Anaerolineae; order Anaerolineales; family Villigracilaceae; genus Defluviilinea. Next base: position 3,622 of record JBGPNQ010000376.1, read on the forward strand.
ACGCGGGCGCGTATCAAATCAACGTTCGGAATTACCCCGTTCAACACGAACACATCCGCCTGCGCGGGATCGGTTACCAGATCGAACTTCGCCAGTTCCAGCGCGGTCTTCACACTTCCCTCTGCACCTGCATAAAAAACTCGCAGGTTGTTATCCGCCGCGGCTGGCTGAACGACGGAGAATACAAATATAAAAACAAGAAAGAGCACAGTCAACTTGGGGTGTTTTGTGGGCATGAAGTTTCCTCAGAATGTTCGTGCTGGTTTTTATCTCAAATAGGATCGCCTCAAGATGGAGACTCGCTCGCGATGATTTCGGTGTGTTTTGTGGTGTTGAGGAACCCCGGTCTGCCGATGAACGCGACCACCAGGATACCGACCACAAACAGGACCATGTTCATGGCGAATGGCAGCGAGCGGTTTATGGCAGAGAGTTGACCGGCGATCCAGCCAAAGGGGGAGATCAGAACGATCAAGGTCACGTAGACCATGGCACTGACTCGCGCCCGCTCGTTTGATTCCATCGAAAGCGCCAGCAGAGATTCGGTCATCGGGCTGACGAGAGCGGATGCGACCGCCTCCAATACCACGCTGACGACCAGCAGCATCACGGCATGAGGCGGCATCACGACGAGCAGTAACTGGCTGAGCAGGAAGGCGGAGAAACCTGCCCATAAAGGTAAACGGAAGCGTCGCAGGTTTGTCAGTCGCGGCCCGATCACGAAAAAGCACACGGTCATGATGATCGAGCGGATCGCCACGTAGGTCGAGATTTGCGAACTGGAGAAGCCGAGTTTCCCGGTGAATAGCACGCCCCAAAAGTTGCCGCTAACGGTGGTGTATATGTTGGTGATCACCATCAGGGACAATGCCGCCAGGATGGGTCTGGAATGCCAAAGCTGGCTGAAGACGCTTCGATATTCACTCAACAAGCTGGTCAGCGAACGATGACCGGTTTCCGCCATGCGTTGTACGCCGCGGGCGGTTTCATGGGAATATACATACAGCACCATGAACTTTGCACTCAGCATGAGGAAGCCGAATATAAATATTCCGCGTACAGCCGGTATCAAGCCATAGTGTGCCACGAACCATCCACCCAGCGGCGCAAAGAACGCCGAACAGACTGCGAAGATCATGATCCAGGTCCAGATGTGAACGAGGTGACGTTCCTCCGCGTCCTCCACCATCAGGCAGGTCCAGGCGGTGTGAGAGATGCGCCACAAGCTGTTCATCAAAGCGGCCGCCACGAAGAAGCGCACATCCTGAGCGACCGCCCAGATCAGGCAAGGCACGCTCCAGCACAACATGTCGCACAGGAAGAGGGTCAGGCGGCGCCCGAACTTGTCCACGATGGCGCCGCTAAGCAGGGCCGAGAAAATCTGGAAGACGAGTCCCAGGCTGGCGATGCTCCCGATCTGCTGATCTGTGACTCCCAGTGCCAGCATATACACGGAGAAAAAGGGAGCGAACAGGTTATATGGAATACCGAACATGACCTCAGTCAGTACGGTGACGCGGGGATTGCCTTTCAGCTCCCGCAGGCTTTGAAA
>JBGPNQ010000377.1:0-5165 GCA_041487615.1 Anaerolineae bacterium
ATCGTCGACTATCTCGTGATTTTGAACATACAGTTTCATCCAGCGAGTCGGTTGTTTACATTGCCAGCATTCGACGTATGTTGAAATTGACCACAAATTGACTTAAGAAACGTTCTCTAATGCGTTCTCGGATCCTGACCGTTGGATGGGAATGATTTATTTTTGCAAAGGCATGAGCGCAGCCATATTTTTGGCCCGAGACCACCACGGTCTCCTGTCAAAAATTAATCGCAGAATGTCGGCGCTTAAATGGACATTCAAGTTTCCACTGCTTCCGCTATTGCGATATTGCAATCCCTTGATGTCGCTAATTGAGATGCTGTGTACTTCACCTGTCGGCATTTTTCCCTTCACTTCAACCAGGATTAATCGCCTGTCTGATAGCCCAATATGGAAACCCTTTTGATCTTGTCTGGCAAGCGCCGCGCCAATAACCCCAAATAAGAAATATGCCGCTGACATGGATGCTTCCTGTGTTCCCCATGAAAACTCGCGGAGTGTTTCGTTTGGGATCAATTGTTTTGTGATCGATTCTCGAACTTCAATTTCAACTTTGCTCTCCCGGGCCATCGTACCCTACCTTTCCTCTCTTACGTTCGGATGAAGCTTGATTTCATTATAGGGATTTCCAAATGGAATACAACTGGCAATTTGGATCAGTTCTCCATTTCGGTTAAAATGAGTGATGTAATTCACAAATTCGTCAAAGCGATACTTTTAAGACTCACAATATGTACTGCCAGCCTCTACGTGTAGGCATGGCAACTTGGAGACAACATGATCCTCAACGAAGTCAACTTTATGTCCGAAGTGCTGACCTTGCGCAGCACAATGTATGTCCTGCTTCCACAGCGCACACGTGCGCAGGTGAAAAGCAAACGCGCGCAGAAATATCGCACGCTGTATTTGCTGCATGGTCACTCCGATGATCACACCGCCTGGATGCGCTGGTCATCCATCGAGAAATATGTCGAAGGATTGAATCTTGCCGTCGTGATGCCGGCCGTCCATTTGAGTTTCTACAACGATATGGCTTACGGCGGCGCATACTGGCAATTCATCAGTGAAGAAATTCCCGCACTGGTCAGAGATATGCTTTCGCTATCCGCTGACCGCAAGGATAATTTTGTTGCAGGACTCTCGATGGGCGGATACGGCGCGTTCAAGCTCGCATTGACGCATCCTGAACGCTATGCCGCTGCAGCGAGTCTTTCAGGTGCGCTGGATATTCGCGAAGTGGTCAAAGCACACAATGATCCAAGGACTAAGCCCTGGCTGGTCGAGATGCGAAATGTCTTCGGCGACTTGAGCAAAGTGCCTGGAAGCAAATATGATTTGTTTACACTTGCCAGGAAAGCTTCGAAAGGGACGATCAAGCCGCGGCTGTATCAATGCTGCGGCACAGAAGATGGATTGCATCCCAGCAATATCCGTTTCCGCGAGGCGGTCCGCAAATTTCCCCTCGACCACACGTATGAAGAAGGCCCTGGCGAACACAATTGGGCCTATTGGGATAAGATGATCCAGAACGTGCTGGCATGGATGTTCCCCGAGGGAAAGGACCTCAGCGGGTTGATCGGTATCTAACATGCGACGATTCTTGATCCTAGCCTGCCTTTCCCTATTTGTATTGTCATCCTGTGTCCAATCATTTGGCGCGCCAACCAATACTCCAATTCCCGCTTCACAGAGGCAAGGACCAGCAATGACTGCCACAACTCTGCCTACATCTCAGCCCGAGCCAACGCCGGCAGTTGTCAATCTTCGCCGCGGGGTTAATATGGGAAACATGCTCGAATCCCCGAACGAAGGCGATTGGGGAACATACGTTCAGGAGGAATATTTTGATTTGATCCAGCAGGCCGGCTTTGACTTTGTCCGTTTGCCGGTCAGTTGGGATGCCCATGCCGATGAAGCCGCGCCCTACACGATAGACCCCGGATTTTTCTTCCGCGTAGATCAAGTCCTTGACTGGGCGATGGGACAGGATCTCACGGTCATCCTGGATTTTCACAATTACGACGCCATGATCGCCGATCCATGGAGTAATAAGGACCGTTTTCTGGCGATCTGGAAACAAATCGCCGAGCGCTATCAAGACTATCCCCCCAGTCTTTTGTTCGAGCTGCTCAACGAGCCAAACACTGCCCTGGATGCCTCCCTATGGAATGAATATGTATTTGACGCCGTGCAAATTGTTCGTGAGACGAACCCAACGCGCGACATCGTGATCGGTCCAACGCAGTGGAATTCCTATGGTTGGATTTCCACCCTCGATATTCCGGACGACCCGCATGTGATCGCAACATTCCATTACTACGAGCCATTTCATTTCACACATCAAGGCGCGGAGTGGGCGGGGGAGGAAGCACAAAATTGGATGGGCACAACCTGGGAGGCAACCGCGGAACAGAAGGCAGAAATCACCGTCAACTTTGATTCCGTTTCGAATTGGGCTGAACGGCACGGAAATGTTCGCATCCTGCTCGGTGAGTTTGGCGCGTATTCCAAAGCTCCTCAAGACTCCCGCGTCCGTTGGACAACCTATATTCGCGAGCAGGCGGAGGTTCGTGGATTTGCATGGTCTTATTGGGAGTTTAATGCAGGGTTTGGAATCTATGATCCTGATGCGAAGGTCTGGCGGGAAGATTTGTTGAAGGCTTTAATTCCGTAAAAGCGTAGCCACTGTCCCCTGCCGGGGATAATAAAGTCACGGAGACTCAGAGAAAAATAAATCTCAGTGACTCTGTGGCTCTGTGGCAAAACGCACTTGATAGGATTATCACATGAACGAGAAGATTCAAAAACTCAAAGGCGCGAACATGGATATTGACCTGGCAACTTCGCCGGGAAAAATTGCATGGCAACAGGATCGCTGTCCGTGGAATGAAGCGGAAAACACGGACGTGCATAAATGCGCTGTGAAAAATGTCTCGATTTGTGCTTATTTTTGTGGCGTGGAATATATTGACACTCTGCTGTGTTCTTATCCAAACGAAAATCCATGGGCAGGCAGCAACTAACCATCGAGCCATTTCAGCACACCTTGCCCTGCGACATATCCACTTGCCATACAGGCCGTGATCAAATATCCGCCTGTCGGCGCCTCCCAATCAAGCATTTCGCCTGCACAAAAAACTCCGGGCATGGAGCGCAACATCAAATGCACATCCAGCGACTCAAATTTCACACCGCCCGCGCTGCTTATGGCTTCATCCAGGGGACGAGTTGCAATTAAGGGAATCGGCAAATTCTTTATGAAATGAGCGAGTGGTTGTAAATGCGAGAAATCTTCCTTTGACACAAACTCACGTAACAATCCTGCCTTCACGCCTTTGATGTTCACCGCCTTTTCGAGATGGCTCGCCATGCTGCGTGAACCACGCGATCTTGATAACCTTTCCACCAGCCATTCATGCGAACGATCGGGAGCCAGATCAAGCATCATCACTGCACTGCCTTTTGCATCGATCTCATCTCGTAATAAGGCCGATGCGGCGTAGATCAAACTTCCTTCCACGCCTTCCTTTGTGATGATAAATTCTCCCTGCTGGCGGAATGAACCAAACGATAAAATGGCCGCTTTAATTGGATAGCCGTTGAACTTATCGCGAAAATGCTGACTCCAGGCCACATCGAATCCGCAATTGGATGGACGCAACGGTTCGACTTCAGCCCCAGCTTGCCTCAGCCTATTGACCCAGGCGCCATCCGAGCCGAGTCTTGACCAACTCCCGCCACCGAGCGCGAGCACGACCGCGTCCGCTGTCACCGTTACCTCGCCGTCCGGTGCCGCAAACAACAAGCTCTGGTCAGTGCCTCCGCCGGGGACGGCGGAAGGAGCAGGGGTGAGAAAACCTGTCCATTTGTGATGCAGATGGAAGGTCACGCCTGAGGCGTTCAGTCGCTTGAGCCATGCCCTCAACAACGGACTGGCTTTCATCCCCATCGGAAAGACGCGCCCTGAAGATCCCACAAATGTTTCGATTCCTAAATCATGCGCCCATTGACGTACTTCATCCGGCCCGAAGTGCTTAAGCATCGGTTCGATCTGTGCCCGGCGTTTTCCATAACGTGAGATGAATTGTTCGAACGGTTCCGAGTGCGTGATGTTCAATCCACTCTTGCCTGCCATTAAAAATTTTCGCCCCAGCGACGACATCGAATCGTATACGTCCACTTTCACGCCATGTGCGCTCATGACCTCCGCTGCCATCAAGCCTGAGGGTCCACCGCCAATAATTGCCACGGATTTGTTCATGGAATGATTATAAAGAGAAAACTCCTGAAACAGGAGTTTTTATTGTTGGGAATGACCGGCATCTTTTACTGCCCTACGCTCACGATCCCGCCCACGGCATTCATTTTCAATGTCCATGTGCTGCCAATGTCGAACTGCTGAAATTCCGCAACTGTAGTGGGTGAGTAATTCTTCTGTTCACCTTTCTGTGTGGAGAAGGTGACAGTCAGGTCTGCCGACTCATTTCCAAGTCGTTGACCGTTGGAAACATTCGGACTATCGTAAATGGGATTCAGGTCATTGCCATCGAGGGTGTAGTTCTGGATTGTGGTCCATTCATCCACCGTGTAAGACCAGTAAGTATCGGTCTCGGTATGGCATTCCTCCACGACTTCCGAATATCCATTGCCTTTGTCAACCGTCTTCTGTTGGCAAACATCGTGACTTTCCGTCCGGGATGTTTTGTCGTACGCGTCCGGAGGAGGATTTCCCTTCTCGTCTGTGTGACGAACAGCCTGGATTTCCTGCAAGGGAACCGTCGTTTCCCAATGCGCACTGGTCACTGTTGCCTGGACCGATTTGGTGGGAAGAACAAATAAGACTACCGCAGCTACGCAACAGGCTGCAAGAAATGCCAGAATACCACCGATCAATAGCCAGTTTGTTTTTCTGGGTTTGCCAATATTGGTTCCGGTAACCGGGCTTGATGGACGCATACCCGGAATGGCTGCTTGAACTGCTTCAACTTTGAGCAACGGGTGGCCGCAATTCGAGCAGACGGAATTACTTCCCGGGTTTTCAACTCCGCAGTTATCGCACTTCACAACTTTTGGCTGTGAGGGAGGAGCCTGCATCACTAGCCCAGCTTCACGTGCTTTGCCTTCCGTTAGATCGCCGCCACATTGAGAGCAGGTCTTGGCGGATG
>JBGPNQ010000378.1:0-5111 GCA_041487615.1 Anaerolineae bacterium
GATGTGTGAAATCTGCGCCAGGTCAAGGCCGAACTCGTTCTTGCCTTTCAGGATACTGAATCCTTCGGCGAAGGCTTGCATCATTCCGTACTCGATTCCGTTATGGATCATTTTGACGTAATGTCCCGCGCCGTGCGGGCCGACGTGTCCCCAGCCTTTATCGGCAGCCGGAGCCAGCGTTTCGAAAATGGGACGAATCTTTTCCACGACCTCGGGCTTGCCACCGATCATAAGGCTGTAGCCTTCCGTCAAGCCCCAGATACCGCCGCTGGTGCCGCTATCTACAAAGTCGATTCCTTTTGCTTCGAGCAACTCCGCGTTCCTGATCGTATCCTTATAGTTCGAGTTTCCGCCATCAACGACAATATCGCCTTTCGCCAGTATTCTTGAGAGAGTCTCAACGGTGTCAGCTGTTGTCTTCCCGGCGGGAATCATCAGCCAGACGATCCGCGGCGAACTGAGCTTGCTCGCCACCTCATCGAGGGAATGGGCTCCTTCTGCGCCGAGGCTGACCGCTTCCTGCACGGTCGCTGCGGACCGTGCGAACCCAATGACCCGATGTCCGCCGCGCGCGAGACGGGTCGCCATGTTCAATCCCATCTTACCTAATCCAACAATTGCCAATTCCATACATGCCTCCTGGGTTTCTGTCATTGCGAGTCTTCGAGAAGCAATCTCCGCCTACATGGGAGACTCCGCTCGATAAAATTCTCGAATCAAACGGGAGATTGTTTCACTGACTCCGTTCGCTCGCGATGACATAATATTTCATCCTTCACAAAATCTTCTGATCAAGTCCATCGGTAATTTGCTGGCCGCATCGTCGTCGACAAGCCAGAGCAGCTTTCCCGCTTTCGGTTCAATCCGTTGTGCGGGATAGAGCTCAGGGTTGTATCGATCGCTCAACACTTCTCTCAGCGTGGCCGCTTTCTTGTCACCGGCTACCATAAATGCGATCCCACGCGCGTGGTTGAGAACAATCGGCGTCAGGGACACACGATTTGCAGGACGGTCCTGATAGTGAGCAGTAACAGGCACGGTCGGCCCTGTCACTTCCACCGGTGAGCCGGGGAATAACGATGCCGTGTGTCCATCTTCGCCCATGCCAAGATATACCAGATCAAAGCGGGGAAAATCGAACGGCGGGGATGCGAAGTCTCTCAGGGTGAAGGAATACTCCCTCGAAGCCTCGACAGGTCCGAGTTCTCCTTTAACGCGATGGACGTTTGAGTCCCGGATGGGGACGCGACGCAGCAATAACTCCCGTGCCTGACCGTAGGAACTTCCCGGGTCCTCTGGAGGAACGCAGCGCTCGTCGCCCCAAAAAACATGGACCATGCTCCAATCCGCTTTGTCTCGGTATTCATTCGCCAGCAACTGGAACAGTCGCACGGGTGTATTGCCGCCATTGAGCGCGACCAGGAACCGGCCGCGTTCACGAATGGATTGCGATGCGCATTCAACGAAAATCTCCGCGGCGTCGTGGCTCAGTTCTTCCATTCCTTTGAAGATACGAATCTCGCATTTCATACGTTTATATTTTTCTGAAACAGGAACCAGGCCGAAAGTCTTTCACCTCGACCAAATCCATTTTGGCGGGAGACGCGAGTGAACCGGGCAGCGATGCGGTCAATATCCACCTCCGTAAGTCCTGGCGTGGAAGGGTCCTTTTCAGCTTTCATGAATCCATACATTAGCCAGAATCTGCCTGGGGCGAGGATGCGATTTAGCTGATCCAGATAGTTCGGATGTAAGTTTTTTGGAATACCATGAAAACAGCCCAAATCGAAGGCCAGGTCAAAGGGACCGGAAATTCCATCCATTTTTGTCGCGTCGTTGAGTTGTAAATCGGCGTGAACGTTTTTCTCTTCCAGTTTGCGTTTTGCCAACGTGATGGCGCGCGGTGCAAAATCGATGCCTGTAACCTGCCATCCGGCGCGGACCAGGGTCACGACGTTCGTGCCAGTGCCGCAGCCGATGTCTACTGCGCGACCAGGCTGGTGTTGTGTGATAAATTCGATCAATTCGGGTGGACTGATGCCTGTATCCCACGGTGGCTGACGAAAATACCAATAATGAAACATCAGGCGACGGAATAAATTATGCACGTTTTGAGCACCAACTACATTAAATGTCATTGTGAGAAGGTGATGGTTCTTACTTTGACAATTCAATTGAGTTCTTTTACAATCATGCGACTGACTTACATCCCATCTGCATAGGAAGGGCTTTTTCATGAAAGAGTATACCACCGAGTTTCTTCGCAATATCGCGCTGGTGTCGCATGGTGGCGCAGGCAAGACGATGTTGGCGGAGGCATTTTTGCACGCGACGGGTGCGACCACCCGCCTTGGCAAGGTTGAGGACGGTACTACGGCTTCTGATTATGACGAAGAGGAAATCCGTCGAAAAATTTCCATCTATTCGAGCGTCATTCCCATTGAGCATCGCGATCACAAGATAAATGTTATCGACGCGCCGGGCTATACCGATTTTGTAGGCGAGATGATCTCTGCCTTGAGTGTGGCGGACGGCGCGATTATTTTAGTGGATGCGGTGTCAGGCATTGAAGTGGGCACGGAATTGGCATGGCGTTATGCCGATCAATTCAACCTGCCGCGTTTCTTCGTTATCAACAAGATGGATCGTGACAATGCCGATTTCGAAAAAACCTACGCGGCTGTGGAGGAATTCGTCCGCTTGCATGGCAAGCGTGCCATCAAGGTCCATTTGCCTATCGGTGAAAAACAGAACTTCAAGGGTGTCGTGGATATCATCGGTATGAAGTCCTACATGGGCGATGGCAAGACCACCGCTGAAGTACCGGCTGAGTTGAAGGAAGCAGCAGAAGCAGCCCACTTCACGATGGTGGAAGCCGCGGCCGAAGGCGAAGACGAACTGATGGAGAAATATCTCGAAAACGGTTCTCTCTCAGACGCGGAAATGGTGCGCGGTCTCGAGGATGTCGTCTACGCTGGACAGTTTGTTCCAGTCTTCTGTGCGGCAGGCGCGCGCGAGATTGGAATCATTGCATTGCTCAACGATATTATTGACTTGATGCCATCACCGCCGAAAGCGCCTGAGCGTGTGGCTCAAGGCAAGGATGGCGAGGAGAAACTAGTTCCTTCGGAAAACAGCCCAATGGCTGCCTATGTGTGGAAAACGACCGCCGATCCGTTCGTTGGAAAGATGACCTATTTTCGCCTGTTCTCCGGCTCCATCCAGGCAGACGCCCGTGTTTGGAATCAGAACAAGAACGCGGAAGAGCGCATGTCTGGTCTGCACTTTCAGCGCGGCAAGGAAGGGATTCCCGCCAAAGTTGTGCACGCTGGTGACATTGCTTCGGTTTCTAAGTTGACGGTTACCTCCACCGGCGATACCTTCTGTGACAAGGGGCATCCACTGACGGTTGAAAAACCGAAGTTTCCCGCTGCTTTATTTCGTGTGGCGATTATGCCGAAAACCCAGGCCGACGCGGCGAAAATCTCCCCGACTCTTACCCGTCTCTGCGAAGAGGATATGACGTTAACCTGGCAGAACGATCCCATCACACATGAGACGGTCCTGCAGGGCATGGGTGACCAGCACATTGATGTGGCGCTGCACCGGGCCCAGACCAAATTCCAGGTAGGGCTGGCGACGCACGAGCCCAGGATCCCCTATCGTGAAGGGATCACACGCAAAGCCAGTGGCCAATACCGCCATAAGAAGCAGTCAGGCGGCGCAGGTCAATTCGGTGAAGTTCACCTGCGCATTGAACCTCTCCCCGGTGCGGATTTTGAATTCGACGATGAACTCGTGGGTATGAATCTCTCCAAGTCATATTTGCCGCCAATTGAAAAAGGTATCAAGGCGACCATGGAACGCGGGGCGTTCGCGGGTTACCCAATGAGCAACGTGAAAGTGATCGTATACGATGGCAAGGAGCATGAAGTAGACTCGAAGCCAGTCGCATTCGAAATTGCAGGACGAGAAGCCTTCAAGCTCGCAGTGCAGGACGCCGGCCCGGTATTGTTCGAGCCGATCATGAATGTGCGTGTCATTGTCCCGGATGCGAACATGGGCGATGTGATGAGCGATCTCAACACCCGCCGCGGCCGCGTGCAGGGAACTGACTCCGAGCGTGGTAGCACGGTCATTGTGGCACATGTGCCGATGGCTGAGATGACTCGCTACACAACGCAACTCCGCTCCATCACGGGCGGACGCGGTTACTTCACCATGGAATTCGATCACTACGATGTTGTGCCAAACCACATCGCAGGAACGATCATCGAAGCCCACAAGAAGGAAATGGAAGCGAAGAAGGAAGAGTAGTAGTGAGTAACACGTAATACATAACACGTAAAAAGGAGATGGTCGTGAGATCATCTCCTTTTATTTTCAAGAGTACAATAAGCCAATGCCAACTGTCCGTTTCCCTGCTGCGATGAAGTACTATGTCAATAATCAGGCGGAGTTTTCGATATCTGCTTTGACGATTCAGGAATTGCTTGATCGCATCGTTCAACAATATCCATCCATCAAGTTTCATCTACTTGATTCAGAAGGTCAACTCCGAAGGCACTTCAATATCTTTGTCAACGGTATTCACATCCGTGACCTGGATGGGATGGACACGTCACTGAAAGACGAGGATAAGGTGATTTTGATGGCGTCGGCTGCCGGGGGATAAGTTGTAGTAACGACTCTGTGAAGCGCCCCGTGGCGTCAGTCGTTTCGTACAGCGACTAAGGTCGCTACTACGTTTCGTATATAATTAACTTGACATTTCTGGTAAGAACAGTACAATAGCGGACATCATAAAGTATAGCCTATGAAAATACTTAACTATTGCTTGTGTATACGGCGGGGTTCGTAACCACCGCCTGAGAGACTTACGCAGTCAACGGATCCCCCCAAGGGGACTTCCCAGACGGTTGGACGACCCCCGCTTGCAATCTTTGCAACGTGTGGCGTTTGTTCGCCGTCTTTTCGTTTATTTGTTGACTGCTTGGTTTTAAAGGGATAGATGACAGTACTAGACTACCGACTTTTGCAATCGGATTTTGACTCAGGCATGGACCTGAACGCGCACGTGGGGAACACGCCGCTTCTCCCGCTTCGCCGCC
>JBGPNQ010000379.1:0-5063 GCA_041487615.1 Anaerolineae bacterium
ATCTACACTGATTCGCCGCGTGCCCATGACCGAAACCCTGATCTGTGTTGAACCTGCCAATCAGGCAATTCCAAAGGTTGGCGTAACAGGACAATGGCTGAAAGTGCGTGATGCGTCCAACAAGGAAGGCTACGTTGCCGCCTGGTATGTCAAATATGCCAGCGGCTCACAGCCGACCACGGCACCGGCCGCTGCTCCAGCACCCGTCAACGGTGGACCGTTAAAAGTCAAAGCAACTGCCGAAGGCATCGCCCTCCGCAAACAGCCGGTTGTCAGTGACGCTTCATTGATCAGGCGTCTGCCCCTTGGAACGGAATTTACCGTCACTGAACTCAACGCCGAAGGCAAGATTGGCCAGAACGATCAGTGGCTGAAGGTCAAAGACCCATCTGGAACGGAAGGCTATGTAGCTGCCTGGTTCGTGACTCGCTGACAGGAAAAACATGGCTGAAACAAACCAGGGGACATCGTTTTTTGGCAGCGAAGCATACCGGCCCATTTGTCCAACTCTACCTGAAGCCAATCTGTTGGGTAGCACAGATAATTAACGGAGGAACTATTATGGAAATCGAAGCACCAAAAACTACACCGATTCTGGATGTTGCCTGGATGCGCTATGCTCAACTGGACGCTTCGTCGCTGCGGCGTACGACTGGCTATAGGCGATTACGTGTCTGGATCGCGGTATTAAGCGTGCTGGCAACGTTACTCTCCATCGTCTATGCCACATTCTTTCCTAACGACCCCTCCATCCCGGGGGATAACTTCTCCCTCCCGGGGTTTGTGATCAAATTTTTCTTTGTCCTCATCCCCATTGTGGCATCGCTGCTGGCCGCGTTCGCATCACGCACGTTTGCCAACGGCGACTGGTTGATCACCCGTGCCGCAGCAGAAGAATACCTCAAGGAGATTTACTTCTTCCGCACGGTATTGCGCGGCAATCTGCAGAGACGCGAGTATATGGAGAAACGAATCAATGAAATCCAGAGACAACTCTACCGCGGGCTGGGTGGTGAATTAGCGTTCCGGCCGTATAAGGGGGCCATCCCGCCCTATTACAACCCGGACTATGGCAACGACCCCGGTTTCAATGACCTGACTGGCGAGGAATACTTCAAGTATAGGCTCGAGGATCAACTCCGCTGGCACATCGGCAGAATCAATCGATATAAGCGGGAAAGAGTCATCATTACCGTTTTGGTTCTGGCAGGAGGCGGTCTTGGAGCTTTGCTTGCAGCATGGGGCGGAATTCTGAGCATTTGGGTCGCTCTAACTGCATCCATCACAGCGGCACTCGTCGGCTGGCAGCAACTCCGCAATCTCGATGCAATGATCAAGAATTTCAGCAAGGTTATTCTTGAATTGACCACGTTGTATGATCACTGGACAAATCTCGAGCCGGAAGAACGGACGGATGCCGAGTTCTATAAAATGGTGCGCGGCTGCGAGGATGTATTGTGGGCGCAGAACACTGAATACATCAGGGCCATGCAGGAAGCGCTCAAAGAATCCGATCTGGAGAAGGAAGCGAGCCTTGTCAACCGTGTGATCAAGGAATCCGTCGAATCGGCTGAACGTACCAAAGAGATGATGCGTGAAACGATCGTCGAAGAAACACAGAAATCCTTGGAAAAGTCAGAACAAAAAATTGAAGAGGTGTTTAAGGCTGCTGTCGGTTCACTTGCAGAAGAAGCCTCTTCCGCACTTGTTCAGCAGGAACTGGAAGCGATGAGCAAGGCCATCACAGGGGCAGCTGAAAACGTCTTCGAACGGACGTCAGCCTTAACATCCTCCCTGGCGAAAATTGCGATGGAATTTGCGCATATTGATGTCGGCCGGGATACAACCAAGGAAGAATTGAATGCGATCCTGGCGCGTTATCCGAAAACCGGTGAAGTAAAAGGTTGATCAAGGCATGACCTTCAAAAGCCTTTTTCGAAGGAAGAAAGAAGCACAAATGACAGAATCCGTACAGCCGGCCCCTGCCCCAGAGGTGCAACCAGCCGTGCCATCCAGTCCATCGTCCAGCGCGGTTGAGCCCCCCAGGGAAGCCACGGACGCGACCGCTCCCAAAGAGGCCGTGAAGAAGACTCCAGAGGTCAAGACTCTCGATCTAAGCGCGGATACAGAAACGAGGACCGGTGCGATCCGTCCGGAGATTCGTCCACATGCATTCGTCATCATGCCATTTGGAAAGAAGAAGGGCGCTGACGGCTCCATTTATGATTTCAATGCGATTTACACGCAACTGATCAGGCCCTCACTCGAAGCAGCCGGATTTGAGGCATTCCGCGCTGATGAGGAAACCACCAGCGGCGACATTCTCACGGATATGTTCCAGGAACTGCTACTGGCAGACCTCTGCATCGCGGATATGAGCATTGACAATGCCAACGTCTTCTACGAGTTGGGCATCCGTCATGCCTTCCGTAAGCGCGGCATTGTCCACATCCAGGCCGGACGTGCGTACATGCCGTTTGATATTTTCAACGTGCGTACCATCCCCTATCACATCACTCCGGAAGGTGTTCCCGATCCTGCGTTCCTTGAAAAGGAGAAGGCGGCGATTTCACGCGTGACCCGTGATACGTGGGCATCAGATGCCGAGTCGATCCACAGTCCCATTTTCAATTTGCTGGATGGACTCGTTGAACCCGATCGCCGAACGCTACGCACTCCGCTTGCCACGGGATTCTGGCGTGAGTACAACGAATGGCAGGAACGTGTCACCATTGCACAAAGGCAAAAACGAATCGGTGACATCCTCCTGCTCACAGAAGAAATCAGCAACCCATTGATCAAGGAGGAGGCGATTGGCGAGGCAGCACAAGCGTTGAGGAATATGGGTCGCAACGAACTTGCATTAAGCCAGTACCGGAAAGGGCTTGAAGTTAATTCACGCAACTTAACCTTCCGCCGCGAGGAAGCATTTAATTTGAACCGCCTCGGTCGCGTGGATGAAGCGATCGTCAAGCTCGAGAACCTGCTTGCGGACGTACCAAATGATTCTGAATCAATCGCCTATCTCGGACGAATCTATAAAGAAATGTGGTATGAGTCCTGGAAATGGATCAAGGAGAAGGAGTTACGCATTAAGACAGCCTTTGACTCTTATCACTGGTTGATCAAATCCTTCGAAACGTACCTCAAAGGTTACCGCCTGGATTTGGATCAAACATACCCCGGCGTCAACGCGTTGACGCTCGGCTGGACACTCGTGCACCTTGCTGACCAGTACGATGACAAGAACGCGCCTGACCCGGATATTCAATCGGTTCGTGAACTCCTGCCCGAGTTGGAAGGAGCGCTGGTTTTCGCCCTGGAAACAAGAGCAAGGGACGAGAAGGCTGATTATTGGACCTTGATCTCGCTTGCAGAACTTCGTGTCCTTACTGCCAGTGTCATACAACAGGTCATACGAGCCTACCGCAAGGCACTCACGGCTTCGCGTCGCAACCAGTTTTTCCTGCAATCCTCCCTGGGACAACTCGAAATTTTGGAGATGCTCGAGATGCGTGGCGAATTCGTTCAGGCCGGTATTCACGCGGTCAAGGAAGAGTTGATGCGCATCCGCAAGGAATTGGTCATGGGAGAAAGTGACGCCAAGAAGGGAAAGGTGGAACCTGTAAAATCAGAAAGCAAAAAACGGGATGACATGGTCTTTCTCTTTACAGGCTATATGATCAGCAATTCGAAGAAAAAGGAAAACCAGTTCCCTCCCGAAAAGGAAGACCATATCAGGTCTGCGATTATGGCGGTACTCGACAAATATGGCGCCGGACCCGATGACCTGGCAGTGACAACCGGCATGGATGCGGGCAGTGAGATCATGTTCGTGGAATGCTGTGCGGATCGCGGTATTCCGGTACAGGCATACTTCCCTCTATCCGAAGCGCCCTATGTCAGGGACTTCGTCAGCCCGGGTGGAGAACAATGGGTGGAACGTTTTTACAGGATGCGTAATCACCTGCGTGTGGATGAGTTTTATCAGCCGGATTGTGTTGGCCTGCCGAAAGAAGGCGATAACGTCCATGAGCGGAATAACCGCTGGGCCCTCTATTCCGCCCTGGCGCGCGGCATCGATAATGTTCGCCTGATTGCGGTGTGGGATGGCAAGAGCGATCTATCCAAAGACCTGGATGTGCGCCTCGTCAAACATATGGTGGATTTGATGCGCGATACGGGTGGCATGGTCGAACAGATCAATCCGGGCAAGTTATCCCAAACCATCGTCCTGGATCCATCCGCGAAGGTAAATCCTATTCCGATTGCACCCATTGATACAATTACGTCTTCGAACGGCAAAAAAAACAGGACCGTGACGCGTAGAAAGAAATAGCTCGGCGTTCCCGATGGAAATAAAAATGATGCCCACCAATCAATTGGCGGGCATCATAACATCATTGATCTTTTCCCTTGGGTACGGCCAGACCTCGCCTTTGATCCCCTTGGCCAGATAAAAATCACCGGCACGGACGGTTTCCGCTCCCTCCATCGAGACAACCGTGACATCCCGATTCGGATCGCCCGTGATGTCAGTCAATGGTACAAGAAGGGTAATTGCCTTCTTGATACAATAACCGGGACGGATAATGATATAGCTGTCTTCAAAGATGACCGGATCAATGCACCAGTAATCATTGGGAGCCGCCACTTCACTTATCAAAAAATCGCCTTTGCGTGCCGTTAACTGTGTTCCCCATGGTGTATTGATTTCCATGGTCTGCGGCTCATCAGGCGCAGGCAAAAATGGAACGACTCGTCTCTCTACCTTGCTTCGATAGGGCTTGAATTTGAGTTCTGAAAGAATTGGGTCTGTGGATGTAATTACCAATGGATTGCTCATAGAAAATTACAGGGTATCGCATCCTTATCGAAGATGGAATTTTGAAATGTAACCTGCACACCACTTCAAACGTTAACTAAGTAACTTACAGAAAGTTCTTTGACGAGATGATATTACTGTGTCAGCCAGAAATTTCCAGAAAGGACATCCGCTTTGCGCAAGCGTTCTTGTGGGCTCAAGTCAATAATGTATTGGCAGAGGGTCATCGCCGATTCAT
>JBGPNQ010000380.1:0-5063 GCA_041487615.1 Anaerolineae bacterium
AACTCTCCTAAAGTCTGGGTGATTGTGTGCAGCATTATTTTATAGTCGCACTGGAATATGCAAGCTCGATCAGTTACCAAGTCTGGAGAAGAATGAACAATTTACTGGAGAGAACAAGAAAGATTTATAACGAATACCCGCGTGCATTTTGGATATACAACATCATCATATTCATCGACCGGCTGGGGGGCTTCATGCTTTATCCATTTTTTGCGCTGTATCTCACCCAAAAATTTGACATTGGCATGTCCACGGTGGGCATCGTTTTTGCAGTCTTTTCGGTCTCCGGGTTCGTCGGAAGTGCGCTGGGCGGCGCGTTGACCGATCGCATGGGACGGAAAGGGGTCATCATATTCAGCTTGATCCTGTCTTCGCTCAGCGCGCTCGGAATGGGATTTGCTCCAACCCTGGCGATATTCATGGCAGTCTCGGTGATCGTGGGCACCCTCGCCAATATCGGCGGACCTGCTCATGAAGCAGTCGTTGCAGATCTTCTTCCACCCGAGAAACGCGCCGAGGGCTATGGGATCATACGCGTGATCTTCAACATGGCAGTCATCATCGCTCCCGCAATGGCAGGTTTGCTCATCGCGCGTTCCTATATCCTGCTATTTATTGTGGACTCGGTCATCAGCCTGATCGCGGCAGGAATCGTCCTCTTCGTCCTCCCGGAAACCAAGCCGCAGGCTCATGCAGATGCCAGACCCGAAACGATGAAGCAGACATTTGCCGGCTATGGACGCGTCTTCAGGGATGTTCCATTCGTGGCGTTTATTGGCGTAACAATCATGATGACGCTTGTTTACATGAACATGAACTCCACGCTTGGTGTGTTCCTGCGCGACCAACACGGTTTGGCTCCAGTTGGTTATGGTTCACTGATCAGCATCAACGCCATTATCGTGGTGATCCTCCAGTTCTGGTTCTCGCGTCGACTGGAAAAATACAAACCCATGTTGATGATGGCCGCAGGATCGCTGCTCTATGCCATTGGGTTTGCCATGTATGGCATTGTCTCCACGTACGCCTATTTCGTCGCCGCAATGGTCATTATCACGATCGGCGAAATGATTGTCTCGCCATTCCAACAGGCGCTTGTCGCAGGCTTTGCACCAGAAGACATGCGCGGACGCTACATGGCAGTCTCGGGTCTCTCGTGGGGCATCGCCTTTGCGATTGGTCCCTATTTTGCGGGTCTCATTCTAGACAGCGCACATCCCAATCTCCTTTGGGCAATGTGCGGATTGCTCGGCGTACTCGCGAGTGTTGGCTTCACAGTACTCAATCGCGTGCATCACTCCCATGTTCCGGTCCCGGAGCCGGCCGCAGCGGATTAACCATACCAAGGCTCTCCTCCTCACAAATGGGACAGGTCATACGCAGGGCCTGTCCCAATTTTTTTACGAAGTCCCGCATGGTAATTCAATCACGAGTTGTATTTGGCATTGCATTATTGAAACAGGATAAATGATTTGTGAAACCGGCGGGAACGGCTCTCTCTTTCGCAGCCGACCATTGATTCCGCCTCGACAAGCCCATCCTCTCCTTGTACAATCTCCCCATCACACGACAACCTGGAGAATTCATGGACATCCGATCCTATAATCGCGACGCATGGAATCGGGAAGTGGAAGGTGGTGAAAGCCGCTGGACCCAACCTGTTGATTCAGAGACCATCGCCAAAGCAAGAGACGGGGAATTTTCGATATTGCTGACGGAGAATATTCCTGTCCCACGCAGGTGGTTTCCCGTGCTCAAGGATGCAGATGTGCTTTGTCTTGCGTCAGGCGGCGGGCAGCAGGGACCTGTCCTTGCCGCGGCAGGAGCGCGGGTCACGGTCTTCGACAACTCCCCCGCCCAATTGAAACAGGACCAACTCGTGGCTCAGAGGGAAGCGCTCTCCATCCGCACGGTGGAGGGTGATGCCGCAGATCTCTCCGTCTTTGCGAATGAATCCTTCGATCTGGTCTTTAATCCATGCTCGACCGTTTTTATGCCTGACGTGGGCGCGGTGTGGAAGGAATGTTATCGTGTACTGCGTCCCGGCGGGATTTTGATGACAGGTTCGATGAATCCCGTCCACTATATTTTTGACCTGTATAAAGCCGACGAGGGAATCCTGGAAGTGACTCATTCCATCCCGTATTCAGACTTAACGAGCACCCCCAAAGAAGATCTGGATGAACTCGTCGAGAAAGGCCTGCCTGTTGAATTTGGTCATTCGCTCGGCGATTTGCTAGGTGGACAGTGCGACGCAGGTTTTGTGATTACAGATATGTACGAGGATTACATGCTTGATTCGCCGCTGCACAACTATCACCCCAGTTATCTTGCGACGCGGGCGATGAAGAGATAGATCGATAAATGGAATATAATCCTCCCTTCCAATGCCTGTTATGAACAAAAGACTTTACGAACTCGATTCCATTAGAGGAATTGCCGCGGTCATGGTGATTCTTTATCATTACTCGTTCCGATATGGACAACTCTATGGGTATGAAGTGCCACCGCCATTCAGCCTCCCGTATGGAAAATATGGTGTCCAGTTGTTCTTTATCGTGAGCGGGTTCGTCATATTTATGACACTTGAAAAAGCCGCCTACTTATCGGATTTTATTGTGTCACGGTTATCGAGACTTTACCCGGCATACTGGGTCGCTGTAATTCTGACATTTTTGGTTGTTCGTGTATTTTCGCTGCCGGGCCGGGAGATCAGAATAAAATATGCCGTGCTGAATTTGACAATGATCCAATCGTGGCTGGCGGTACCGAATGTTGATGGTGTTTATTGGACGCTGGCTGTCGAGTTGTCCTTCTACGCGTTGATGTGCATACTGTTCATCACAAAGCTGTTGCCCAAAATCGAGCTGGTTTCCTGGCTTTGGTTGGGCGTCATGGCAATATGTTCCTACCTTTCTGCAAATCATTTCATCCAGATACCCAGGGTTGTCACGGCAACTTACCTGCTCGAGTACGGAAATCTGTTCATTGCGGGAATCATGTTTTACCGACTAATGCATCAGCCCCGAAAATCACAATACTTCGTCTTGTTGTTCGCCCTGGTCATCGAGTATTTCCTGCACAAATATCTCGTGATCTTGATAGTGATCTATTTTGAAATCTTTTGGTCTTTCATCAAGGGATACCTGGCCATATTGACGGCAAAACCTCTGGTATTTCTTGGATCGATTTCCTACAGCCTGTACCTTATACATCAGAACATTGGATATATTATCATTCAAGCTCTTGAGAGATTTGGAGTGGCAACCTCAACTTCGATCATTCTCATTCCTCTGGCCATATCAGTGCTCATTGCCAGTTTGATGTACAAGTACATCGAAAAACCAGGAATGAAATTTATTCGAAACGCCTGGAAAAATGGCAGATTTGGAAAACATGAAACGATTGTTACGTCCCAGGCTTAATGAACCTGGAAAGCATCGCGGAATGCTAACCGCAATGATTCGAGACGGATCCGTTGAAATCCGCCCGGTTGCTCAGGATGAAATGGATGAAGTCCTTCAAGTGTATCAACATTGTGAGGACTTCCTGGCTTTGGGACCTGTGGCAACCGCATCGATGGAAATGGTACTGAAGGATACCGAGATTTCACAGGATGAAGGCGGTATTTTCTGCGGCATTTACACAGCCGATGGAAAAATGATCGGTGTTGTAGATTATGTTCCCAACGAGTATCAAGGGAAACCGCACGTTGCTTTTCTCTCCCTGCTCATGATTGACTCGTCCTTTCGTAATCAGGGAATTGGAAAGGCTGTTGTCGAGGCGGTGGAAAATGAAATCAGGAAAGATACATCGGTAACGGTATTTCTTTCAGGGGTTCAAGTGAATAATCCCCAGGCCGTGCGATTCTGGCAAGGGAATGGCTATCGTATTGTAAGTGAACCAAAATTAATGCCCGATCAAACCATAGCGGTCGATTTACGAAAAGATTTGGCATAATAGCTGCATAGTGTACAAATCTGGAGATCCAGTATGAAGATTCCTCCCGATATCAAAGCTCTGATCGAATCAGGCTCTCTTGCTCATTTGGTAACACTCAATCCTGATGGCAGCCCTCAAGTGACCCTGGTCTGGGTTGGAATCGATGGCGAGGAACTTGTTGCGGCACATCTCCCCAAGAATCAAAAGGTGAAAAATATCCTGCGCGATCCTCGCGTCGCTATTTCTCTCGAAGCCAAAACGAAAAGTTCCATGGCGCTTACAGAATATGCCGTGCTATATGGAGAAGCTCGCATCCAGGAAGGTGGAGCACCTGAACTCCTTCAAAAACTGGCATATATCTACATCGGACCCGGCGTAAGGTTCCCGCCCATGGATAGCCCTCCGCCCGGTTATGTGACTCGAATTCGAGTGGATCGGATTGATGGCGTTGGTCCCTGGACAGGGCGGCCTGTATAACAATCGCCGCGAGACTATTTCTCGTCCAACCTTGCCAACACATCCAGCAACTTATCCTGCCACTCATCTCCGAACGAACACCAATAGGCATTCTTGCCGCCCCGTATTCCCGGACCAAGATCTACCAGGCGTTTTCCATCTTTTTCTTCATTTGAAGAGGCATACCGCAGCACAATCTGTCCGCTTTCCCAATTGATTGCCGATAGACCGGCTGCCTCTGCCCTCAATTTGACGCGCATCTGGTAAAACAAATTTTCGAGCATTTCCGGAAGTTCACCAAAACGATCATGGAATTCAGACGCCAGTGCCTCGATCTCGGTTTCGTCGCGCAGATCCGCCATGCGACGATACAGGCGCAAACGCAAATCCTGGTCAGCAATGTAATTTGCTGGAATGCCAACCGCGAGAGGCAGATCCACATTCACAGGCATCGAAATTGGTTGCGTTAAACTCGCGAAAGAAACTTCAATCTTTCCTCCCTTCGACACTCTCTGGGCGCTTTCATCTTTCTTGTCGCCATCTTTCCTCGAAGTTTCAATCCTGCGAATTTGCCGCACCGCATCCGCGAGCAATCGCGTATACAAATGGAAACCCACTGCCTGGATGTGTCCGTGCTGGCGAGTACCAAGCAAATCTCCTGCGCC
>JBGPNQ010000381.1:0-5030 GCA_041487615.1 Anaerolineae bacterium
CCCGGCGGCAAAATTGGGTTTCGTTAAATCTCCACATTCATATCCAAAGACAAGGTCATAGGCAGCCTGAACAGGTGGTCCATGTTTGACCGTCGGTTCTTCACGCGCGCCGTGGCGGATCAACCAGTCCGAAAATTCCTCATCGTCCACGCTGGTGAAGCCTTTGGTCAATAGTCCGTCTTCGATGATGCCACACAGGACCGCGCTGCCCGTATCGAACAGGATGAAAAACTTTCGGATTTCATCATCGTCCAGGTGATCTTGCACCACATGATCCCACAGCCATGTTTTGAAATCGTTCAACATGCTGCACAAATATCCGTGATGTTCGGTAACGGCATTTGAAGCTGCGGAAACGCGCCTGGCTTGGGTCAATTGCCGGCTGAGGGCCAGCGTTTTTAGGATGTAGCGATCATCCTCAAGCGAGGTAAAGTCCGCGTGGACTTCGTCGACAAGTCCATCCCACCAATCCGGGCGATCCTTATCGGTAGGCTCGGATTTTTTCGGCGCGGCGATCACCTCGGGTCGATAATCCAAAATTCCCTTGAAGATCATATAGACCCACTGCACAAATTCATCCGCAATATCCCAGAATGTTGGAAGCAGTTTGCCATCGCCCGGCTGCGAGAAGTTTGTTGGGAACGTGATCGGCCAATCCACTTCGCGATCCTTGTAGCTTTCAAAGAATACAAAATCACTATTGGGCTTGAATGCATCCTGCCACGTGGCAAGTGGAGCATTTGGAGAACGTGCCAATTCTTCATAACACGCACGCATCGCCCAAAACGCATTTTCATAAAGTCCGAACCACATGTGCAGCCCATGCTCTTCATTGCGTCGTTGACGCTGCTGGTTGCGACCGCTCGCGCCCTTGCCGCCAATGCGCCAGCCGAGTTGGTAGACGGTGATGTCATATTGACTTGCGAGTTCAGGCGTATTGGTCAGGCAGAACGCCGTGGAGATGGCCCCCATACCACCTCCTAGAATGGCAATCTTGGTTTTGGTAGTGCTTTCCATTTCCACTCCTATATCCAGGGATCTTCTTCACCGGGAATATCTTTGGGAACCCCGCAGATCGCCCGAGAGGCCTGCATACCAGACGCCGTAGCCGATTCAACATGTCCGACGTTGAATCCGTTTCGCAGCCAATCACCGGCAAGATAGAGATTTTGGTACCCGGAGCCGTCTGCACGCAGCCGGTACTGAGTACTTCCCGTCACGGATTGAACATAGCGTTCCGTGTCATCAAAATTCACGCGCCAAAATTGTGCATCGAACCGCTGGAATGATTCGCGGCGTTGAGGATCAATTAGAATATCCCATTCGAACTCGGGCTTGAGGCCGGGTCCAGGGCGCACTGCTTTGGGCCACAAGGGCTCGATATGATTGCCCATAAAATGCACACCGTTCGCTTTTACCTTCGCAAGCGCCTGCTCGAAGGTTTCATTTTCCTCGTCTTTCATCACGCCACAAATGTACATAATATTTCCCAGATCGTATCCAGGAGGCCAATTCTCTCGATCCATTAATTGGTCCATGTTGCATACGGTATCCAACGGTTCTACATAGCTGCCCATGATGGCCTGCGGATTGTAGGTCCACCCTAATCCGGCACCCAGGACTTTATCCACCCACACTTGAAAGGACTGCGTGCGGACGGTCTTCACATATTTGACCATGTTTTGCCATTCGGTGTTTTGACGGATAATATCCCTGCATACATAGGGCAAAGCGCCGAGCGAAATTCCTAACACCACCAGGTCAAAGTCCTCTCCTTTTTTCAGCTTAAGTGGTTCCGAAACATGCAGTGGGTTATAGTCGTCCTCAAAGTTGATATCGGAACGCAGGCGCAAGCTATCTCCATCCTGGAGCTGATCCCAGAGGGGTTCGCTTGGCCAGCATGGAAGATCACGCACGATAATCAACGGATCGTATTCGCCTACTGTAAGTTCCACTTGCGGAAATAGATCGATCTCGGAGATCTCTTTTTTGGACGGGTCAACGATCAATTGGTCTACAGCATGGAAAAATTTGAACTTGACCCCGCGCCGCTGCAGGACCTCATAAAACGGAGAGAAGATGGTATCCCCCATTCCTGCCTGCATCTTCCAGTAGATGGACCCCTTGTACGTCATTACCATCCTGAGCGCACCGGAGAGAGCAGTCCCGGCCTCGATATTTGGTTTTTGCGTATCGCCACCTTCAAACGCAAAGGCGACATCATACATGGCCTTCAAAACGGGATTGCTTGGCAAATTCAGCGTTGGGGTCTCACGAGCACCATGCTTTCGCATCCACTCAATCAACTCCAACCCATTCACCGAGGCAAAACCACTTTCAAGGATGCCGTCTTCGTGAATCCCGCAAAGCATCGTCGAGCCGGTATCCAATATGACGAATAGCTCGCGCATGCCCTGGTGATCCATGTGTGGTTCCACCCAGGCATTCCACACCCAATTTTTGAAGTCGGTCAACATTTCACAGAACATGGAATGATGTTCGTCCGGAGCTGTCTTCTCAGGAGATTTGCTATAGTGCTGTGCCATGTGACGCGCCAGGGCAAGAAGTTTCAGCTCCTCGTATCGTTCAATTTCGGAGAGGTCCGCTTCCAGATCGTCCACCAGTTTGTCCCACCAATGCGGTTTTTGCCATTTTGTCGTCGGCGTGGTCGAAACTCGAATCCCGAACAACTTGAGGATTGCATCGAACAACCGCTTCCACCAGGGGATGTGGCTCACATCCTCGGATTCATTTGGATTCTTTTCATAGGTAACAGCATGGAACAATTCCCAGACCCAGCCGAGGAATTCAGCCGCGATATCCCAAAAGGTTGGTAATAAGGTTCCGTCGCCGGGGGTGGAGAAATTGCGCGGGAAATCCACTGCCCAATCCACCCACTGTCCGTTATACCATTCATTGAGCACAAAGGCACCGTTCGGTTTAAAGGCATCCTGCCATGTGGCAAGCGCATCGCCGGGCGCGCGTCCCAATTCGTTGTAACAGCGCCGGATGCAGTTGAACGCGTTTTCGTAGAATCCAAACCAAATGTGCAGGCCATGCTCCTCGATGCGAAGCTGGCGCGACATATTCCTTCCGCTGGCGCCCTTCCCTCCTATCCGCCACCCCATTTGATAGATTGTGACATCATATTTTTCACGGAGTGCAGGAGTGCTTGTCAGTTCGAAAGCAGTGACCATCGAACCTACCCCACCCCCAAGCACGGCAACTTTTGTCCTCTGCGCTGGTTCTGGCATATCGTATTTTCCTCCATCAACGATCAAAGTAAAGAGACGTTGGCTCGACTAAACGATCCAAAACTTATGAATCGGAACACCCGTCATCTCATTTAGATACTGCAAAAGCGACGGGGCCTCCGTGTGAAATGGTAGCAGGTATGGGCGTCGTATGCCTTGCAAACCAGATGATTAGCAAACGTGCCAAAGAACCAATCTTTTTTGAATAAGGATATAATCCGCATCAGATACAAAATAATCTTACCCAAGGAGGATCCAATGCCAGATAAGAAATTCAAAATGAAGGGAAAGGGCAACATTGCGAATCACGATACAGACCTGGACATCGAAGTCGATGATACATACGAAGTGTACAGCAAACCCGTCCCTGATCCCACGCCATTCGAGAACGGGTTTATTACATGGTTCAATGCATTTGGCGTACGGCACAAGACAAGCAAAAAGGACACCAACATCCGCTATAAAGTGACCCTGCAAAAACTCCCTGCCGGCAAGAGGCTTTTTTACTTATACAACAATGTACCTCACGAAATAACGCCGGAAGATGATGTCGTTGGGAAAGTGAGATTCTTCCTCGAGGTTGGTGATCCTCCGACCGGGATCTATCCGTAAGCATTGATATTGCCGCCTGCGTGTTCATCCCAAGCCTGACGGATCGCCAATCGCCAGGGGACATTCTCAACAAACATTTTGCGCGAATTGTCATCGCGCAATTTTGAGACCTGTGTTTCAAGCAACTCTACTGCCGAATGCAGTATGGCGTGTGAGCGCGGGTCTTTTACTTTCTCGAGCGCCAGGTAGCAGGCATAATAGACTCGCAAAGGCTCTTCCGTTCCCGATAGTGTATTGCCGTCCTGCAAATAGAGAATGATCTTTTCTGTTTCAGCGAGTGCCAGGTCTGGCTGATCCATCGCCAGAAACGTTTGTATTAGCCCAGCCTGCGGTTCGGTTTTCAACCCAGGCTGCCCCATTTCTTCACGAATGAGGCCGCATTGTTGGAACGCCTCCTCGGCTCTGGGTAGATTTCCATGAAGCAAATATGCATAACCCATATACAAAAGCGACCACGCTTCACCGGAGCGATCACCTGTTTTCCTCGAAAGCTCGAGCGCCTTCTGGGAATATTCCAGTGAAACCTGTGCATCTTTCTTGATCCCTGAAATTGCGCTCATATTAACCAGTGAATTCGTCTCATTGTACAGGTTTCCAATCTCACGATTGAGCGGCAATGCACGCGCATAATACGAAAATGCCGTTTCGAGATCGCCCTGCATCCCGGTCACCCAGGCGAGATTACCCAGGGCGGTGGCCTCAGCAGAAAGTTCTCCTCGCTGACGATACAGCGCGTGTGCCTTTTCATAATACTCACGGCCAAGAGCATAATCCTGCAGGATAAATCCTGATGAGTAACCAAGATTTCCCAGCACCCGTGATTCGAGTTTTCCATCATTTGTTTCCTTTGAGATGGCAAACGCGGTCTCCAGGTATTCGTGCGCAATGGACGGATCTTTTTGCTCGATGGCGATCAATCCCATGGACATCAGAATGTATCCCTCCTGGTTACGATCGCCATATTCCTGTGCGAGCATTCTGCCCTGCTGGGCAATTTCCATGGCATCCTCCAACCTGCCCATGCGAAGCAGCGCCAGGGGCCATACCTGATAGGTCTTCAAAACGATATCTGCCCGATTGAAAATTCGGTTCAAGGCGATCACACGTTCGGCGTGTTGGAGCACGGCAGGATAGTCGCCGCGCACAACGAAATAATGTGTAAAG
>JBGPNQ010000382.1:0-5024 GCA_041487615.1 Anaerolineae bacterium
AGCAACAGCCTCAGGACGATTTGTAAGCCGCACATTGCCCCCTTATGGGGGTTCTGTCCGGTCATTAAACAATGATAGCCTCAGGACGATTTGTAAGCCGCACATCGCCCCCTTATGGGGGTTCTGTCCGGTCATTAACAATGATAGCCTCAGGACGATTTGTAAGCCGCATTCTGTCCATGGCACCGAGGTGCCACTGTGCGATCATCTCTCTGGGCGACACGTCACCGTATCGCTCGGTGCAGCCTACCCGGGACTATGTGGAGACGAGCAGTCTCCCATCGTCCGTGGACGACTTTGTCCCTGCTTGGCCTTGCTCCCGACGGGGGTTACCTGGCCATCCACATTACTGCAGATGCCGGTGGTCTCTTACACCACCTTTTCACCATCACCGCCCCTCACCCTACCCCGCTCCCAGTGGGAGAGGGGACTCCCTTCCCCCGAAGGGGGAAGAGTTGGGGATGAGGGTGGCTGTTTGTTTCTGTGGCCCTTGTCCGGCAGGTTGGCTCCTCACGGAGGTTCCCCGCCCCGGGTGTTACCCGACGTCGTGCTCTATGGAGTGCGGACTTTCCTCGACCCTGTAAGCCAGAGCCGCGATCGCCCAACCGACCTGAGGCGTCATCATCATACACGCAAGGATACAGTGCGTCAACTATGACAGGGGCTTGGAACGAAGTTCAAATAGTAGAACAACTCGCAATGAGGGGCGTTATTGGCTTTATAAATTGCAAAGTGACGGCATCCTTTTATTTTGAATATCTATTGGAGAATTCCCTAAAAGATATTAAAATAGACGACACTACACTCAAAATCATGGAGTCCGCGTGAGCAAATGGTCTGGGAAATACGTAATTGGTCTAACCGGCAATATTGCAACCGGTAAAAGCGTTGTCCGCCGAATGTTGGAACACCTGGGTGCTTACACAATCGACGCGGATACGCTCTCTCATCGCGTGATCTCCAGAGGCGCGCCGGGATATCAACCTGTATTGGATAAGTTCGGCACCTGGCTGCTGGATAAAGACGGACAGATCGACCGCTCGAAACTTGGACGACTGGCATTTGCCGATGGCGAAGTGCTCGCACAACTCGAGGATATCATTCATCCATATGTTGGGCAGGCAGTCGATATGTTGGCCAAACGGGCCAGCCAGCATGTGATCGTTATCGAAGCGATCAAGCTGCTCGAATCGGAACTCCGCAATGTTTGCGATTCCATCTGGGTCGCCGACGCGCCACAGGAAGTGCAGGTGGAACGACTCATCCGCAAACGTGGCATAACCCGGGATGAGGCCTTACAGCGTGTGCATTCGCAGTCGGCACAGAAGGAAAAACTGTCGGCAG
Source organism: Anaerolineae bacterium (assembly GCA_041487615.1). Taxonomy (GTDB): domain Bacteria; phylum Chloroflexota; class Anaerolineae; order Anaerolineales; family Villigracilaceae; genus Defluviilinea. The sequence goes on from JBGPNQ010000382.1 coordinate 1,345, forward strand.
CCAAAGTAGTCATCACAAATAATGGCTCGTACGAGGACCTATGGAAGCAGGTCAACGACGCGTGGAAGACGGTTTTCCCCTCGCAGGAAGCTCCCGCAACATTGATCACAACCAAAGCTCCAGCCGGATCCTTCTCCTTGCAGCGCGGCAAACTGCGTGATTCACAAAAGATCGCAGAGCTGGTGACACGTCTAAGCAAAGGCAAACACGCCATGACGGGCGATGAAGTAATGGAGGCCTTTGGAGACAAGGCGTTTCTCTTACTGCAATTGGATAATGAACTGGTCGGTATGGCAGGCTGGCAGGTGGAGAATCTCGTCGCGCGCACCACGGATCTATACCTGGATCCCAGAGCCACAGTCGATAAAGCTCTCCCCATTATCCTGACTGAAGTGGAAAAGGCTTCGAGTGACCTGCAATGCGAAGCCTCGCTTGTTTTCCCACCCATGGAACTGGTTGGCTTTGACTCGGTTTGGAAACATATTGGCTACGAAAGACGTTCTCCTGATACGCTCGGCGTGCAGGCATGGACCGATGCCGCGACTGAATCCATGCCCAAGGGATCCGCTCTCTTCTTCAAGCAATTGCGCACAGATCGGGTCTTAAGACCGATATAAGATGGACATCGGAGGTCTTGAAGACTCCGATGTCCACAAATGCACCAGGGCGGGAAGAGAATCCGGCAGTGGAATATCGCAATGAAACCGATATTCTCAGCCCACGTTCAGCCAGCGATACTATACTGCGGAGTGCCGCATAATTATGTAAACTTCAGGTTGGATTATCGCTCAAAAAAGTTCGAAAAGTTTACGTGGTTAATCAAACAAGCGGTAATTGGCGCATTCACGAATGGCGAATTTTCTAAATAACATTCTCTTCATATTTCAACGTCTCAATTGGCTAAGCGTTCTTGATATTCTACTGGTAACGCTGATCTTCTTTGTCATTTTATATTCGCTGCGCGACACACAGGCGATGGTCTTATTGAGAGGTGTAATCTTCCTCGTGGTCGCGCTGGTTCTGCTCACTACAGTGGTCGAACTCCCGGCGTTTTCATGGCTGATCCAAAGCATGTTGCCCGCGCTGCTCCTTGCAATACCTGTCATCTTTGCTCCTGAAATCCGACGCGCGCTCGAAAGACTCGGGCGGGCGGGAACTTTTATTCCGGCTCCCAACCCAGGTTCCAACGAGCATACACAGAAGGCGATCCGTGCCGTCGTGGAAGCCACAGCACGCCTCTCCGCACGCCAGCATGGAGCATTGATCGCCATTCAGCGACAGGACAGCCTCGACCAGTATATCGAAACCGGTGTGCAGATGCGCGCCCATGTCACACCGGAGTTGTTGCTGCAGATCTTTTATCCAGATACGCCGCTCCACGATGGAGCAGTCATTATTGCCGAGGGAAGAATCGTTGCTGCGGCGTGCGTGATGCCCTTGTCTGCAAGCGGTGTGCTCAACCGGTCACCAGAGCGTCAGATGGGGCTTCGACACCGCGCCGCGTTAGGCATCAGTGAAGTCAGCGACGCGGTATCCGTTGTCGTCTCCGAACAGAGCGGTTCCATATCCATATCCCACGCCGGACGGATGATCCGCCGCATCGATCCGGAAAGACTGGAAAATATCCTCGCCGCGTTCTTCCGTCCCGATGCGACTACTCCGCAACGCGTATGGCTCAAACGTTATTTTCCATATCTTTTCAAAAGCAGGGATGAATAATATGCGCTGGATTGCATTGAATATCCGCACTTTCCTGCTGGCACTCGTCCTGGGTCTCGCGGTCTGGGTATCTGCCGTTTCAGCTGCCGACCCTGATGAATCGCACCCCTATCCAAAACCCATTCCGATCGAGGTCATTGGGCAGGATACGTCGCTCGTATTGACGAGCGACGCTCCCACGAATCTGGATGTCACCCTGCGCGCACCACGTTCCGTTTGGGAGCTTCTGAGCACCCAGGATAACACCATACGCGCCATTCTGGATCTATCGGGACTTGGCGCGGGCGAACATGTAGTGGATGTCCAGATCCAGGTGGCTCTCCGTCCCACGCAGATCGTTCTTGCGAACCCGAAAACGGTTACCGTTCATCTTGAGTCGCTTGCCCACAAAACATTGCCCCTCACCCTCTCGCTCAGTGGACAACCTGCCGCGGGCTACCAGGCCGGTGAACCATCCATGGATTCCAAGGATGTTATCATCTCAGGGCCTGAGTCCATAGTCAAGGACGCCATGAAAGCCCGCGTGGTCATCAATCTTGACGGTGTGCGCGAAAGCTTCGATGAACCCGCGCCGGTCGAGATCATCAACGCGCAGAATAAGGTGTTACGTGGGCTGACGGTAACTCCCGAATCCGCCCAGGTGAATGTGCCCGTTAGCCAACAGGGTGGCTTCCGTGATGTGGCAGTCAAGGTAGTTGTGCAGGGACAACAGGCAGCGGGATATCGCATCGAGAATATCTCTGTCTTTCCGCCTGTCATTACGGTTTTTTCATCAGATCCCACGCTGGTCAACTCCCTTCCCGGTGTGGTGGATACGCAGCCACTGGACTTGCAGGATGCAAAAGAGGATATTTCCACGCGCCTCTCTTTGAACCTGCCTCGTAATGTTACGCTCGTCGGCGCGCAGACTGTCCAGGTGCAGGTGAGTATCTCACCCATTCAGACGAGTCTCACCCTCTTGAACCAGCCAATTAATGTCACCGGTCTCTCCGAAGGTTTAAGCGCGCAGATCTTCCCCCAAACGGTGGATGTGATCGTATCAGGTCCGTTGCCTGTGCTGGATGTGCTCGCGTCACAGGATATAACGATCACAGTCAATGTGTCGGGGCTTGGCGAAGGCACGTACCAACTTAAACCCGATGTACACGTGTCGATAGACAACGTCCTGGTAGAATCGATCCTGCCAGGGACTGTGGAAGTGGTAATATTGGTTCCCAGCACGCCCACGCCTGTGTTGAATCCGTGAATTAAATACAAAGGACACAAAGGATCCCAAGGGTTTAGGCTAAAGGCTTCGTGCCCCTTCGTTTCCCCGGTGGTAAGAAATTATGTCAAAACCGATCGTTGCTCTTGTTGGTAGACCCAACGTAGGAAAAAGCACCTTATTTAACCGTCTTGTCGGTGAACGTCTCGCAATTGTGGATGAGACACCCGGCACCACGCGCGACCGTCTCTTTGGGGAAGCCGAATGGAATGGGCGCACATTTCACATTGTGGATACAGGCGGTATCGATCCCACACATGGCGGCAAGACTCCGCTTTCGATTGGCTCTGCAGATTTTATTGATGAGATCCGCCAGCAGGCTAAGGTCGCCATCGATGAGGCGGATGTGATCCTCTTTGTCAACGATGGCCAAACTGGTGTGACTACTGCCGATCTTGAAGTGGCAGACATTCTGCGCCGTTCTCAAAAGAAGCTGGAGGACGGTACTTTCTGGCCGCCGATCTTTGTCGTGGTCAACAAAGCAGAAGCCCGGGAGCGGCGGGATGAGGCGCCTCAATTCTATGAGCTGGGATTGGGTGAACCCTACTCCGTTTCTGCAGTGCACGGCACAGGGACGGGTGACCTGCTCGATGCGTTGGTGGCATCCTTCCCTCCACAGGAGGCAGAAGAGGAGGATGATGGAATCAAGATCGCGTTGGTGGGCAAGCCGAACGCGGGTAAATCCAGTCTGCTGAAC
>JBGPNQ010000383.1:0-4995 GCA_041487615.1 Anaerolineae bacterium
GATGCTTGGTCGTCGCGGCATGTTATTGACCCAACACAAAGATCAACTCCCATCCACATTGCCCGAAGGCATCCGCCACTTCGAGTATTTGCCGTTCAGCCTCGTCTTGCCGCGCGTCGCGGCGCTCGTCCATCATGGTGGGATTGGCACAATCGCGCAGGCGTTGGCGGCGGGCATCCCACAAATCATCAGACCGATGACCCACGACCAGCCCGATAATGCCGCCCGCGTGCAATCGCTTGGCACAGGGGTTTCGATAAGCCCAAAAGATTACACCGCACAAAGTGTCTCAGAACGGCTCAACACATTACTTTCCTCGTCCGATGTGTTGGCACGTAGCAAGGAATATGCTCAAAGAATCGAACCTCAACAATCTCTGCAAGAGACCTGCGATCTGATCGAGAATCTCTCTCGCGCGCGCCGTGACGCGTCAGCCATGGATCTGCCCATTGAAAACAGGCTTACTCCAAAAGTCCGAAGCGAAGCGAGCCTCGGTTAGGCGGTCGTTCGAAAATAACTTTATAGACCGTTTCTCTCGACGGCGGCTTTAGCCATCGAGTTGTCCGCATATCACAAATATATTTTTAACTATAAGGAAAGAAAATGAATCTTACCGTAACTCAAACTAATGAACGCAAACGTAACCCACTCGTCGAAGTCTTCAGAAATCGCAACTTCCGTCTGCTCTGGATCGGCGAGGCCATTTCGGTGTTGGGCGATAATTTCTACATCGTTGCCCTGCCATGGCTCGTCCTGCAACTGACGGGCGATGCGCTGGCGATGGGTGCTGTGCTGGCTTTATCCGCCGTTCCGCGCGCGCTGCTCATGCTCGTTGGCGGCGCGCTGTCAGACCGCTTCCCGCCGCGCAATATAATGTTCGCCTCGAACCTTGCGCGCTTTGTCCTGGTTTCACTGCTTGCGGGTTTGGTATTCACAAACCGCGTGGAGATGTGGATGATCTACACGCTGGCAATTCTCTTCGGCATTGCCGACGCGTTCCTCTATCCCGCACACAGTTCAATGGTGCCGCAATTGGTGAAGAAGGACCTGTTGCAATCCACCAATTCGCTCATGCAAGGCACGTACATGCTGACCATGCTGGCGGGTCCTGTGCTGGCTGGCTTGCTCATCGCAGCGTGGGGCGACGGACGTTCTGAGGGAGCAAACATGCAAGGCATTGCCGCGGCGCTTGGCTTGGATGCAATTTCCTTCCTCGCCTCTCTCGTCACGCTTCTGTTCATTAATCAGCCCCGCGTCGAATCAAGCCGCGGCGGAGAAAACCTCCTCAAATCAATTGGCTCGGGTCTCGCGTTCGTCTGGAACGATATTCCCCTGCGCGCATTCTTCTTGGTGGTCGCTGCAGTCACGTTCTTCTTCGACGGACCCTTCATCATCGGCGTTCCGCTTCTTGCAGAAACGCGCTTCCTCGAAGGCGCGGTGGCGTATGGCGCGATCCTTTCCGCGCGGGGCTTGGGTTCGCTCCTTGGCGTGGCGTTCGCGGGCGTGTTGCCTCAGCCCAGCCCCAAACACAGGGGCGCGGTGTTGCTTGCCCTGGCAGGCGGTATGGGCATTGGGCTCGCCTTGCTGGGCGTCTCTTCATCCACAAATTTCGCGGCGGTCATTGGACTCGCGGTGGGCGCATTCCACGGCTATATATTGGTATTCTTGGTTACCTGGGTGCAGAGCCGCCCGCCCGAAGAATTCGTCGGTCGCCTGATGAGTCTGTTGTTATTTGCCAGTACAGGCCTCATCCCTGTTTCGATGGCGCTCTCTGGAGTCGTCAGCCGCATGGATGTCACGGGCTTGCTCGTTGTCTCAGGCGCGCTCATCGCGCTGATTTCACTTGCGCTGATCTTTAACCCAACTGTCCGCGCGATGGAACCCGCCGCGCAGGCTGGGGATTAAGAAGCTTGTGGCTGTTCCACTGTTTTCCTTTTGAAGCAGGAGATATAGAAAAATGATGCGAGATTCCTGTTGCGTTCCCCACAACGCCAATGACCTGGAAAACACATTCAACCAAAAGCGCACTGAAAGTGAGGCTCGCGCGTATCTGGAAAAAGGCGCGGACAAACGCATCCAAAAACTGTTGGCTTATTTTGAAGGTCAGTCCGTGAAACCGTTCACTGTGTTGGATATCGGCAGTGGTGTCGGCGGAGCGCATTTAGAACTTCTGAAAAACGGACTGGCAGAAAATGTGGTTGGTGTGGACGCCTCCTCCAGTTATATCGAGACCGCAAAACGAATTGCAGAGTCTCTCCACTTTGCGGATCGAGTACGTTACAACCAAAGCGACTTTGCTCAATCTCCCGATTCAATCCCGCCTGCTGACATTGTCATCCTTGATCGAGTCATTTGCTGCTACCCTTATTTGGAGAACTTGTTGACGCCTGCTGCCGAGCGGTCAAAGCGCTATCTAGCTTTGAGTTATCCGCGTGAAGTTTGGTGGCTTCTGACCTTATACAAAATTATGAATAGCATCCGCCGATTAAGGAAAAGCGAATTCTTCACATACATTCATCCTCACGCAGATGTGTATCGAATTATCCTGCAAAACGGATTGCTTCCCGTTTATGCTAGTCGAAGCGGCGAGTGGCAAATCACAACCTTGAACGGAAAGCGGATAACCCCCAACAATCTCCTGAATAAGGAAATGACCACAACTATACCAAGATGGATGGGCGTTTTCTCAGTGGTATTGACTAAAACTTAATATTCAATTATTATATTGAATATGAGAATACAGAATAAACGACAATTCAAAGACGGGCTTTATGCCCAATTTGCTCGAATCGGTAAAGCCTTGTCCAACCCGCATCGGCTGGAACTTCTGGATTTGCTGGCTCAAGGTGAACGTACCGTCGAAGATTTGGCTGGCGAAGCCAGCCTCCCCATTGCCAACGCGTCCCAACACCTACAGGCGCTTCGCGCGGCTCAACTTGTGGATGTTCGCCGAGACGGGCTGTACGCGTATTATCGCCTGAGTGATGAGCGCGTGTTTCGAATGTGGCAAGCCTTGCGAGATTTGGGCGAGCTCCAACTGGCGGAAGTCAATCGCCTGGTTCAAAATTTTCTGCAAGACCGCAGCCCTTTACAATCCATCAACGCGGTTGAGTTGGTCCAACGTATGGAAGCAGGCGAAGTTTTAATTTTGGATGTTCGACCAGAGTTGGAATATCAGGCTGGTCATATTCCTGAGGCGCGTTCCATTCCCATAGATGAACTGGAAGCGCGGCTTGATGAACTACCGCGCAAGCAGGAAATCATTGCCTATTGTCGAGGTCCGTATTGCGTGTTTGCCGATGAGGCAGTGACCCTATTGCAGAAACACGGATATCGCGCCCGTCGGCTCATCGATGGTCTACCTGATTGGCAAGCCCTCAATTTACCGGTTGAAAGTATGCTGGAGAAAAACTGATGAACACAATTGACCCTGAGACTCTACGCGATTGGTTGGAGACAGGCAAGCCAGTCACCGTTCTCGACATACGTTCAGCCGCGGACCGCGCCGCATGGGCGATTCCAGGAAGCCTGCATGTGGACGCATATGCTGATTTGAAAGCGCGCGACCCCCATGCTTTGGATGGGGTTTCTCTGCCCGCGGATATTCCAGTCGTGACAGTCTGCAATTCTGGATACACCAGCCAGATTGCCTCGAAGCAATTGCAGGCCCGAGGCATGGAAGCCATATCTCTTGAGGGCGGTATGCGTGCCTGGAGTCTATCGTGGAATACGGCGGACGTTCTATTGAAAGACAGCAATACGCAAGTGATTCAAATCCGACGAGTAGGCAAAGGATGTCTCTCTTACCTAATTGGTTCCCAGAACGAAGCGGTTGTGATTGACGCTTCGCTGGATCCAGAAGTGTATCTGAACCTCGCACAGAGTCGCGGCTGGCGAATCACTGCGGTTCTGGATACCCACATTCACGCGGATCATCTGTCACGTTCGCGTCTTCTCGCTGAACAAAGTGGCGCAACAGTGTATCTGCCCAATCAAGAGCGTGTGATGTACGCCTTCACACCCCTCCGTCATGGTTCAATCATCAAGGTCGGCGAAGCTTCGCTGATGGTCATACAGACTCCTGGTCATACGGTGGAAAGCATGTCCTATCTTCTGGATCGGCAGGCTTTATTCACCGGTGACACTCTTTTCTTGCAGGGAGTTGGACGCCCGGATTTACATGCTACTACGGAGGAAACGCGCTCACATGCTCAACTGCTCCACCACTCGCTACATCATCACTTGTTGTTGTTGCCAGCACGTACACTTGTCCTGCCAGGCCACACCAATACCCCTACACCGTTCGACAAAATTCCATTGACAGCCACACTTGGTGATTTGTGGAATAAGGTGGGACTGCTCCGGCTTTCCGAATCAGAATTCGTTGATGCTTTGGTTGCTCGAATCCCACCCGTACCCCCGAATCATGCGCGCATCATTGAACTCAACGAAGCCGGTCGCTTGATCGAGAACCCCATCGAATTGGAAGCTGGAGCGAATAACTGTGCAGTCTCGTAAAGCCAACGTCCAGATACCTTCAACTTCAATTCCGGCAGCTAACTCCCTTCGGCTTGGTTTGCTAGCAAACTGGCAGCAGTTCACTCTGCTTGTTATTGTCAACGCGTTTGTGGGCGCAATGGTGGGCTTGGAGCGCACCGTTGTCCCGCTCATCGCTCAAGCCGACTTCGGTCTCACTTCAAAATCACTCACGCTTTCATTTATCATCAGCTTTGGAATTGTCAAGGCACTGGCCAACTTATTCGCCGGGCGGCTTTCCGATCGGATTGGACGCAAGCAAATCTTAGTAGCAGGCTGGTTGTTCGCGCTGCCTGTGCCTTTCCTGATCATATTTGCATCAAGTTGGGCTTGGATCGTGCTCGCCAATCTGCTGCTGGGCGTTAACCAGGGTCTATGCTGGTCGACAACCGTAATTATGAAAATCGACCTCGTTGGACCGAAACAACGCGGGTTTGCCATGGGACTTAATGAGTTTGC
>JBGPNQ010000384.1:0-4995 GCA_041487615.1 Anaerolineae bacterium
ACTGATCATCGCCCACAGGCTTGACTACGCCTGGCGCGTTCGGCGCAGAGGTCTCCAAGGCAACGTTTGGTGTGCGGATTACTTCCAAGGCTTCACGCAGGAACTTCACATTGAAGGCGATTAATAAGCCACCACCATCCACAGTTGCTTCGACGATGGTTTCGTTCTTGCCGGTTTCTTCAGACGTGGCGGATATTTCCACCTCGCTTGGCTGCATTTCGCCCTGTGCGCTCTTGATATTGAAGCGCGCCACATTCGAACCTTCACGCGCAAAGATCTCGGCTTGTTTGCATGCCTTCAATAACGAAGCAGTGGATACCAATGTGCGCGATTTATAGGAGCGAGGAATGATCTGCTGATAATCGGGGAACGTGCCATCGATCAACTGTGAGACCACTTCCACATCTTTAACGCGGAAGACCACTTGTCCGCGTCCCTTTGGTAATACCATGTAAATCGGTTCGTCGCCATCGGATGCCACGCGCGCCAACTCCTTCAATGCCTGGGACGGGACAATTGCGGAAACGGAAACAGGCGCAGGCGTGGAAAGAACCGCTTTTCGGACCGAGAGTCGAAATCCATCTGCGGCAGCCATCGTCAGTTTATCCTTATCCACTTGCACGAGGACCCCCATCAACACAGGACGAGCCTCATCCGATGAAGCCGCGAACGCAACCTGATGGATCATCTCGCGGAAATCGCCGACGTTGATCTGCACCGCGCCATCGAAATCGGGAACAGGCAACGGTGGAAACTCCTGCGCATCGATGCATTTGATATCGTTCGTTGACGTTCCACCGCGCACATTCAAGGTTTGCGTGGATGGATCGAGCTTCAATAAAACCTGATCGCTGGGCAGCGTACTCACAAGGTCAGAGAAGGTGCGGGCAGGCACTGTGGTTGAACCTTCTTCATCGATGCGCGCCGGAATCCAACAGGTGATGCCCATCTCAAGATTCGTCGCCGAAAGACGCAACCGCCCTTCATCAGAAGCAACCAATATATTCGCCAATACAGGCAACGTACTGCGCGGCGAAACAGCTTTTCCAACAATGCCAAGACCACGAGCAAGATTTTCTTGAAGGACAGTGACTTTCATGGCGCATCTCCTCGATCACAATTGATTTCTGCCGCTTGTCTGATAAAAAAGCCAGCCTTTTCAGGTAATTGAATTCCAGAATTCAAATATTATGTTTATTCCATTTTTGCGGCACTCTGTTATTGTACATCAGAAAAAGGTGACAGTCACTTTGAAAGTGACTGTCACCTGAACTTAACGTACAACGAGTGATATACCTAATGCAAACAATATGAACAACAGTTGCAACGCGAATAACGCGGCAAAAACGTACAGTACGATCGTCCAGGGTGAACGACCCGCTTTTTGTTTTTGGATATCCTGGCCTTCGGCCAATTTCTGCACGGATTGTGCTGCCTGGGCCGCGTCCTCTGTCCAGACGATATCCTTCGTTTCATTCTGGACCACGACCCTGCTCCCATTAAACGAGCGGATCCACTCTGGCGCGTCCACCGCCAAACTTCCATTCAATATGATGGCACTGAAATTTCCATCTGGTTTCGTAGTCGGAGTTGTCACGGTGACCGGCGTTTTCGCCGCAAATTTCGTCAGCGCGGCTTTGACAGAATCTACAAACCCGTTTCCCGAATCGACGATCAGGACAGAGTAATCGCCTTGCTTCTCCGCCAGTGAATCCGCAGTAGAGGCTCCATCCGCGCGCAGGACGCTCAGGTGATACATCAATACAACGATGAACAGGAAAAGCAATTGCGCTAGGTTGAGGATCGTATTGACAAAATCACTTCCACCAGCGCCGGTCAATACGACTCGGATCAATTGATAGACAAGTCCCACCGCACTTGCCATGCCGCCAATGACAGACGCAAATAACGCAAGATATAAATATGCCTTGCGCAAAACAGAGCGCCGCGCGTGATCGCCCAACTCGCCTGAGGTCATGGCTTCTGCTTGCATGGGTCGCCACATCAGCAGCCAGAGCGGCAGTCCGACAATCAAGGACGAAATCGACGCGGTTAGGACTTGCCGTATGGGGTTTGTAAATGAAATACCGAATCTTGTAACCACATCAATGAGGAAATTAAATAAGGTTGCAACACCCACAAATGCGACAATCAGCCCAATGAAGGACAAAATGTAATTATAGAGTCTCTTCATCCCAGCCCGGCGTACTTTATCTCCTACAGCTTCGATATGCCGATTAAGCCAATGTCCATAATACGCCCACACCAATCCGAGCGGTACGCCAATCGAGATGGGTCCGCCAATTTCCTGGATCAACTGACTGAATGTCATAGCCTGCCCAAACACAACATTGAGAATGGTATTTATCGCCATCCAGGCGGCGGTAATGACAGTGATGACGCCACCGAGCGATAGCACGTAGAGAATACCGAGACGCAGCACCGAACCCATTTCTGCGGGATCGTCCAGAGAGTCCTGAATGACACGCCACGAATACACCCAGACCGGAGTCCCCACCACGAGCAAGGCGATCCCGTTGACCACGACCTCACGTCCCATCTCTCCCAACACATTGCCAGGCACATAGAAGAGAAAACGCAAAACTTGCTGCGCACCGAAGACCGTCATCAACAAACCATAAAGCATCCAGATATAGCGGTACAGGCGCTGAACGTCGGAGAAATTTTCTTTGCCATCGCTCCCCTTTAGGGGAGCGGTCAGGGTAGCCCAATCGCTGCGCAGAACACTCCAGAAATACACGGCAACGATCACGTTGATGATGATCGCAATGAGATTGTCGGGGATGCTCTGTTCGCGGAAAATGCTAAACGAGCGCGCTGCGCCCAGCCCTGTAACTTCGACAAGTGAACGGTCAATGAAGGAAAGAACATTTTGCGCCACGGGTATCAATGTGGCAAGCAAAATCGCATACAAAAATACCGCACGGATGCTGGCAGTCTTCTCTTCCTCATCACGAGCCGCGGCGCGTTGCGCCCAGGACCAGTGGATAAGGAAAATCGGCACGCCGACCAGGATCAATGCCAGCGCCTGAGCCAATGCATCCGCACTGCCTGAAATGCTGTGATCAACGATCGAACGCAGAAGTCCGACCAGTCCCCAGACGATTACTTCGATGCTGATGAAGGCAACAAGATAAAAATATAAGCGACGAATGGATTTCATAATGACAGCTCCTGTCATTGCGAGGGGCGGAGCGACGAAGCAATCTCACGATTAACAAGGAGATTGCTTCTCGAAGACTCGCAATGACATAGTTTTTACTTCGGCGGTACCTGATACCAGTTGTAATCCCACAAATAATACGTGGGCATGGATGATAGTTTCCATCCACCAGCCTGTTTCACAAGGATGGCTCGTTGGACATCGCGGTAACCGGTCGAGAATGGGTCGCTGGGATTGTAGATCATGGCAACCTCCACATAGGCATTGTCACCCGTGATCTCCGATTTACCAACATCCACGCCAGAGTTGGCAGGATTCAATGCACCGGTCACGAACGAGTTGCGGAATTCATCATACGTCGGCTTATGTTCCAGGTCGGCGAGATAACCGTAGGCCTTTTCGTAATCCTTATTGAGAACAGACAACACGTAATTGTGCACCACGCCCTCCGGCGTGTCATCTGAAACATACGATTGCGCATCTTTGCGAACAAAAAATATCGCCAGCGCGGCGATAATCAACACCCCAATACCGATCAAAATACCTGTCAGGAACCGATCTTGTTTCATAAATGCCTCCGTTGCACTGGTCCTTTTCATTGTATAAGCTTTGAGACGAAAAGACAAGCTGAATACCGAAGGTCACGCTTGAATCTGTCCATTAATGCCTGTATACTCTTTCTATGATGAATCCTTCGATACCTTCGGCAGCGCAACGCCTTCCCACGGGCACCGTCACATTTCTACTTACGGATATCGAAAACTCAACACCTCTGTGGGAAAAATTTCCCGAAGAAATGAAATCCGCACTGGCCAGGCATGATTCTCTTCTGAGAGAAGCAATTGAATCCAATCACGGACACATCATCAAAACCACCGGTGATGGGGTCCATGCGGTTTTTACAACAGCCATCGAAGGAATGAATGCCGCACTTGGCTCGCAACGTAGATTGCAACAGACTTCCGAAGTTTTGGAGACTTCGGAAGTCTACATTCGCGTTCGCATGGGCCTGCATACCGGCGAAGCGGAGCTGCGCGATGGCGATTACTTTGGTCAGGCCCTCAACCGGGCCGCGCGCATCATGTCCGCGGGTCACGGGGGGCAGATTCTGATTTCGGATGTAACAGCACAAGTGGTGCAGGAGCATTTACCGACGAATGTGTCCCTGACTGATTTAGGCGAATATCACCTTAAGGGATTATTGCGTGCCGAAAAAATCTTTCAGGTCGTTGCGCCCGATTTACAAAAGAATTTTCCCGCGCTGAATACAATTCCCACCGCGACGAACAATCTTCCCAATCAACTCACATCGTTCATTGGGCGCGAGCGCGAACTCAAAGAAGCGAAGCAGAAACTGGAAGGAGCCCGCTTGTTGACACTGATTGGTCCAGGCGGCACAGGCAAGACGCGGCTCTCCCTGCAACTCGCAACGGAAATGCTTGGGGACTTCACCGATGGCGTGTGGCTGATCGAACTTGCTCCACTGGCCGACCCGGCGCTCATTCTTCAAACGGTCGCGTCGGTGTTGGGCGTGCGCGCCCAGGTCGAGATGCCATTGCTGAACATCGTCACAGATTATCTGCGCGCAAAAAATCTTCTGCTCCTCCTCGATAACTGCGAACATCTCGTCGAAGCCAGCGCACAACTGGCGGATGAATTTCTGCACAACGCACCGCACATAAAAATCATCGCCAGCAGCCGCGAGGCGCTTGGCATCAGCGGCGAAACGGTTTATCGGGTGCCGTCACTTTCGCTTCCCTCTGCTCAAGGCGGCGTTCCCGCCGCCGGGGACGGCGGCGCGGGCAGGATAA
>JBGPNQ010000385.1:0-4987 GCA_041487615.1 Anaerolineae bacterium
CGCAGCCTACTTCCAGCACATACTGTGCGTCCTCCAATCCTGCCTTATTAAAAATATAGGTGCGCAGGTCGCGAGTCCAGTTGGCTTGTTGGGTGAAACGTGTATGCCAATTCATGCGTGTGGAGGATAAATCTTGCTCCACGAGTCTGTCAACAGATTGCCCAATACTTTGTCCGCCATACCTTGTGCAGGGAGAACATCACCATCGGGTTCCGCATATAACCATGCTTTGCCCGCTCCCTCAGAAAGATGATCTTCGTGGGTCTCATATGCGACCGGGTGATGCGCTGAATACGGGACGGGCAGATCGAAGCGCAATGTGAGTCCACTTTCGGCAGCTTTGTTCCGAAGCCCAGCAAATGCATCTTGCAGCGAAGCATCCGAAATGGTGAGAGATAGGCTCCGTACGCCAAGTTTCGCCAATCGTCCGAGAATCTCATCGGCAGTTTTTATATTCCGTTGATTGAGTGTGATGTGGACAGTCACAAAAATATCCTCCGAAAGGACACTCCCCAAGGCCTGCCATGATTCAGGGCTATCGGATTGAAGGAGGAAAAGGATGTGGTCAAGCCCTGTTTGCAGGAGAAGGGATACATATTGTTTGTCTATGAGTTTTAATCCATCTGTCAGCAGACCGCAGACCTGTCCATTCTTTTCTGCCTGGGCGATTAGATACGGCAAATCTTCACGCAATGTGGCTTCACCGCCCGTAAACGTAATTTGTGGGATTCCAAAATCCCAGGCTCGATCTAGGATTGTTTTCCATTCGTCGGTAGTCAACTCACGGTCCACGCGCTTGGTCGGCGCGTATTCGGCTCCGCTATTCGCAGGCAGACGATAGGTCAGCGCGCAATCGAGGCGAAGCGGAGCGGTGAGATCCGCTGAATGAGGGGCCGCCAACTCGAAGTCGAGATAAGAGACCGGATCCAGATCAGGCGTGGATATCAACGTGTGAATCCGTTCAGCAAAATCGTTGTAGTCCGCCAGCGCTGTCTCCTTGCTGACACGATAACGCCTGGCAATCTCTTTCCCAGCCTCCTCCGGCGAAGCGCCTTTCACCAGATGGAAGGCGTATTCCGCCGCTGTTGGATTCAACTGCAATACCGTGGAGGCGTTCACGATCAGGATTCCCGAACCATCACTATGCAGGCGAAGGTGCAAACGATAGGGTGTTTCATCCAGCGAAGTCTGCAAGTGATATGTGCCTGCCGGCAGCGGTGTCACTTTGGCAAATCGGTCAGCGATGCGCTTGAAGATGTTCATGAGATACCTCCCGCTTAGGAGCGGATGAAATGCGGCATGTCGAATGGAATTTCGAGCGATAGTTCCGCAAACCCTGCGTATTGTCCGTTGCGATACCAGGGCGATTGATAGATCAATTTTCGGATGCCATTCTTTTCAATGGTGTACACATTTTTCTCACGCCCGGCTAGAAGTGCTTCTGTTTTGAGGCGTGCATGCTCGGGGTGGCAGTCGAGCATGTTAGACCCGATCAATTCCCGACCACCATCTTTTTCGAATGTCTTGGCTGCCTTGTCGTTCATGGCAAGGATGATTCCGTTTTCGTCACAGACAGTAACTGCAGCGGGAAATTCTTTGATCCAATCAATTTCACTCATGAATGCTCCGATTCGAAAATGAATTTTTCATTACACAGCCGCTTGAACTTCCATGTTTGCGGCAAATTGCAATGGACAACCTCCGCCACATTCTGCAACAAAAATACAGCCGTTACATTTTGCAGGCAGGTTATGCCTTTCGCGCAAGCGAACCGCGAGTTTGTGATTCCAGATCGAGTCCCATGGGTCGGTTAGAAGATTACCAAGTGATTGATAATACGACTGGCATGGCAATACATTCCCGTTGGACTCAATGCACATGCTATACAACGCAGCGGTGCAGCCCTTCACACCCAGATGATTAGCGGTCGGGTCGAACTGACAGTATTGCGTAGGTGTGTACCAGATCAGTTTTTGCCCACGCCCGGCGGTTTTGCGTCCGGCAATATCCAGAATAGGCTGTAATTCATTTTCACGCAGGCCGGTTCCAACCGTAAGACCGTTACCCGAATAGATCAATGCATTCAATCCAATGGTGGGAACGCCCAGGTCCGCAAGGAAATCCAATGTTTCGGGAATTGTGTGAACATTCGTATGAAGCATGGTCGTGTTCGTCATCACATACAGGTTGTTTCGCAAGGCATTTTTCAATCCCGCAATTGTTTGCTTGAACGCGCCTTTGGCTCGCATCATCTCATCGTGAATATTCTCATCGCAGGATTCGACTGTGACTTGCACATGATCGAGCCCCGCGTCCACCAGCTGCTGCACATACTTTTCATCCATGAGCCGGCGGGCATTCGTGTTGAGACCTGTTATCTGTCCATTGGATTCGGCGTGGTGGATCAGCTCGGGCAGATCATTTCGAAGGGTCGCCTCCCCACCGGTGAAGACCAGATGTGGAACTCCCAATGCCCAAAGTTGATCGATGATCTTGAACCATTGTTCTGTTGTCAGCTCAGGGAAGTTTCGTTCACGGGCGTTATAGCAATGTGCGCAATCGTTATTACAGCGATAGGTGACCGCCAGGTCCATACGATAAGGCGCGCTCGGACGCACACTGAAAGGCATCAACGATTCCAATTCCAGTTCGTGCACGGGGCAGGCGCCATCGGGCCGGATCAATTCTTCAAATTGAAGGAGGAAGGAAGAAAGATCAGATTCGGCCTGTCGCTTTGACACGGCATAGCGCGTCCGAATGGCGCGCACCTTTTCCTCTTGCGTCTTTCCTTCCAGAATTAACCATGCCATGTATGCAGCAGTCGGGTTCAAATGCATCACGCTGCTGGCATTGACGATCAGCGTGCCATGTCCATCCGGGTCAATACGCAGATGAATACGTGATTTTTCCAATTCGGTCTCCCGAACGTAGTGATGCAATCCCAATGATGGAATGGCAATCGCTGGCGGCGATTGAAATACACTTTTAAGAGAATTGAGAAGCGTCACGATATGCCTCGATATTATCTACCGCCACCAGCACAAGCACAGGCGCAACCCGCACAGGCGCAGGCGCACGCGCAGGAACGCCCTCCCCCACCGCCGGAGCGACCTCCATACGAACCGCTGGATGTCGGCTTGGGTGGAGGGTTGGTCACATTCGTTACGCGGCTGGTAAAGTCTGTGACGTTGCCGATTACCTTCTGTGAGAAGGTCTGCATACCGACTGCCACTGAGGAGGCAAAGTCTGAACCCGGCAGACGCGGCACAGAGGGCATGGATGGTAAAGACGCGGAAGGACCACCTGAAGTGGAAACAGTTCGTCCGTACCCCGGATCGTATCGTCCCCACCACATCGGGATATACACAGGGCCATGGAACACACGCCGGGTGCGGTCATCGTAGTCGCGATCCAGCATGGTCCATTCAAGGTTCTTATCGAACAGTTGACTCTTCACTTCCGGCGTATCGGCAGCTTCCACCTGCTTCCAGGCGGTTTCCATGATGTTCCTGTAGTAGTCAATGGTTTCGCGGCGGCTAAAGCCCTTCATCTTCTCCGAGACCGAACGCACGAGTTTGACTGTCATCTCCTCTAAAAGATTTCTGCGCGTCGGCGCCTTGTCTTCACGAAAGGCGTTCAGGAAATTCAATTCATAGTCGTGGAGATCCTCAGGCAGAGGAGCTGTCACATCCACTTGAAGTGGATCGCGCGAGATCACCTGCGCGGCGTTTTTCTTGATTGCGCCGAACAGGATCATGGTCATCACCTTATCGAGCGGTTCACCCAGCAGGATGGCCGCCTCGACCGCGGTCAATCCGCGTTTGATGCCATGTCCTTCAATGGAAATGCGCGGCGGCAAATACTGCAACTTGCGGCGATTGTTTGCAACCGCACCGAGAATGGGAATTCCCAGGAACATAAACGCGAAGAAACCCAGGCAAAGGATGGGAAATACTGCATCAGGCGAAATCGATGGCAGGCTTACAGTGACGATGCTGCTCGAAGGCACATACTTTTTCGGAAATGACGCTCCGAATTTGTATTGCTCAGAACCATCCGCATTCGCGTTATGCCATGTGTACGTAATTCTATTTTGCGAATCAAAACCGGTTTGTGGCTCAGATGGGAAACCAGACGGTGCGGAATGCCAGCGCGGCTCATTAGATTGAACTCCTGGCGGCAAATGGTAGGTCACGGTGATATCGGTGCTGCCTGTAATGACATTGCTCTCGAAATAGAGAGGCGTGAAGACCGCGCTGGCGTAGTTCGAGTCATCGGAGTCTTTATAGAGGACACCGGATACGCTTCCAACGAAAACGTGAACGGTCCCCGTTCCCCCGGGCGGAATTGCATATTGGCCCATTGCCACAGCAAAGCCGTCGCCGCCCGTACCTTGAAAGTCGCCCGAGACCGAAAGCGAATGGCCGTTGAACTCTGCGCGGGCAGTATTCAAATCAAAGCTGCCGTTCGGCATGCCAACGTCAACGAATTCGATCGTATGACCGCCAGGCTGGTTGGAGAACGTAAGCAGATAATCCAGCGCCAATGTTCCATCCGAATTCCAGTAGGCGTTGACAACTTCCTTATCCAGGCTGAAAAAATAGGATTGCGCAGCGGCCGGAATAGTGAGCAGC
Organism: Anaerolineae bacterium; assembly: GCA_041487615.1. GTDB lineage: Bacteria > Chloroflexota > Anaerolineae > Anaerolineales > Villigracilaceae > Defluviilinea. The sequence goes on from JBGPNQ010000385.1 coordinate 4,635, forward strand.
GCCGCGACAAGGATAACTAATGTGATTGTGATGATTCTTCGGAGCATGGATTCTCCTCGTGGAGGATGAGCTACCACTTTGGCTCTTCGACAAGCTGATAGGTTGTTCCGCAATAAGGACATTCCACGGTCGGCGCACCCGCGATCATTTTGATATTCTCAGCTTTCAGCGCGCCACCGCAATTCTTGCAATTCATGGCCTCGATCTTTGTCTGTGCAGGCAGATCCACCTGGAGAGTGACATTGGTATCTCCTGTTGTCTTGGCTTGGCGACTCGCAAACCAGATAAAGCCAAATCCGATCAGAACGCTCAACCCACCTCCGCATACCCACGTCCAGCCGCCACCCTGATTC